>CAZGSG010000027.1:0-29652 GCA_964528095.1 uncultured Terrimonas sp.
TGCCGGTGTAATGAAAACATTACAGGATGCAGGCGCAATGGAATACACTACAATCGTTGCGGCATCTGCATCAGACCCTGCTCCTTTGCAGTTCTACGCACCTTTTGCCGGAGCAGCTATTGGCGAGTTCTTCCGTGATACCGGACGTCCTGCACTGATCATCTATGATGATCTTTCAAAACAAGCGGTTGCTTATCGCGAGGTATCCCTCTTGTTGCGTCGCCCTCCAGGCCGTGAAGCATATCCTGGTGACGTATTCTATCTGCATAGTCGCTTATTGGAAAGAGCTGCGAAAGTGATCAACAATGATGCGATTGTAAAGGATATGAATGATCTTCCTGAATCTATCAAACACCTTGTAAAAGGTGGTGGATCGCTTACTGCCCTGCCAATCATCGAAACACAGGCGGGTGACGTATCTGCATACATTCCAACAAACGTTATCTCTATCACCGATGGACAGATATTCCTTGAGTCAAACCTGTTCTTATCCGGTATCCGTCCTGCGATCAACGTAGGTATCTCGGTAAGCCGTGTGGGTGGTAATGCGCAGATCAAATCGATGAAAAAAGTTGCCGGTACACTTAAACTTGACCAGGCTCTTTATCGTGAGCTGGAAGCGTTCTCTAAATTTGGTGGTGACCTGGATGCTGCTACGAAAAATGTAATTGATAAGGGAGCACGTAACGTGGAGATCCTGAAACAACCTCAATATTCTCCATTTGCAGTAGAAAAACAGGTTGCTATCATTTACCTCGGTACCAATGGTTACATCAAAGATGTAGCGGTTAAAAGAGTAAAAGAATTTGAAGAACACTTCCTCATGGAAATGGACAACAAATTACCAGAAGTAATGGCAGAGTTCAAAAAGGGAAATCTTCCCGAAGATGGACTAAAGAAAATGGTTGATCTGGCAAACTCGATCATTCCTCAGTACAAAGCCTGATAAGTTCAAGCATATAATTTAAAGCGGTTCAGTAATGAGCCGCTTTTTTTGTGCCGGGCTGTAGTGCTACTATGATCACCTGTTGCGTCGCACACTTCAAGGTTCCGTTCGCTGCTCAGCACATGGCAAAGCCCTGGCCTGCCTTATCGTACTCCTTCAGTTCAGACACAGACATCAGCGAAGGGCAAAAAGATCAAAAATCAATTTGGTTTATATTGTAAACTACTTTATGTTTGTGAAGGCATCCCAAATTAACTTATTTATGAAACAATTTTTTTCAGTTCTGGTGGCCATGTTTTTGGTTCAGTCGATAATGGGGCAGGTCACAATAAAAGGGCAGGTAAAGGATAATAAATCCAAACCGCTGGCTGGTATAAGCATTGCTATAAAAGACAGCTATGATGGTGCAACCACTGATTCCCTGGGCAATTTTTCTTTCAGCACCACTGAAAAGGGAGAACAGTTGTTGACAGCTACAGCGATTGGCTATAAATCCTTTGAACAAAAAATAAAACTGGATGGCGCGCCCATCGATCTTAATATCGTTATAAAAGAAGAGATCACAGAACTGAGAGCGGTGGTGATCAGTGCGGGAACCTTCGAGGCCAGCGATCGCAAAAGGGCAGGAGTTGTACTGGATCCCATTGATGTAGTAACGACTGCCAGTGCTAACGGCGATATTACTGGTGCATTAAAAACACTACCCGGCGCACAACAGGTAGGTGAAAGCGAAGGTCTTTTTGTGCGTGGAGGAACGGCTGCCGAGACAAAAACATTTATAGACGGCACACTTGTCAATAATTTCTTTTTCAGCAGTGTGCCGAATATCGCCCAGTTTGGAAGGTTCTCTCCTTTTCTGTTCAAAGGAACTGTGTTCAGTACAGGAGGTTATTCCGCATTATATGGCCAGGCTCTTTCCTCCGCGCTGATCCTTGAGTCGATCGACCTGCCTGAACAATCCTCCGCGAGTATTGGTATTACTGTGCTCGGAGGCAATGCAGGTTACCAGCAATTATCGAAAGATAAAAAATCGTCATGGGGTGCAAATTATTCTTATACAGACCTGGGACTTGCTTTTGGTATCATTAAACAAAAACAGGACTATTCAAGGGCTCCGGTCTATCATAATGGCGATGCAAATTTCCGGATCAAAACTTCCAAAACGGGAATACTAAAATACTATGGATACTTCAGCACCAGTAAACTCGGATTTACAACTAATAGTATAGATACTATCGGTTACCTTGACAAATTTGCTATTGGCAATACAAACATGTATCATAACCTGGCATGGAAAGAGAGTTTTGGCCGCTGGAAACTCAACACCGGTATTTCTTATACCAATAATAAAGATGATATAGATGGCTCATTGCAGGATGCGAATAAACAAGATGTACAGTTAACAGGCCTCGAGTTCAAAGATTTTTCGGTTGACACTAAAGGCAATTATTTTAATGCCAAGGCCGTACTGGAAAGAAAACTAAAAGGACTTAGCGCAGTTCGTTTTGGAGGTGAATTTAATTATACAAATGATAAAGTAACCTATACGGCATATAATGGACAGCAATACCCGGCCAACCTGCAGGGAAATATAAAGGCTGCTTTTGGCGAAACTGATATTTATATAACCAATGATATTGCCGCCAAGGCCGGAGTACGGGTAGAACACTCTTCATTACTGGATAAAACAAATATTGCACCCAGGGTTTCACTTGCTTATAAATTAAGTAAAGGAGCGCAGGCCTCCCTGGCATATGGTATATTTTACCAGGACCCGGAACGAAAATACCTTCCTTCGGTAAATGCCCTTGATTTCATGAAGGCCACGCACTATATCGCTCAATACCAAAAAGTGCTCAACCAGCAAACCTTCCGGGCGGAGATATTTTATAAAAAATACCACAATCTTATAAAAACAAGTACTGGTGTAACCGGGGAGACAGCGATCAATAACAATGGTTTTGGTGATGCGAAAGGGATCGAGTTTTTCTGGAGAGATAAAAAAACGATTAAGAACCTGGATTACTGGATCTCTTATTCCTACCTGGATACAAAACGTGATTTTTTGAATTTTCCTTATGCCACACAGCCCAATTTTGCGGCGAAACATACTGCCTCATTCGTGGTGAAAAAGTTTGTAACTGGCATTAAATCCAATTTTAACGCTTCGTATAACTATACCAGCGGACGGCCTTATTATAATATTCAGTATGATGGCAGCCAGTATAAATTCAATGATATGGGTAAGATACCTGATTACCATAATGTGAGTTTTTCTATCAATTACCTGCCTTCAATTGGTAAAAAGGATGCTAAATCATTTGCTGTATATGTATTGCAGGTGAGCAATATCTTTAACATCAAACAAACATATGGTTACCAGTATTCTTACAATGGGTATAGAAAGGAAGCAATTGTACCTCCTTCCCGCATGTTTGTATTCATTGGCGCATTTATCAGCTTTGGAGTGGATAGGAGCGATGAAGTGATCAATAATGGTTTATAAAATATATCTTCAACAAAATGGAAAATAACATACACATGCATGAAGATCGTGATCCAAAACTTTGGGAGATTGCGAAGAGAAGAGCCTCTTTTAAATCAAACCTGATCACGTACTTAATCGTCAATGCTTTTTTGTGGGGGCTTTGGTATTTTACTGGGGCAAGAACATATTACGGTAGCTGGCCATGGCCGGTATGGCCAACAGCAGGATGGGGTATAGGACTGATCTTTCATTATTTCGGAGCTTATATCTACCCGGAAGCCAATTCTGTAGAAAGGGAGTATGATAAATTAAAACGTAAACAAGGATAACAAAACAATAAATTGTATAAAATGAAAAAGATATGTTTATTAGCGATGGTATCACTATGTATAATGGTGGTAAACGCACAAAGTGAAAAATTCGTAAAAGCCATGGAGCCCAAGGTTGCTGCAATAGATACGACCCGCAGCATAGCTGGTCTTACAGAGCTGGCAAACTCGTTTGAACGAATTGCAAATGCTGAAAAAGATCAATGGCTGCCATTTTATTATGCAGCCTTGGCCAATACGAATATTGGATATGTACAGTCGCAGAGTGGTAATGTATCTGTTGTTGATGTAATAGCAGATAAAGCAGAAGGGCTGTTAAAAACCGCTGAATCCCTGAAAAAAGACAATTCGGAAATTCAATGTTTGAAAAAAATGATCATCACCCTTCGTGTTATGGTTGATCCTATGAACAGGTACCAGGATCTTGCCAAAGCAAGCGAAGCTCTTGAACTGGCTAAAAAATTAGATTCTTCTAATCCGAGAATATACCTGTTGGAAGGTCAGGATAAATTTTTTACACCCGAACAATTTGGTGGAAGTAAGACAGAAGGAAAAAAATTATTTGAAGAAGCGATAAAGAAATTCGAAACATTTAAGCCAGCAAGTACGATAGATCCCTCCTGGGGCCTGGGACAAGCCAAATATTTCGTTTCACAAGCACAGTAACACATCAAATTAACGCGTTTGCCGGCAATATAATTGCCGGCAAATTTTACATTTAATATGACTGCAATGCAAGACCAGGATTTCTCTGCCGAACAAAGCCTGAAGGTCATTCAATCGATGATTGAAAAGGCCAAGGAAGATCTCTCTATGAATGCTTTCTTTTATTTGCTATGGGGTTGGCTTATATTCATTGCGGCAATAGCGCAATATGTGTTATTGGTTATTGTGCAATACCCCAAACATTACCTGGTGTGGATGTTGATGTGGGTCGGCGCAATTGTTAGTATAGTGTATGGCATACGTGCAGAGAAAAAACCCAAGGTTGTCACTTATATGGGTGAATCGATGATGTATTTCGGATTGGGTACTGGTATTAGTTTCACTATCCTTTCGTGGATCATCAGCTATAATAATCTTTGGTTGTATGCCTTTCCGGTCTATCTTGTATTGTATGGATTTGGTTCATTCATAGGTGGCGCGATCCTTCGGTTTTCAGTTCTGCGCTGGTCAGCAGCGGCATGTTGGGTAATAGCCGCGGTATCTGTGCTGGTGGAATACCAGTTTCAACTTCTATTAATGGCGTTATCTGTTTTGGTTGCTTATATTATACCCGGATATTTGTTGCAGAACAAACATAAAAAGCAAATGCTTTGAACATGGAAGAAAAAAAAATCTCTGAAAAGGAAAGCCTTGAGCTGATCACCTCCATGATCAACAAGGCAAAAAACTCCTATCATGATACCGGGTTGGGAGCCATCCTATGGGGTACAGTAATAGCTATTTGCTCATTAATTAAATTCGCAGAAATACATTTCGGTTTCGAGCTGCCGGTAGATATTTATTGGCTTTCCTTTGTCGCTATTATCCCTCAAATCATGTTTTCTATCAGGGAAAGAAAAGAGCGTATAGTAAGATCACATAACGATGTGGTGATGGATTACCTGTGGCTTGCGTTTGGCATCTGCATATTCTTATTAATACATGCAAACTCAGGTGTCTTTCACTTCTTGAATCAGCTACAGGGTGATTACAGGCAACTTGCCGGAAAGTCGCATTCTTTTGAATTTTCTGATCACGTTCTTTCTTATTTCCTGATGCTTTATGGTTTCCCAACATTTGTGACCGGCGCGATCATGCAATTCAGGCCTATGTTTTTAGGCGGTATATTCTGTTGGATTTGCAGTGCCGTTTGTGTTTATACTAATATTGAGATCGACTTATTGCTAACAGCTCTTTCAGCTATTTTTGCCTGGCTTATTCCAGGTATGTTATTAAGAAAAAGATATCTCCGTACAAAATCAAACAGGGAAATATTGGATGTTTAAAGACCTTGATCCCATATTACATTCGCAACTTAGACTGGCAGTGATGTCGCTCCTGATTAGTGTGAAAGAGGCCGAGTTTACTTTTTTAAAAGAGAAGACAGCTTCTACAGCAGGCAACCTCAGTGTACAAATACAGAAACTGAAGGATGCAGGGTATATCGATGTCGTTAAACAATTCAAGGACAATTATCCGCAGACCATCTGTAAAATAACCCTGTCGGGTATTAGAGCATTTGAAGTATATGTAAAAAACCTGCAGTCTTATCTCAACCAGAAGTAGATTGATAAAAAGACAGCCCCGGGGAACCGGGGCTGTTTCTCAATTGTACTCTAAGTATATGTGATCAATGGATCACCCCTCAAAATTTTCGCTGATTCCGGATGGGTTGTAAGGCCGGTTGCGGTAATGATCTTTGTTTGGCTGGCTGTACAAGCTGCTTTAGTACTTTTTTAAGGCGATCATATTGTTCTTTCCAGCCTGGTGTAGTTCCTGCCATGATTAATTTGTTTAATTATTTATCAATTTTGCTGGCAGCATTTATGCTGATCACCTTCGAAAATTCGAAAGTCTGATCTTTATAAATGATCTTTAAGCGATACGAGGTCGTTTTTGATTTCGCCTTTTCATAAAATTGGTAACTGTCCGTGTTCTCTTTATCAGTACCAAATACAAGTGCGGCAGTGGTGAAGTTTTTGCCGTCTGAACTTCTTTGTAGTTCAAACATACCTGCTTGCTGATTTTCTGCGATTGTCCAGTTCAACAAGATCTTTTCATTCTGAATGCTGCCGTCAAAACTGATCAGCTTTACTGGTTGTGAGATAAAAGTGCTGGCTGTAAAAGGGAAGATTTGCCGGGCCATAAGTGGTTGGTGGAAGGCCAGGCTGGTGATGGCTGATAAAAGGGCGATAAAAATTGTTTTCATTTTCGGGCGATGAACGATTTGTTATGTAAAAATTCATAGAAATACCGGATAACAGAATCAGTTCAGTCGGATGCGAAAGGCCAGTTTTGGCCTATTTCCAGTCAGAGTGGTAATATTTCCGGAAATAGCCTAGCGTATTTTTTCGTACAGTAATGTGGTTTTCCGAATCCTTAACAAACGTAGTATTTCGTTTGATTATTTGCAAGTTTATTGTAAAATATATTTTAAAAACCCTCAAAACATTCATTTTCAAGGCTAAGCTCAATACCTTTGCTCATAAACCCAGTGCATGGCTGATATTATCCGGGTCACTAATCTTCATAAAAATTTCGGAGAGCTCAAGGCAGTGGAAGAATTGTCCTTTACTGTGTCTCAAGGAAATGTTTACGGTTTTCTCGGTCAGAACGGAGCCGGCAAGTCTACAACGATCCGAATGTTGCTTACGCTTATAAGACCCAGCTCGGGTAAGATCGAAATCTTTGGTATGGACCTGGAAAAGCATCGCAAAGAAATCCTTCGACAGACCGGAGCAATAATCGAAAGGCCCGATTTATATAAATACCTCACTGCAAAGGAAAATCTTGAAATCTTCGGCGCTATGAGTGGAATAAAGACACCACGCAAAAAACTGATGGACCAGCTTGAAATGGTTGGCCTCGCAGACAGGGCTGACAGTAAAGTCAAAACCTATTCGCAGGGTATGAAACAGCGACTGGGCATTGCCACCGCACTCATTCACGATCCTCAATTGATCATACTCGATGAACCTACCAACGGCCTTGATCCGCAGGGTATTGCAGATATCCGTAATCTTATCTTGCATCTGAGCAGGGAATTACATAAAACAGTGATGGTATCATCGCACCTTTTGAGTGAAATGGAGCTAATAGCTGATTCGATGCTCATAATAGACAAGGGGAAAAAAGTAGTAGAAGGCAGGGTGCATGACCTGTTTGATCCTGCGGAAACAGTAGTAGAGCTTAAGACCACAGATGATGCGGAAGCATATGAAAAACTGCTTCAATCGCCCGAGAGAAAATTTGTACTAAATAAAAGAAATGATTGTGTGTTACTGAAACTGCATAGGGATCAGGTACCGCAAGTGATCAGAAACATATCACAAATGGATATAGGAATTTTATCTTTTCATTCAAAACATTCACTGGAAGACTATTTTTTATCTTTAACCTCGGGCAATCAGCATGTGGAAGCTTTTAAAAATTGAATTATTTAAAATATTCAAACGTTCGCGTACCTATATCGCTTTTGGTGCTATCGCATCTATTGTTTTACTGATACAGATTGCTCTTAAGTTTGATGGTAAAACGTATATTGACCTTCTCTTAAGTAATCTCAAAGACTCGATTGATATAACGGATGAATTCAAAATGAAAGTATTGAACGGATACCTGATTTGTTTTGTTATACTCAATACGCTCCTGATTCAGATGCCTTTGCTGGTAGCATTGATAGCTGGAGACTCTATAGCCGGGGAAGCGAATATGGGAACGCTGCGTCTCTCCCTCACAAGGCCGGTTAGCCGTACAGAATATATGCTGGTCAAATTTACAGCATCTGTAGTTTACACCCTCAGTTTGCTGGCATGGATGGCGATCCTGGCGCTATTCGGTAGTATCCTGCTTTTTGGTACCAACGACCTTGTGGTGCTAAGATCCGAATGGATAGAGCAAATAAAGAGTTTTGACGTGATGTGGCGGTACGTTGCTGCTTTTGGTTTTGCAGCAGTTGCCCTTACCACCGTTTCGGCTCTTGCCTTTTTATTGAGCGTGTTTGCCGAAAACTCTATCGGCCCTATTATTGCCACGATGAGTATTGTTATCGTTTTTACAATACTATCTGAAATGAATATTCCTATTTATGACAGAACAATAAAGCCATATCTTTTTACTTCCCATATGGTAGCATGGAAAGGCTTCTTTTATGTTAAGACCGATGCCGATGGAGCAACGATAACGGGCAGTATTGCCAATTTTCCTGCTATAATGAGAAGTATGTTCATATTGGTTGTCTATATAATAGCTTTTGCAGGTAGTGCAATATGGGTTTTTAAAAGAAAGGATATTTTAAGTTGACCGATAGTATTCCAGGATTAATTCATGCTTCAAGTAAGTATATATGAAAAAGACAATTTTTCTCCTTTCAATTGGTTTATTTTTTTTACAGGCCAATCTGCGGGCACAATCTGCAGAAGAGATCGTACGACAGGTAAAAGCAAAGCTGGATAAGGTAAATGACTATGAAGCGAAGGGTAGGATGAAAACAAATGTTGTATTCATTAAAGCGCCTATCGCCACGGTAATGGTGTATTTCAAGAAGCCCAATAAACTACGTATTAAAAATGATAAAGGAATTTCATTTATTCCTAAAGGCTCGGTAAATATAAACATCGGGAATATGTTCCTGGGTGGAATTGATAATTTCGATATAATAGATGTGGGTAAAGAGGCCGGCTCCAACCTCCGGATCATAAAATTATTGCCCAAAGACGATAACTCAGAAGTAGTATTGTCTACTTTATACATCGACGAAACACAGATGTTAGTCAAAAAGGCCAAAACTACTACCCGGGAAAACGGTACCTACGACCTGGAGATGACCTATGGAAAATTTTCCGACTATGCGCTTGCCGACAAAGTGATCTTTTCCTTTAATACAAAAGATTATAAATTGCCTAAGGGCATAACGTTCGATTATGACGATGGAAGCAAAAAGGAAAAAAATCCTGCGGATAAATTAAAAGACAAAAAAGGAAAAGTGGAGATCACTTATTCTAATTATGTGATCAACCAGGGAGTTCCGGATACCGTGTTCCAATAATTTTGGTACTCCAGTTTACCCGGGATCACCTCTTTTAAGCTTTTTTTCTCTTTTAATCTCTTAGTTAGTTTTCTCTTATTTCCTCATCTTCCATTCTTGCAAAGACTTCCGCATTCAATTTCTTCATCGGGTTTTTTCGATTATTATCGTAGTCATCCCGTTGGTTTATAATATCAATGCATTGAAAAATGGAAGTGATAAAAGAAGAAGTGTCTGCCCTGTCCTTTCCTGCAATGTCAAATGCCACTCCATGATCCGGTGAAGTTCTTACAACGGGTAATCCTGCTGTAAAGTTAACTCCTTCATTTATTGCAAGGGCTTTGAAAGGAATAAGGCCCTGGTCATGGTACATCGCCAGCACAGCATCAAATTTATCATGTTGTCTTCTGGCAAAAAAAGCATCAGCGCTATAAGGACCTACAACGAGCATATTATTATTCTTAGCCTCTTTAATAGCAGGCCTGATGATGGTTTCTTCTTCATTCCCCACCAGTCCTTCATCTCCTGCATGAGGGTTCAGTCCCAATACGGCAATCCGCGGTTTATCAATCCCGAAATCCCGTTGCAGGCTTTTATGAATTAAGTTCAGTTTGCTAATAATGGCTTCCTTAGTGATATGTTTTGCTACTTCGCTGATAGGAATATGTTCTGTGACCAAAGCAACCCGAAAATTGCCCGCGCATAACATCATCACTACATCGTTAGCGGCAAACATGCTTTTCAGGAAAGGAGTATGCCCTGTAAAATTGAATTCAGCCGATTGGATATTCTTTTTGTGGATTGGAGCTGTTACCAGTCCGTCTATTTGTTTTTGTTTGAGTGCCGCAACGGCTGATTGAAGGGAGAGTACCGCATATTTGCCTCCCAGATCAGTCAATTGGCCAGGAGTGATAACTACTTCCTCTTCCCAGCAGTTGAATACGTTTACCTGCTTACTGTTCAGCCGGTTAAATTCTTTGACATTCTGATAATTAAATGGCATTTCTGAAACGGCCTTCCGGTAAAAATTAATTGCCTTATTTGATGCAAAAATGACCGGCGTGCATAATTCGGTTATACGGGCGTCAGAGAATGTTTTAATGATCAATTCGATGCCAATGCCATTCAGGTCGCCGCAGGAGATGCCTATAACTGGTTTTGTTCCGGTATTCATATTTATTAATTGGGTATAAAAATACGGTTTTCGCCGGTATTGAAAGAGATAGTGCCGGCAAGTATTTCGACAAGGGCCTCCCGGCGATGCCCTTTCGCCATTATTCTTCGAAACAAGAGAGACTCCACACCCGTGATTATGCAATTATAAATAGCGACAGGAGTGGGAGAGAATATCTTCCGGTAGTTGATTTTGACAACAGGGTTAAAATCAACCAGCTTTTCAGGCTGCATTCATAAGTCAAGCTAGCTGGCGAATGAGGTATTGCTATTTCAATATAAAATGGTATTAGTTGTGTATGAATAGTAATGCGAAAACCATATTCTGCCTGGCGTAAATTGTATTTGGTACAAATAGCATATCGTCATATGCCAGGATTGGCTAAACAAATACAGGTTGAATGAATCAGTTTATTTATATCTCGCCAAAACCTGTTTTTTTATATGATTTTGGCGAAATATAAAAGAAACAAAAACATCAACCTTACGTATTCCAGTAAACTTTTAATTTTATATATCTCGCCAAAATATGATAATTTTTACTAGTTTTGGCGAGATATAGATTTTATGGAATCATTGACCGGTAGAGAAATTGAAAAAGAAATACTGGAGAATGCCTTGTCTTCCCCGGAAGCAGAATTGATTGCCATTTACGGAAGGAGGCGTGTTGGAAAAACTTTCCTGGTTCGTAAAGTATATGACTCCAGGATAATAATGGATGTTTCCGGTATTCATAATGGCACTTTATCCCAGCAGCTCATCAATTTCAATAAAGCGCTTGAGCTGGCAAGTAGTAGAAAACGTCCTCTACCGGTGCCATCAAACTGGATAGAGGCTTTTTTTTTGTTGGAAAAACATCTTACCCCTCTTATCAAAAGGAAGAAAAGTGTACTGTTCTTTGATGAATTTCCCTGGATGAATTCAAGAAGATCAGGGTTCTTGCCGGCATTTGAAAACTTTTGGAATCGCTGGGCTTCCAGGCAGGAAAACCTGGTAGTAGTTATCTGCGGTTCGGCAGCATCATGGATGATAAAACATGTGATGAACAACAGGGGTGGGTTACATAACAGGATCACGCAAAGGGTCCGGTTATTACCATTTACGTTGTATGAAACAGAGAAATACCTGCAAGGCAGAAGGATCAAATTTAGCAGGTATCAATTGCTACAGCTTTACATGGTAATGGGTGGCATACCTCAGTATCTTAAAAATGTCAAAATAGGAGAAAGCGCCACTCAAAGCATAGACAGGGTTTGTTTTACAAAGGATGGGGCTTTGTTTAAGGAATTTGATAATTTATATCATTCCTTATTTGAGTATGCGGATAATCATATCAAAGTGGTACGAGCCCTTGCCGGGAAGTCAACCGGCTTATCCCGAAACCAGATTATTCAGATCTGTAAATTACAGACTGGCGGCGGTACCACTAAACTGCTGAATGAATTGGAAGAATCTGGTTTTATCTCTTCTATTATTCCCTTTGATAAGAATGTCAGCCAAAGCATTTACAGATTGTCGGATGAATATTCTCTTTTCTATATAAAATTTATTGAATCGCACAAAGAACAGGCAAGCAAAGGCGCATGGATGAGACTGGCTGAAAGTTCTTCCTGGAAAAGCTGGAGTGGCTACGCATTTGAGAATATTTGTATGAAGCATATAGATCCTATAAAAAAAGCACTGGGTATTAGTGGCGTTTATTCGATAACATCGGCCTGGCGATATCAAAATAAAGAAAAAGGCGCACAGATCGATCTGCTTATAGACCGGCAGGATCAATGTATTAATATTTGCGAGATGAAGTTCTCAATAAACGATTTTACCATAACCAGGGCTTATGCCACGGATCTTGAGAAAAAAATGATGGTTTTTAAGGAGCAGACAAAAACACGCAAATCAATGTTCCTGACAATGATCACCACGTTTGGAGTAAAGAACAATCCATATAAGATAAATCTTGTTCAGAACGAATTGAAGATGGACGAACTGTTTAAAGCTGGGTGATAGAACAGATGGGTAAATTATGATTACCGTCATAATACAAATAGGATAATTTGCTTATAATAGCTTTAGTAAAAAATCTCCCACTATCTTTTTGATAAAAGCAGCAGGAGATCCGGATGGTCAGCAAGACAATATATGGTTACCGTTTAAAGGCAGACCATTATGGAGAGTTTCTTTTCAATACTTTTCTGCTTAAGATGATCCCGTTACTTTTCAAGCGGAAGACATAAGCTCCCGCAGGCAGATATCCTGTATCGAAAATGCTTAATGTATTGACACCTTTGTGTACAAGGTAGCCTGTTTTCTTTACCACTTTTCCAAACATATCAAGCAATTCAGCTTCAGCTTTTGTATCAACGGGAGAATGGATATCAAATTCGAGGGCCTGGAAAAAGGGATTAATAACATTTGTCAATTGCGTAATGTTTGATCCTGTTCTGCTTAGCTGGATTACTCTTGAATATTTCTTTTTATTATCCTGATCAATCATGATAATCCTGTAATATGCTTTATTATTTATGCTTACCGGATCAATAAATGAATAGGAATTAACAGCTGTGCTGGAATTGTTATAACCATTGACCGAGCTGACAATAGAAAAATTAAAACCATCCGCACTACGTTCTATATTGAATTTTACTTTTTTATCTTCTTTTGATGTCGTCCAGTTAAGATGGGTTTTATCTTCCATTAACGATCCGTTGAAACTTAACAGGTTCGTAGACAAAACAGGAGCACAGTCGATTACAAATAGATTGATGATACTGATGCCATCAGTGACCTGGCAGGAAGGGCTGCTCACATTATCAGCACTGGTAGCAACGATTACCCTGTATAAATTTCCGCTATCACTTACATTGGTATTTGGCGGAGGAATGGTATAAGAGGTTATATATTCCCAGCTGTTAAGTGCTGCATTAAAGTGTGGAATACTATCCCTGAGTGAGCCTACGTCACTCCAGGTTAGCCCGTTGTCTGTGCTTCTTTGCCACTGATGATGCCGGTAGTTATTAAAATAGGAACGTATCGTATCATTTATTGTCAGCGCATTTCCCTCACATACTGTTGGACTAAGAGAAGGAGAATAACTCATGTTTGGCAGACAGGTGGCAACGGAAATATCATCCATTACCCAATCGTTACCTCCACCGCCCTGACCATTATTACGAATGGAAAAAGTAGCGCTTGTTTGCGAAGGCCCTGTTACAAACACGAATCCTTTCTTGATCCATCCTCCAAGCGTATCTACTTCACCTGTATTATAACGGTCCACATTATCCAGTATAAAAGTAAGATTGGGGTTTACTCCTGGTCTCCATGTTTGTGTGCCAATAGAATCCACTCCGCAATTGGGGCAAATATTCCTTACCCACGCAGAAAATTCGTAATAGGTATTTGGACAAAGCCCTGAAATATCCTGCCTGTACACTTCAGAGGCTACATAGTCAGCGTTTACCATCAGCATATATCCACCGGGATCAATAGCAGAAGGCGGTGTATTGCCAACCCCATCATTGGTGCCTGAGTGATCACCATCTATAAACCAGTGACCATCGAACATCCTGTTGTCACAACTGTCTGCTGAGGGGAGCAGACCAACGCAATTCGGTTTCCTGCTTGCATTTCTGTTTATGCCGCTGCGGGGACTTGAATTTTTTACAATAGCATAAGAGCCATCGCCAACAGGTTGCGTTGGTGATACATTGCTGACATAAGTGTACCCGGTTGGAAGAAACGCTGGCGGAGTAGGCCTGTTTAAAGTAGTTCCGGATCCAAAAGTTCCTCCATATTCCTGTGCACTGTTTACACCTGTTGCATTTGCACAAAGGCTCATGGCATTGCTGACCAGTATCTGATAGGGTACGGTATTCACTGATTGGTCTGCGTCTCCCGGAGAAGCGCGGTATAAAAATTTTCCGGCGCCAAGCGTAATGATATCTCCGGGATCACCTGTAACTTTTACACGGAAAGATGTCGCAAATAATAACCTGCCTCCGCCTACAGGTCTTGATGGAGAACTCATTTGTTTTGCGCCTGTAATATCCGTTTCAGAATTATTAAGCGGAGCTTCCGGCGCTGACATATTAGCGCCAAATCCAAAATTCATGCGGATATTATATTCACCTGCGCCCGGAGAGGCTATATAAGTTGCTGCATCATCACCGGCAAGCGGAGTATAACTTTTATACGTCAATCCTTCATTTGTTATAACACGAATTGAATCATTGGAGCTCGAAAGCATTTGTGTATTAGATGGTATATTGTCTACATACCTTGGATAATATACCACTCCGGCCGGAAGTGCAATGGTCATTCTGATCTCCAATGTATCGCCTTTTTCGACTACCCCGCCAGAATTTCTTTTTGAAATATTTACGTAACTATTTCCAAAGCGTGGCGTAGGCGTATTCAGCGGATCAGTGATGCAAATACTAAATTTCCATAAGTTTCCTGCCCCGGGCGTGCCGGGAACATTATTAAGCGTGGAGATACGGATGTAATAGGTATTACCGATAACAAGTGTTCTGCCTGCTGTTAATGAAGTGGTGTTATAGCTACCCGTTGCACAAACGATCTGTGAAAAAGACCCGCAGGAGCCTTCCAGCAACTGCATACGAATACCGCCACCAATGGCGGCGTTGGTAATGCTGGAGCCAATATTACTCAACTGTATGTTGGGGTAAGAAGACTGTGCCACAAAACGATACCATACATCGCTCGCATTGGGATCTCCGCAGCCTGGCGGAACACCATCCGATAGTATGGATGCATTGGAGTATTTAAGATTACCTGCAGTATTGATGCAGGACGCCGAAGATGTAAGTAACACCGAAGCGGCGCATGCGTCATTTACAAGTACAGGATCGGTAATACAGATCTCAAAACCAGCGTTAACCCCAGAGGTAGGAGCTGTACCAGCCGTCGAGAAAACACGTATGCGATATGTGTTGCCAACAATAAGTCCGGTCGGGTTCATAGTAATAGTGCCTGGACCAGCAGTTCCACACATAATAGAGGCACTGCCGCAGGTTGTCATGAGTTCAAGCGCAGGTGAAGTGAAATCAAGTCCAATATTGTTCAATCTGATCGTAGGATCAGGATAGTTTGCTACGAATGAATACCACACATCATATACACCGGTTCCGCATGCGGTTGATATACCATCGTTGGTGGCACCATATACTGAACCAGTAGTAGGAGTGCAAACAAGCCCCGACGTAAGGACAGCAGCGCTGGCGCAAGCGTTGTTGGATGGAGCAGGATCTGTTATACAAATATTAAATTGCCAGCCTGGTGTGGATGTGGTGGCCAGGTTATTATTGGAAGATATTCTTATATAATAGGTAGCCCCGATGGTAAGCCCAGGAGGGCCTGGGATCGTTGCGGTATTAAGTGTAAGTGATGTACCTGTACCTGTCACGCAACCTAATGAGCTAAATGAACCACATGTGCCCCAAAGTAATTGTATAACGGCACCATTGCCGTTACCAGCGCCCGTAGCTCTCAGGTTAGTACCAATGCCACTTAGGGTAATAACAGGATTAAAGGTTTGTGCTACAAAACTATACCATACATCGGCTGATCCTGTATTACCCGCTCCGCAGGCCGGTACAAGGGCCGTAGCATCCGCATGTTTTAATGAACCCGCAGTATTGCTACACAGCGCCGCAGAGGTTAAGTTGATAGCATTTGTACAAATATCATTTGCTGGTAAAGGGTCTGTTACACAAATATTAAACTGTGCATTGACACCACTTGCAGGAGCAGCGCCTGCCGTTGAAAACACGCGTATCCGGTAAGTAGTACCGATCACCAGGTTGGTTGGATTTAATGTAGTTACTCCTGCACTGGAAGTACCGCAAACAATAGAAGCACTACCGCAGGTTGTTATTAATTCTAATGCCGGCGAAATAAAATCACTGCCCACATTGCTCATTGTAATAGTTGGGTTTGGTGTACTTGCCACAAAAGAATACCATACATCATAAATACCTGTTCCGCAGGTAGTAGAGGTGCCATCGTTTGTGGCGCCATACACTGTCCCCGTAGTATTGATACAGGTTGGATTAGTAGTTAAATTAATTGCCGAAGCGCATGCATTATTCGCAGGTGCGGGATCGGTTATGCAGATATTAAACCCCCAGCCTGTACCAGCTGTAGTGGCAGAATTGTTATTTGAAGATACCCGGATATAATAAGTAGTTCCTATGGTCAGACCCGGAGGGCCGGGAATAGTCGAGGTATTTAATGCAAGTGACGCACCGGTACCTGTCACACATCCTATTGAAGTAAGAGATCCGCATGACCCCGATAATAATTGTATCACTGCGCCATTTCCATTTCCCGGTGTTGTGCTTCTTAAAGTGGCCCCTATACTGCTTAATGTTATTGTTGGATTGACTGTTTGCGCTACAAAGCTATACCATACATCAGCTGATCCTGTATTGCCTGCTCCGCAGGCAGGAATACCTGACGTAGCGTCTGCATACTTTATCGTACCCGATGTATTGATACAGGTTAAAGCTGAATTCAATGCTGTCGCATTTGTGCAAACATTATTGACAGGAGCCGGATCAGTAACGCAGATGTTGAATCCAGCATTCGCGAGGTCGAGCGGC
This sequence comes from uncultured Terrimonas sp., assembly GCA_964528095.1. Lineage (GTDB taxonomy): Bacteria > Bacteroidota > Bacteroidia > Chitinophagales > Chitinophagaceae > CAZGSG01. The sequence continues at coordinate 17,291 of CAZGSG010000027.1, forward strand.
GCGGTACCCCCGGTTGAAAATACACGGATACGATAAATGTTTCCGATTGTTAACCCGGTAGCGTTCATCGTAGTTACGCCGGCACTGGTGGTACCACATGCAAGGGAAGCAGTGCCACAACCTGCAATAAGTTGTAGTGCCGGAGAAACAAAATCGCTGCCGACATTATTTAATGTGATAGTTGGGTTAGGCGTTTGTGCCGTAAAGGAATACCATACATCATAAATTCCTGTTCCACAGGTAGTGGAAGTTCCATCATTCGTAGATCCATATACCGTACCCGAAATATTAGTACAGGTAATATCGGAGTTAATAACTGTTGCTGAAGCACAGGCATTGTTAGCGGGAGCGGGATCAACTACACATACTGAGAAATTGCCCACGCTGTTATTAAATGAATAGACCCGGATAAAATAGGTAAGTCCTATCGTAAGACCGGGTACTGCGCTTGAACCGCTCGTACTGCAGAATACGGAAACAGGCGTTCCGCAAGGATCTGTATACACCTGGAACCGGGCCTGTGTTAAAGTGCTTACTGTAATAGTCGGGCTGGTACTTTCAGCAACAAAACTATACCACATATCCCGTTGACTTCCTGCCAGGCAGGAACCGGCTACAGCAGAATAGTTTGTGCCGGCCAGAATTGTACCGGCCGTATTGTTTCCCGTGCTGCTACAGGAAGGAGATGGATTAATAGGAATGGCACCGCTGCAATCATCGTTCACCTGCGCCAAAGAGAATCGCGATGTAAAAGCCAGTATAGAGAAAAGTAAAAAAAGGCGTTTAAAAAAACACGAAATGGTGATTTGGTTTTTCATACATGTGAACCCAGGGTATACTATTGGATATTACAAAGAAAAACCACTGAAAGGGAGTTTACAATAGCAAAACTTCTATTTAAACTAAGTGTTTTTACTGAATTTTATCAAATGCTTATACTTATAGTATTTATCCTGAATACGTGAAGTTGATAATTGAGTAACCAGGTTTAAAATAGCAAAGCCGTTCAGAGACCTGAACGGCTTTGTTATTTTAGAAGATATTTATCAGAGGTTATTTTTCTTTAATACTTTTTTACTGATCACCTGTCCGTTACTGGTTATCCGGAACACATAGGCACCTGCGGGTAAATAGCCCGTATCAAAGATGCTTAGCGTATTCGTTCCTTTGTGAACCAGGTAGCTGGTCTTTTTAACCACTTTGCCAAACATGTCAAGAATTTCGGCTTCTGCTTTGGTATCAGCAGGAGAAGTAATATCGAAATCGAGCGACTGGTTAAAAGGATTGATCACATTTACAAATCCAAAACTAATTGCGACCTGTTTGTTTAGTTGTATAACCCTTGTGTATTTCTTTTTTACATCCTGATCTACCATTACAACACGGTAGTATACTTTGCCACTCACATTCACCGGATCGGTAAATGAATAATAATTGGATGTATTTCCTGAATTATTATGACCATTGACAGTACCCGCAACAACAAAGTTGCTGCCATCCGTACTTCGTTCAATCAGAAATTTCACATTCTTATCTTCCCGCGAGGTTGTCCAGTTGAGCACAGCCTTATCATCAACCAATGTGGCGTTGAAGGTCAGGAGATTGGTTGTAAGAACGGGTGTACAATCAATTACGGCCAGATTGATAATACTGACCCCGTCTGTGACCTGGCATGCAGTATTTCCAACGTTAGTTGAAGTAGTAGCAACAATAACACGATATAAATCTCCGCTATCGCTTACCGTCGTGTTGGAAGGAGAAATAGTATAAGATGTAACATATTCCCAGCTGTTCTGTGCTACATTAAATACAGGTGTACTATCTCTTAATGTGCTGACGTTATTCCACGTAAATCCATTATCAGTACTTCTTTGCCACTGGTGGTGACGATAGTTGTTAAAATAGGAACGGATCGTATCATTTATCGTTAATGCGCTTCCCTGGCAGGTTGTAGGACTGAGCGAAGGGGAGTATCTCATATTAGGAAGACAGGTAGCCACAGAGATATCATCCATCACCCAGTCATTACCTCCTCCGCCCTGGGAGTTATTACGGATAGAAAAAGTAGCCTGGGTTTGAGAAGACCCTGTTACGAATACAAAACCTTTTTTAATCCAGCCATTGTTATAGTCGACATAACTAATCTCACCTGTGTTGTAACGATCCAGCCCATCCATAGCGAAAGTAAGATTTGGCAATACCCCTGGCTGTCTTGTGGGGGTATAATTTGAACCCGTTAAATAATCCACTCCACAAGTAGGGCAAATATTTCTGAACCAGGCAGAAAATTCGTAATAGGTATTAGGGCAAAGATTGGTAATAGTTTGACGATATGTTTCTGAAGCCACAAAATCCGCATTTACCATCAACATATATCCACCGGGATCGCCTTCTGCACGAGGGATATTACCCGCTGCGTTATTGGTACCTGTATGATCGCCGTCAACATCCCAGTGCCCTCCATGCATGCGTTGCGCACAGGCATCGTTGGATGAAGCAATGTTCGGACATGTGGGGGTCCGGTCTGCAAGCCTGTTGGTACCACTTCGTGGGCTGATGTTTTTTACTATACTATATTGCCCGTCACCTAAACCTTGAATGGAACTCGTGTTGATAAAGGTATAACCAGGAATTGGAGAGGTAAGATCTGTCGGACGGTTAAGCGTACTTCCCGAACCAAATGTTCCGCCATATTCCTGTGACATATTCACACCTGTTGCATTTACACAAAGACTCATTGGTTGTGAAATAAGAATTTGGTAAGGGGTTCCGGTAAGAGTGATATCTGGACCTGCATCCGAGGTTCTGTAAATGAATTTACCCTGGCCCAATGTAATCGTGTTTCCTACCACACCAGTGACCGTTACCCTGAATGCAGTTGCAAAGAGTGAACTGGTTGTGCCGGATTTAGGCACATCCCCTCCAACCAGCACACCAGTAGCAGATGTAGTTTCTGTGGTTGTATTATTGGGAGGAATACCTGCGGCAGCTCCGCTAAAACGCAGATTCATCCGTATCTGGTAGTTGCCAGCGCCAGGATTCGCAATATAATTAGCAGCATCGTCACCGGTTGCTAATGTTAAATTTTGAACAGCCACGCCTTCATTGGATATTACTCTTAAGCGATCGCCGGCACCGTTATTAATTTGCGTATTTGTTGGCACACTATCCAGGTATCTCATGCGATAAAGAGTACCGTTATTATGACTTATGGTCATCCGTATTTCGAGTACATCGCCTGGTTCTACTACACCACCTGTTGTTTTTTTAGTAATATTCACATAACTGTTACCAAATTTGATAGGCATATTTGGGGAAGCTACACATATCCTAAAATAACCATCATCAACGGGAGCGGCCAATCCGCTGTTTGAATACACTCTTATATAATAGGTGTTACCTACTACCAATGTTGGTGAGATAGATGTAGTACCACAGCCTATCGAAGTAAGTGCTCCACAGTTTCCGGAGAAAAGCTGAAGAGCCCTGCCTGTAAAATTATTTGTTGCAAGCGGACTAGAAGAAAGAGTGATTACCGGGTTAGTGACGGTAGCTACAAATTTATACCATACATCGTATGATACAGGTCCGGTGCAAGGTGCAAACGGAACTGCAGAAGCAGTAGCGCCCATCATTGTTCCTGTAAGATCAGAACAGGTAGCATTGTTCTGTAAAGTAATCGCCCCGCTGCATTCATCATTAGGTGGAGTGCTTGTATTGGCCGGATGTGTCACACATATAGTAAAGCCCGCATTGGTTGGAGAGGTAGGAGCTGTTCCTGTTGAATAGATCCTGACAAAATAAGTAGTACCCGGGGTCAGGCCGGTTACATTCATTGTAGTTGTACCACAGGCAAACGTAACGGGTGTACCACAGCTGGCGATCAGTTGTAGTCCGGGGTTAGTAAATTCAGAACCCAGGGAACCTAAAGTGACAGTGGCGTCTATTGCTTTTGCAACAAAACTGTACCATATATCATAGGTAGGGGTAGTTCCGCAGCCGGTAATAGCAGTGGCAGAAGCCGTCGAAGCATACATATTACCTGCGGTAGTTACACAGTTAAGATTGGACGTGATAGGCGTAGGAGTACCCGAGCAGTTATCATTTGCGGGTGCGGGGTCTACTATACAGATATTAAAGGTGCCTGTGGTATTGTTATTTGAAAAAATTCGTATAATATAAGTAGTTCCGACAGTAAGTCCTGAGGCTAAGAGGGTATTACTACTGGTATTGCACTGAAGACTGGAAAGAGATCCCCAAGATCCTGAGAAAAGCTGAATACTTCGCTGGGCAGGAGCGGAAGACAGCGTTATAGTTGGGTTTGGTGTTTTGGCTACAAATCTGTACCACACGTCATTCCTGTTTCCTGCGGGCGTTCCTCCGCCACATGCGCCTGTAAAAGTTACATAAGTAGATCCAGTCAGAGTACCCGAAGTATTAATACATGTGGTAGAAGAAACCAATAGGGTTGGTGTTGTTCCATCATTACTTTGAGCAATAGAACAAATAGGAAAAAGCAAAAATGCAAACAATCGAAATGCATTTTTCCAACGAGTTTTAGTCGGATAAGGGTGGCTGTTCATAAGTGGATACTATTAGTTATTCAAGATATTGGTGGCAACAAATTTAATAATTATATGTATTTGTCTGCAATAGCAAAAGAACGATAAGGGCCTAAGTGTTTCTACTAACAAAAGATAGGGGTCTCTACTCTTAGAAATATTAAAATCGCTTTATATTTTGCAGTCCTAAAATCCACCATTCGATGTTAAAACCACTACTCATTGCATTCTTGAGTTTCGTTTCAATTCATGTATACGCTCAACCTGCCAATAATGCATGGAATGCATCCAATCCACTTATAACTGTCGGCTCGCTAAACAGCAACCCCGTTACCGGTACAGTTGCCGACGCTACCAATGACGGGACATCTACGGCCTGCTCGGGTGCGATCAGGTATGATGTCTGGTACCAGTTCGTAGCGCCTTCCAATAATGTGACGATCTCATTGACCAGCCTCGGTGCCAATTTCACCAACCCGGGATTACAGGTTACCACTAACCGTACAACCGGTGCTTTTGGTTGCGGCACAACAACACTGAGCCCATCCGGTCTTACGATCGGAACTACCTATTATGTACGTGTGTTTTCTACCTCTGCAACCACACCAACCACAAATGCCGGTTTTACTATCACCATCAATAATAATAATCAGATTGCCGATGCAAGAACAATCGTACCTGCAACATCCTGTACATATATAGATAACCAAACTCTTTATCAGGCTACGGAGACGAGCGGCCTTACAGGTGTGTACGGATCATCTTATGATGTATGGTATAAGTTCACTGCACCAGTTGGCATTAATACCGTGCTGATCAATCTTAATATACCCAATAGCATCGGGACAACCGGTACTACTTATATCGAAGGATATAATGCAGCAACCGAAGCCGCTGTTTCCAATGCTACTTTACTGGGATCTGCAAGTGGTGGCTCCGGACTTACGCTTGCTGAGCTTACACCCGGTAACACTTACCTGTTCAGAGTTTATACGGTCAATAATCCCAATACGAGTAACGCCAATAATTGGCGGTATGGCATCTGCATATCTTATGCAACCGCGCCGTCAAATGATAACTGTAGTGGCGCTACGTCGCTGACAGTAGGAACGATCAATACCAATGGACGTTTATCCAACGCTACTGCCAGTACGGGAATACCGATGGGTACTGCGACCGGCGCGCCGGATGATGATGTATGGTATAGTTTTAATGCAACCAGTTCCGTTATAAATATTGCGGTCAACCCTGGCTCCACGATGGGTGCTGACCTGCCGATGATCCAGCTTTTTTCCGGTACATGCGCAGGCGGGCTAACTCCGGTTACTTTCGGCTATGGTTCACTGGGTGCAACTGGCCTTACCGTAGGACAAACCTATTTTGCAAGAGTGTATACTTATGCAACTACTAGCGCAGCACCACTGGGCGGTGTAGGCAATGGCGCTACGTTTAGTATTGCCGTTACTACTCCAACCACTTCTATTGTTGGCTCCGGCAGAATGAAGGAAGTGTTTCAGCAAACAATTCTTTCCATTCCAGATATGTTAAATGATCCCTGGGAAGTTACTTATGGCCCCGATGGTTATTTATGGATCACCGAAGCGAAAGGATACAGAGTATACAGAATGAACCCTGCCACGGGTGCCAGAACAACGATACTTGATATAAGCGAGGGTAGTAATTTCTTTACAACTGCTGGCGACAAAGAGTTCAATGTACAATTCAATCATACTTCACTGGGTGCGCAGGGCGGTCTCGCAGGTCTGGCATTGCATCCCAAATTGCTTGATCCCACCGATCCGCATAACTATGTATATGTTTCATATATCCGTTCTTACAACTCCACTGCAGTTAATAACGAAGGTGTATTTTTTACCAATAGTGTTATAAGACTGGAGTACAACCCAACTACCGGTAGACTGCAATCTCCGGAGGTTATATGTAACACACTGCCAGGCAGCAGTGACCACAATTCACAAAGAATGATTGTTGCTCCGGTAAACGATACAAGTTTCCTGTTCTATGCGGCGGGTGATATGGGTGCGGGTCAGTTTGGTAACCAATGGCGCCCGCAAAATGCACAGAACACATCTGTATATGAAGGAAAAATATTACGCTTTATGCTTGAGCCAAAAGCAGGAGACTCCGATCCTATAACGAAGTGGATACCTGGAAACAACCCTTATGGCAACGCGGTATGGGCATTTGGTATCAGAAATAACCAGGGTTTTGCATATGATACTGCTACAGGAATACTGTATGGTTCATCTCACGGGCCCTGCAGCGATGATGAGATCAATATCATTGAAAGAGATAAAAATTATGGGCACCCGTTAGTGATCGGATATACGGATGGAAATTATAATGGCTCCAGCGCAGGTCATCGCCTGGGTTCAACCGATCCGACTATAGTTAATGAAGCGCAGAATGCAACCAATCTTGGTGCGAGATATAAAGGACCTCTTTTTTCAGCTTATGCAAGCACCCAAGCGCAGATCAACGCAATATGGTCAAACCCTGATCAGAGCAATGGCGCATGGCCATCTGAAGGCTGGTCAGGTCTTGACTTTTATACCAATACGGTCATCCCCGGATGGAAAAATTCTCTCTTAGCCACTTCATTGAAGTGGGGCCGGATCTTAAGGCTAAAAACAAAGGACAACGGAACGGCCATCGCTGCCACTGAAAACAAAGACACAATCAGTTACTTTGGAAGTATCAACAGGTTCCGCGATATTGCCTTTGCACCAAACGGAAAAGACTTTTATGTGGTAATGGATAAATCAACCAGCACTTCAGGACCAAGTGCCGCCAATCCTATTGTTCCAGCATGCCGTGGTTGTGTGCAGAAATATACTTTCCTTGGTTATAATAGTGATGGTTCAGGCAAGAGCACTATTCCAACTTCTATTGATATCACTCCGGGCGCACCTAATGCATGTACTGATGGAACGACTATCACCATTAGCGGAGCGAATAATAATCTCTGGGTGCCTATTACAGGCCCCGATGGTAATATCCTTGCGGAAATTAATGCGAGAGGCCAGAATCTGGGAACTATAACATCCTCTTTCTACAGAAATACAGGAGCTATCAGACAGAGATCAGGGAATAAATACCTGGATCGCAATATTACCATCAATGTGTCTCCCACTCCTGCATCACCTGTAGGATTGAGGCTATACATTACAGGTGCGGAATTCGATGCGTTCAAAACATCTGTGGGTAATGTTGTTATGCCCAATATCAACAGCTTAAGGATCTTGAAAAATTCAGACGGTTGCGGCGCAACGCTGAACTCAACTACTACTACAATGGTCGTTCCTTCTGCATCGGTTCATGACACTACCGGTTATGTACTACAGGCAGATATCAGTTCTTTTTCAACATTCTACTTTGGTACGCCACAGTTTACACTGCCGCTTGAACTGCTCGTATTCAATGGATCACTTGTTAATAATTCCACGTACCTGGTATGGCAGACAACTAATGAAAGAAATACCAGTAAGTTCATTATAGAAAGAAGTGTCGATGCACAAGACTTTGAATCGATAGGTACGGTGATGGCTGCCGGAAACAGCACCAGCGTTCTTAACTATAACTTTACTGATTTCGATGCCGCTAATCAATCTTCGGCAACATTATATTACCGTTTGAGAATGATCGATATGGATGGTAGGTTTACTTATTCAAATACGATCGTTGTATCACTGGCGGACATAGCAGGTAAATTGACATTGGCGCCAAACCCTGCATCACACGAAGTCAAAGCAACTATTAATGTGCTTAAAGCAGGCAGAGCTAAATGGGAATTAATAGATAACGGCGGCCGTGTTGTATTGAATGGTACCGTGAATCTTAAAACAGGTAAAAACGTATTACCGATCAATATAAATGCACTGAAAGGCGGAGCGTATTATCTGACCGTGAAAGGCGATAATATCGATCAGAAAGTGAAGCTGCAGAAATTCTAACATATCTGATTTTTTTCTAAAGCCCCGGACAACCCAGTCCGGGGCTTATTTTTTTTACTAAGATTGTTACGAAAGCATCATCGTGTTAAGTGTAAATTGATTTCGTAAAAGGAGAATGATGACTGGGTGATTTTACCTTATTTAAGCATTAAGTAAGGCCAGAACGGGTTATTTCTAAGCATAATCAGTAATATTATGTAGCTAAACTGGAACACTCATCCGGAAATCCAAATCTATGAAACCCAAAGCAATCTCCTTGTTTGCCATTCTGTTGCTTGCCTCCTTTTATACTCATGCGCAAAAAATCAAATACAGTAAGGTTCGAGTAAGCTTTCCCGCCCAAGAAACGGAGCGACGCGCATTGATCGATCTGTTGCAGGCAGATCATTATTCATCAGAATCAGGGATGGTAACCGCGGAGATCAGTGCAACAGCTTTAAAAAAATTGAAACAGGCGGGGTATTCTGTTGAAATATTAATAGATGATGTGACTGCCTATTTTGTAGCAGAGAGTAAAAAGTTTTTTAAAAATTCTTCAACCGGCCAGGGGCAGGCAGCTATAACAGGAAGAACTGCTTTTGAAACCTCCTGCACCCGTGTCACCAGTATTATAATAACTCCCTCACAATTTACTACCAATGGAATCCCGCAAGGTAGTATGGGCGGTTATTTTACCTATGACGAAATGAATACAAAAATGAATGCGCTTGTTGCTGCGTATCCTTCCCTGGTACAAAAGTTTTCTATCGGTACGTCCAATGAAGGCCGTACGATCTGGTGTTTAAAAATTTCGGACAACGTATCAACAGATGAAATAAATGAGCCCGAAGTATTGTACCTGGGACTACAGCATGCAAGAGAAGCGATAACCGGTACGAGCCTGATCTTTTTTGCTCAATACCTCGCACAAAATTATTCTGGCGATCAAATGGTACAGGATCTCGTAAGCAACAGGGAAATATTTATTGTGCCCTGTACAAATCCCGACGGTTATGTATTTAATGAAATTAATGATCCTTCGGGAGGTGGAATGCAACGCAAGAACCGAAGAAATGTAGGAAGCGATGTAACAGGACAGAAAGGAGTGGATCTGAACCGCAACTATGGTGTGGATTGGGCTGATTGTGCAGGGGCTTCATCCAGTTGCGGCTCTTCAAATACATCGGAAGAAACCTATTGGGGATCCGCCGCTTTTTCGGAACCTGAAACACGTGCAATCAGGGATCTATGTTATGCCAGGAATTTCGTAGCCGCATTTGATCAGCATTGTTCAGGGCCTTATTATTCATTACCGTTTGGCAGAAGGAGTTATCATACAATGAATGGCCCCGATCAGCAGTTCTACACATTCATACCGGCACTGATGGGGAAATATAATGGTCATCGTGCAGGTGATAGTAAGGCTACCGTCAACTATGAAGTGGCAGGTGGTGTGAAAGACTGGTGGTTGATGGGGGATATTGAATCATTTGCAGGCGAAGCAAACAAAAAAGGAAAAGTATATGGAATGACCGGGGAGGCCGGCGGCGGTGGTTTCTGGGCACCGAGCGCACAAATAATCGAATTGTGTAAAAATCTATGCTTTCAAAATCTTCAGTTGGCATATGCCGCTGGTTCTTATGTAGACGTACAGGACGTTAATGATATAGCCGTGAGTTCGTTTTCTCCTTTACTGAATTTTAAAATACAAAGGGTGGGTTTGGGAAATGATCCTGTAACGGTAAGTTTGATACCACTGGAAAATATCCAATCAGCGGCAGCGCCAGTCACTATCAGCAGCCTGCCAAATTATTATGATACCTATACAGGAAATATAGGTATCACTATTTCCCCTTCATTGGGCAATGGACAAAAGATAAAATTTGCATGGAAGATAGAAACAGGAGGTATTACCATCTATGATACCATTACAAAAATCTATAACCCTATTACCATTTTTGCAGATAATATGGATGCAGGAGCGGTTACTGATAACTGGGCGGTATCAGGCGGCTGGAATCACTCCAGTAACTTTTCAAATAGCGGGGCGAATTCATTGACTGAATCTCCTGCAGGAAACTATACATCCAGCTCTACACGTATTGCAGCGTATAAAAGTTCTTTTGATCTCAGTGATGCAAGTACAGCATACATCAGTTTCTGGGTGCGGCACCGGGCAGAGAATTTCCGAGACAAACTCCGTATGCAGGTATCTACGAATAGCACAGATGGACTTAACGGAACCTGGACTTCACTTTGCGGAAAAAACACGGTGCAGGAAACCAATACCACCAATGGCGGTACTCTTGGCGGCTTGCCGGCGCTTACAGGTATCCGTGAAAACTGGACAAGAGAATTGATCGAGATACCTGCTGGTTTCTATAGTAGCAATAATGTACGGTTTCGTTTTGAATTTACATCCGACAACGACGCATCCGCGTTCGAGCAGGAAAGAGATGATGGGTTTTATATCGATGACTTCAAGATGATCAAATCAACCGCAGCGTTGATTACATTACCTGTTCAGTTCATGAATTTTACAGCCAGGTTATTGCCTGATGAAACAGTCAGGCTCGACTGGGAGGCGCAGACAGACCAGCAACATGATCATTTTGAAGTGGAAAGATCGATAGACGGAATAACATTCAATTCAATTGGTCGGGGACCAGCATCGGCTCCTTACTGGAAAATAGATCCCATACCTGTGCGGGGCAATAATTATTATAGGATCAGGCAGGTAGATAAAGACGGAAGGATCACGTATAGCAGTGTTGTTAGTATTTATTACCGGCCTGCCGGACCAGGCATGACGGTGTATCCCAACCCTGTAAAAGATGTATTAAATGTAAAGCTCAACGCTCCTGCAACGGATATGTATACACTCGCCATTACTGATCTTGCAGGCAGGCAAATACACCGGGAGCGGTTTCTTACAGGTATTGGAAGCAGAAAACTAACTATAGACATGAGTCATTATGCAGGGCAGGTTTATATATTGACCATCCGAAACAGTAAAAACGAAATATTGCTTACGCAAAAAGCCATAAAACAATAGGTATGCATATTTCACCTAACTATTGACAGTTTTTAAAAGTTTGGTAAAAATATAATGTATTAAGACACTCTTTTTGTGAGTTGATCCTGCGACCACTGCAGGCAATTACCTGTATTAGCTTGATTGTTCCATTTTCCTGCAAAGTTCTCTGTTAACTATTCAAGTTCGTTTTTAAATCTGGTTACAGCTATTAAATAGCTGATTACCGGTATCCCGGTACCTCGCTTTAATTTATAGGAAAGGAGTGCGGAGTATACTTATTTTTGCATTCATGTACACTCTCAAAAAATCGCTGGGACAGCATTTTTTAAAAGACGAAAATATCTGTCGCAAGATCATTGCAGCTTTACAGGAGCGGCCCTTCACGCAATTGCTTGAAGTGGGCCCTGGAGGAGGCGCGCTTACCAAACATTTGATACCAATAGCCGATGTCGATTTTAAAGCGGTAGAACTGGATGAGGAAAAAGTAACCTATTTGCTTCATACATATCCCGCACTCAAAGGCAGGATCATACATAAAAGCTTTCTGGATATTGAAAAGCCATTTGAGGGTCGATTCACCGTAGTGGGCAATTTTCCTTATAATATCTCTACGCAGATCCTTTTTAAAATACTTGAATGGAAAGAAGATGTGGAATGCATGATCGGGATGTTTCAAAAAGAGGTGGCGCAAAGAGCTGCGTCAAAGGAAGGCACTAAGGTATATGGGGTGTTGAGCATCCCGGTGCAGGCATTTTTCGAGGCGGAATATTTATTTGATGTACAGGCGCATTCTTTTGTGCCTCCGCCAAA
>CAZGSG010000028.1:0-29565 GCA_964528095.1 uncultured Terrimonas sp.
CACCCGCGTCAGACGTCTATTGATAAATTAGCTGCGCTAAAACCAGCCTTTATTAAAGATGGTACAGTGACTGCCGGTAATTCTGCTGGTATCAATGATGGAGCGGCCGCCATGTTACTGGCAAGTGAAGCCGCCGTTAAAAAACATGCCTTGCAGCCACTGGCCAGGATCGTTTCGATGGCGGTGGCTGGGGTTGATCCATCTATTATGGGTATAGGACCGGTGCCAGCTACGCAAAAGGCATTAAGCCGGGCCGGCTTAAGGGCCGATCAATTAGACCTGGTTGAACTGAATGAAGCTTTTGCCTCGCAATCCATCGCCTGTGTACGTGATCTGGGGTTGGATATCAATAAGGTAAATGTACATGGCGGCGCAATTGCAATCGGTCATCCGCTGGGATGCAGTGGTGTGCTCATCTTTACTACACTGCTCTATGAAATGAAATGAAGAAGGGTACACCATGGCCTCGCTACCATGTGTATCGGAGTGGGGCAGGGGGCGGCAGTGATCTTTGAGACATTATAATTTGTAACTTCCTCAAATCATTCTACCATTAATCACTACAAATTGAATCAATGAAAAAAATAGTACTCGTTGCAATTACGCTGTTCGCTGCTTTTATATTACAGGCACAGGAAGCGCCAAAGACGGATTCACTTGAAATTTATGCGGGGAAATATAAATTTCCTGAAGGAAGCGTAGTATCACAGACAGAGGTATTTGTAGACAACGGAAACTTATTCGCCAATTCAGACATGGGTAAATCAACACTAAAGAAAACAGATGTGGCGGATGTGTTTGAAATTGTAGAATATTCCGGTCTTGCAACATTTAAAAGAAACGCAGACGGCAAGATCATCGGGGTAAAAATAGAAGTAGGAGAAATAGTGTTGGAAGGAACAAAAGTAGAACCTACGCAATTGTCTGCAAATGATAATCAAAAAGTAATAAACAGGAATGCATGGGCAGTAGCGGATACTGGATCGGTGAAATAAATGCCCGTGAAGCCATCCGGAAAATGTCGGAGTTGATTGATCAGTTTCCCCGGTCACTGCGGGCCATTTCCGAAGAAGAACTATTGTATATACCTGCGCCCGGTAAATGGTCAAAGAAACAGGTACTTGGTCATCTCATCGATTCAGGGATCAATAACCTCAAACGGTTTACAGAGACCCTCTTCTCTTCGCAGCCTTATGTCGTACAGACCTATAGTCAAAACGAGCTGGTTGATGTTAATCACTACCAGGAACTGCCGCTGGACCACCTGGTGCAGCTATGGCAGTCGATCAACCGCCAGCTCATTTATGTGATCAGGGATTTACCTGAAGAAAAAATGTCTTACAAATTGTTGACGGGGTATACGGGAGAGATCACTCTTGAATGGATTATCTGTGATTACGCGGGGCATATGGAGCATCACTATCGACTGGCGGGATTTGCATAGCGCATGTTGTTTGGCGGTTTATAACAATTCGTCACACCACAACAACCCTGGGCCCGGTCATCTGTTTATAACAGCCATTCAAATAAATCGACGAACCTTATTGCTGCAATTTATGCAATAGCTTTTTTACCAACCGGTAATTGGTGATCACAGAAAGAATGATCAATAACACGGCGGTCAATAATACTATCCAGTTGAGGTACGAAGAAATCTCCGGCCGGTTATACAATACAAAACGATGGAAAGACCATTGCATTAATTCCGTGATGAGCACGGCGATCAATACAATGAATATATAGACCGGGATAAAACGACGCGACACATTATTACCCAACCAGGTGGGGGAATAGCCGGGGGTCAGTAGTAATTGCAGGCTTTCTTTACTGCGGGCGATCACCAGTTGAAGATAAAAGGAGAATAACAACAGCGCAAGCACTACCACCAGTAATCCAAATACACCCAGGCCGCTGAAAATTCCCTGTATGATGATCTTATTCCTTCCCAGTAAAGTACTATCCTTATTTAATTTATAATTCTTCTGATCAAAGTAGCGGATCAGTGCTGGATCGTTCACATCTTTTGTTTTGATAAACACCCTTGCTGCTTCGATTACTTTTTTCTCACCGAATATTTTATTGCCCCAGTCGAGAAAGGTTTTGGGCACCAGTACGGAATTGACCCGGTCACTGAATGCGACGATCTGACCATTAAATACTTTTCGTTGTCCATTCCCTTCGCAGGTGACCTGTACGGGAATGCCCATCGCCGTTTCCTTGGAGATCTGAGGCAAACCCTGGCCCGGAGCAAATACATTGTAGATCTCAAAAAAATCAGAAGACAGGATGATAGGAATATTCGCTTGTCCCTCCTGCCAGGTAAATGATGGCGGGATGGTATCGATAAACTCATTCTCCAGTGTTTCGAGAAACATATCGGTGCTGAATGGTAACACATCACCCGCGCTTAGTTTTACGCGGAAATCATTGGCTAAAAGAGGGGATACGCCTTCAATAAACGGCTGCGATTTCAACTCATCGATATCCTGTTGATGAAACAGGTTTTTTTCCGGCTGTCCCATTGTTTCATTGGTAACAGCTTTGGTAATAGATACGAAGTCCGCGCCATCTTTGCGAATACTGCCTTCCTTTAATAGCTGCTGTATGTTTACATACATCTGTATGGAACAGAGCAATAACAATACGCCGATACAGAGACCGATATAACTGAACCAGCGCGAAAGCGCATTGGTGCCGGTATCTAAAAGGGGTTGTATGGGTTTGAATGATAAAGACACGGTTATTATAAATGAAATAAACGGGTAAAAGGAAAAAATTCGATGCGTTCAAGATCGGCAAACAGGATTGTCGCATTTCGCAGCTTTGCTTCCTCAAGCATCAGGGTCATTGCTTTTTGTGAATTATTATTATCCAGGTGACTGAAAGGCTCATCAAGTAATAAAAATTCAAAAGGCTGTAATAAGGCGCGGATAATAGCCACACGTTGCTGTTCGCCATATGAGCAGGTCCTGCAAAGCGAGTTTAGTTTATTGCCGATGCCAAGCCTTTCAGCCATTTCTTTGATCTTCTCCGGGGGGTAATGAGGATTCAGCTGGCGTTTGATCTCGAGATTTTGTTCGACGGTCTGATCTGGAAATAAACGCAGGTCCTGCAATACCACACTTATATGATCTTTACGATACAGGGCAAAGTCTTCGGGTGAAAACCGGCTGATCGTTTTATCATCATAAAGAATATTGCCGCTGTATTCTTTTCGCAAACCATATAAGAAGTGAACAAGCGAAGTTTTGCCGCTACCGGATGGCGCGACTATTTTGATCAACTCGCCTTTATTGAAAACAAGTTCCTTCCCCCAGATCTCTGAATGCAGGGTACGGTCTTTTTCAAAATACACGGGCAATAAATTCCGGATCGTCAGTTGCATGGTAAGAAAAAAATGCCGCAGTTTCAGGCTGCGGCAATCATGTTTTTATTTTTGTTGCGGAGCCGTCGGCACAGCAGTTTCAGACATCTTCGATTCCCACTCCTCATTCATTTTTTTTCTTTTCGCTTCTTCCAGTACCGACATCTGGTCAGCATACCTGTTTATTTGTTTCAGGCTGTTCATGCTCTTATCGGAAAGGTTTAATTCCATTTTAAAAGTAGCACTGCCTTTTTTATAATCAGCGTAGGCTAATCCATCCTGCCAGGTAGCGAGTGAAAGATCTACCATTGCTTTTGCAGAACTGTCTTTTGAATCATCCGTTGCAGCCATGGAGCCGATGGCCCTGTTTATATTAAAGTAAAGAGCGAACGTATGTCCTTTTAATTTATCGGCGTAGGCAGGTTTATTGTTACCGGCGAGGAACAGGTTAGTGGTAGCTTCATCATTACTTACTACCATCCATTTCTTTTCATTTTTAATTGATACTCCTTTAGGCGTTTCATTTTTTGTCATATCCATGAAAAGGTTGTAGATCTTATCAAAAGTACCCTGGTCTTTGATACCAATACCTACTACATAATTGGGATCTGACTTCATGTACTCATTACTTACTTTTTTACCATCTACTCCTTCGTATTCCATTGTTTCTTTCTTTTTGACAATGTCGGACAGGGCAAATGCCATTTCACCGGTAAGCGCTTTTTCGAAATCAGCCAGTTTTAATCCTTTTTCACCAAGAAAACCATTGGCCAGTCCATCTGCTCCACTGATCTTCACGATCTCTGTAAGAATCTCAACCGGGTAATTAGTAGCTGCCGCAAATAATACATCGCCTGTAGGAAGACGGTTGATCGTTTCATTGTTAACTTCTCTCGATGGGTACTTATCCATAATAGCAGCCAGTTCTTTGCCATAATATTGAGTGCCATCCAATGTTATCTTACCGTTATCGAAACTCAATGTGCCGGTTACCAGGTTATCCTTCATCAGTGTGCTTACTTTCATCAGGCTCATCATACCGCCTGCAAGTCCACCATAAAGATTTTCCATGCTTACAAAAAAATGAACATCACCACTGCTTTTCATCAGGTCAGCAAACTTCTCGTTGTTATCAAGCAGGTCGCTTCCGCTCAGGCCATAAATGCTTTTTGCAAAGATCAGCAGGCTGTCTGATGAAAATTTCTCGCCTTCTGTTGAATTGCCATACATCGCATTCATTTTGGAAAGCGGCACATCACCTACAAATACAAACTTTGATGAGTTCCATGTAACCACTGCTTCTCCTCCATCCAGTTTCGCATAAGAAAGATCTCCGCTTTTTGCGATCACCACATCATTGTCATTCGATTCTTTTACAAATTTCTCAAAAGCGGCGGCGTCTTTCAGCGTTCCCTGAAAAGATCCGTACCCGCCATTTCCCTGTTTTTTTATAAAAAGAGTAAGACCAGCACCTTTCAGATCCACGCCGGATGCTTCCGGGTCCTGCATCAGTTTTTTGGAAAATGAATCAGTTTTCTCAGTGGCCATTTTATTGAACCACTTGCTTTGTTTGATCTCATCCCAACTGAGTTTGGAAGAAAGAGATGAGGTATTGATATGCATTACGAATATGGCATCTTTGGGGACCAATAAACCCGATTTACCGCCCTTATTACATGACATGATCAGTAAAATACAAGTAGCCGATAAAAGAAGGAGGAACTTATTTCTCATAATTAAAAGGTTTCAGGGGTCAAATAAAGGAAAACTTCGTGAGATTACTAAATGAAATAGTTTGCTGCTCAGCTTTGCGCAGGTCTTTTATGGTGCAAACCTTTTCTTCGAGTTCTTTACTACCAATAATAATAATATAAGATATATTCTTTTTTTCCGCGTATTTGAACTGTTTGTCAAATTTTGCAGATTCGTGGTATAGTTCACATCTTATATTATTATGCCGGAGCTCCTGCATGAGTGAAAACGCTGTCAGGCTCTCTTTTTCACCCAGGTTGAAAAACAATACCTGTGTTCCGGTATGCACGTCTTCCGGGAATAGTTGTAATTCTTCCATCACATCATAGATCCGGTCTACACCAAAGGAAATACCCACTCCCGGAATGCCCGGTACGCCGAAAAGCCCGGTAAGATCATCATACCTGCCACCGCCGCCAATACTGCCCATTGCTACTTTTTCTGCCTTTACTTCGAAGATGATTCCGGTATAATAGTTCAGGCCCCTTGCCAATGTAAGGTCCACAGCCAATGCGGAACTATCCTGTACTCCGGCAACGGGGAAATTATTCAGCACAAATTCCAGTTCTTCAATTCCTTTGACCCCTATTGGGCTGGCGCCAAAAACTTCTTTCAGTTTATTTAACTTTTGACTGTTTGTACCCGTTATTTCAAGGTATTGGCGAATAAAACTGACCTGGTTCTCATCAAGGCCTCTGGCTGCCAGGTCCTGTTCCACTTTTTCAAGCCCGATCTTATCGAGTTTATCAATGGCGATGGTAATGTCCATCATCCTTTTTTCACCGCCACATAATTCCGCAAGGGCTGCCAGGATCTTGCGGCTATTTATTTTTATTTGTACGGGGATGCCCAGTTTTTTAAACACCTCGGCGTAAATAATGGATAATTCCACTTCATTCAACAGGGCAGTACTTCCTACCACATCGGCATCACATTGATAAAATTCCCTGTACCGGCCTTTTTGTGGCCTGTCTGCCCGCCACACCGGTTGCACCTGGTAGCGCTTGAAAGGAAGGGTAAGCTGTGCATGATTCATTGCCACATATCTCGCAAAAGGAATGGTCAGGTCATATTTTAATGCTCTTTCGGTCAGGTCCTTATCATTTTTACCCTGTAATACCTGGTTAAAAGCTGTTTTCGCTTTTTCCAGGTTTTTAGGATCATTCAGTCCGTTGTTCAATATTTTAAAGATCAGTTTATCTCCTTCTTCGCCATACTTGCCCATCAGGGTCTCGATGTTTTCCATGGCCGGCGTTTCCAAAGGCTGAAAACCATACAGTTCAAATACATGCCTGATCGTATTAAAGATATAATTCCGTTTGCGCACTACCGCGGGACCGAAATCCCTGGTGCCCTGTGGTAGTCCAACATTCACTTTTGCCATTCAACAAATATTTCAATGATTAATGATTATGCGTGGTTTTTCTGGGTGGACTGAGCGGCTGCAAGGTTTTTACTGTCACCTGCCCCATACCTGGTGATAATATGGTCGCAAGCCTCCCCGATCATTTTGTATACATCATGATAGCCCTGTTCTTTACCATAATAAGGATCTGGTACATCCCTGTCTTCCCCGGGGTATAATTCGTTCATCAGCAGGTCTGTTTTTTCTTCCTGGTAACTCTTTCCTGCCATGCGTTTTATTTCCACCAGTACATCGGCAGCAAGCGCATAGATCTTATCGTAACGGGAGAAATCGGCTGCTTCGAACCTCCTTGCCCGTTGGTTGCAGATATCGATTCCATTCAATTTTGCTACTTTCTGCGACAGCTGATGGGGAGCGTCGCCTGTATGGTAACTGTTGGTGCCTGCGCTTTCCACCACCCAGTTTAGTCCCGCAGCTGCGGCTTTATGCTGTAAAATACCCTCCGCAAGCGGGCTGCGGCAGATATTTCCCAGGCAGACCATCAAAATTTTCATGTTACAAAGATAGTTTACGCCTGCCAGTTTTTGCGGATAATGGATCAGTGGTTGTGAATGCCAATAACTTGTGGATTTTTAATCTTCCTGCATCCCATATTTGTCAAGGCAGAACAACAAAAATTTAATAATTTGCCAGGATCACAAAATACAGGGATGATTGAAGAATATGAAAAGGGAAAAAAGAAACGGGTTTCATTGATGCGATCAATTGCAGATTATGTCATGGGTGGTTTTTTTGCAGTGTTAGGAATCTTTTTCTTTTTTCGGAGCAGTTTTAAACTTGATTTTAATGAACGATTTCCGCCCGATGCGGTAGATAAGATATTTGGTGCTATTTGCCTGTTATATGGATCATGGCGTATTTACAGAGGGGTTAAAAAAAATTATTTTAAATGATTGAATTGTTTCGGAATAGGGTTACAGTAATAATAGCACTTGGCCTTCTCTCTCTTTCTTTTTTTACCGGATGTTCTTCCTACGAAGAAAAAGAAAAGAAACTACAGGATACCAGGTTCCGCGGTACAATCAATGTAAGCGCAGATGAATCATTTAAGCCCGTCATTGATGAAATGGTAAAAGTATACGAGGCTACTTATCCCGGCACAACGATCAGGGTAACTTATAAACCTGAAGCAGAGTGTCTGAGTGATATGGGAGTGGATAGTGTACGAATGATCATTGCGACAAGAGGGTATACAAAGAGTGAGGAAAAGTTCATGATAGATTCAATGAAGGTAGTACCAAGGTGGAAAGGAGTAGCAAGAGATGCCATATCAGTCATTGTAAATCCTGCTGCGACTGATTCACTTTTCACCATGGAAACGCTAAAAGGAATCCTCACTGGAAAAATTAAGAAAAATTTAATACCGGTATTTGACGGTGTGAAGGCAACCAGTACAGTACGTTTTATCGTCGATTCAGTATTAAGAACAGATTCCCTCAGGCCAGACGCGCTGGCAGCAAAGACAAGCGAAGGAGTAATTGACTATGTTGCAAAACATCAGGAAGCAATAGGTTTTATAGGAGTTAGCTGGATTGGAAATAAAGATGATTCATCTCAAATAAGTTTTTTAAGAAAAGTTAAAACAGCGCAGTTAGAAAGTACCGATATCCCCGGCAATTATGTTTTACCCGTCCAGGCAAATATTTACTATAAAAGGTATCCTATGGTACGTGATTTGGTATATATCCTCAAAGAAAATCACCGGGGACTTGGACATGGCTTTGGAGATTTCCTGGAAGGACAGATTGGACAGCTGATATTTAAGAGGGCGTATTTGTTCCCGGCGACAATGAAGTTTACAGTAAGGCTTTTAAAGATCAATGAATAGATTAAACAAGTTAAAAAACGAATAATCAAAGTAGCTATATTTACAAATTCTAAAAGTGAAAAGCAAATGAAGAAAATTTTTATAACATTTTTGGGCTCCTTTGTCTTACTGGCGGGTGCTGTGAATGCACAATCATTGCAGGATGGTATAAATGATTTGTATGCAGAACGCACCGCAGGCGCCAAGGCGACATTTGAAAAATTACTGGCCGCAAACCCGAATAACATTGACGCTACATACTGGCTTGGTCAAACTTATCTGGCGATAGATGATGTTGCAGGAGCTAAAGCTGTTTATGAAAAGGCGCTGATGGCCAGCGCGAATGCTCCGTTGGTGATTGTAGGTATGGGACAGGTGGAACTGGAACAAAACAAAATCAGCGAAGCCCGTCAGCGATTTGAAGCGGCTATTACGATGACCCGTGGTAAGAAAGGCGATGACCCGGTGATATTGAATGCTGTTGGTCGTGCTATTACCAATACATATGATGAAAAAGATAAGAAAGGTGATATTAACTATGCCGTGGAAAAACTGGAAGCCGCGGCTGCAAGAGATCCCAAAAATGCAGATATCTATTTAAATCTCGGTAATGCATATCGTAAAGCTAAGCCAGGTGAAAATGGTGGTAAAGCATTTGAGACCTATAAAAAGGCAATAGACGCAAACCCGAATTTTGCCCCGGCTTACTGGCGTCTCGCACAATTATTCAATACGCAAAGGAATTATGAACTGTATGATCAATACCTGACGGACGCGGTTACAAAAGATCCCAAATTTGCACCAGCTTATTATGATCTTTATTACCTGCGTTTAGGAAAATTGAATCTCTCCGGTGCACAGGAAATGGCTTCCAAGTATATTGCTAATTCAGATCCTGATCCACAAATGGACCACTTCAAAGCACAAACATACTGGGCAGAGAAAAAGTATGATGAAGCGATCAATATTTCTAAAGATATCATCGCGAAAGCAGGCGCTGCCACAAAGGCCAGGACCTATGCATTGTTATCGGATGCTTATTTCATTAAGAATGATGCAGCGGCAGCAAAACCTTATATCGATGAATATTTTAAAAGGGCAAAACCTGATGAGATCACCCCGGTGAACTGGGTATTGAAAGCAAATATCTATTCCGCGATACCTGGACTGGAAGATTCTGTATATTCTATTTATGTAAACGCCGTAAATGCAGATACAGTTGTTGCCAATAAAGTAGACCTACTGAAAAAAGGTATAGCATTTTATGCAGGAAAAAAACAATACCATACTGAAGCGCAATTGCATGATATTTTACTTACTGTAAAACCAAACCTGGTGATCAATGATTATTTCAATGCCGGGCTTGCTAACTACAGGGATAGTAACTATGCAAAATCATATGCAATATTTACAACCGTGGTTGAAAAATATCCTGACCAGGAATATGGTTACGAGTGGATGTTCAACAATGCAAGGATACTCGATACGGTCAAAGTAGACAGTATTGCTTTACCCGCTGCGCTTAAACTATTGGAATTCGCGCAGAAAGACACGGTAAAATATGCAAGACATATTTCCAGTGCTGCCTATTTTATTGCGATCTATTATAATACAGTAAAGAAAGACAATCCTAAAGCAATAGAATACCTGAAAATAATGAAAGCGGCCACTACCGATCCGGCCAAGGCAGAGATGATTCAAACTAATATCGATGCGCTTTCCAAACCGCAGCAAGCGACAAAACCACCGGCAACGACCAGGCCTGCCGCGCGACCGGGAGGAACAAAATAGCGTGATTGACTGAATATATTTTTTGAATATGGCCCCGGAATGATCCGGGGCCATTTCTTTGCGAGAAATAGTTCGGATAATTGGCAATGCTGTCTTATTTTTGCCTCTTGAGTAAGCAATTATGATCTATTTACTCCAGGCCAATTTATCCGCATCAGACGCCGGCTCTTATTTACCGGTCGCTATCCAGGGCGTTTTCGCTGTAGGTTTAGTCGTGTTATTAATGGTTTTGACCCATTTGCTGGGTCCAAAAAGAAAAACCTCCGATAAGCTCCAAACTTTTGCCAGCGGTATTGAATCACATGGTGATGCCCGCCAGCCAATGGCTATCAAATATTTTCTTACGGCGATCTTATTTGTGTTGTTTGATGTGGAAGTCATCTTTTTTTACCCCTACGCGGTAAATTTCAAGGAGCTTGGCTGGAGTGGTTTTTGGGCCGTGTTGATGTTTGTGGGTTTTTTCCTTTGCGGATTTATCTACATTCTCAAAAAAGGCGCGCTGAAATGGGAAGATTGATCATTGCCCGGGTGCGGATTTAATCCTGATCATAAAAACAGATCAGGGCAAACTGTTCTTATTAAAGATTGTTTTATTATAGTAAAAGGATCCTGGATCCTTGAAGTTTTTATACGATCATTTTCATTCCCCAGGGAATGATACTAAATGGGGTTAACTATGGCTCGTCCTGTATCATACAATATTCACCAAAAGAAGCTGGAGAACGACATCAGTATGGCAGAAATGCCGGAAGGTCACCAGGGAGAAGGATTTTTTGCGACCACGCTCAATAATGTGATCGGGCTGGCAAGAAAAAATTCCATCTGGCCGCTGCCTTTTGCTACTTCCTGCTGTGGTATCGAATTTATGGCTACCATGGGTTCTCACTATGACCTGGCACGTTTCGGTAGTGAGCGGGTTGGATTTTCACCCCGTCAATGCGATCTGCTGATGGTAATGGGAACTATCGCCAAAAAAATGGGACCTGTGGTAAAACAGGTATATCTCCAAATGGCAGAACCCAGATGGGTAATGGCCGTAGGTGCCTGCGCAAGCAGCGGTGGTATTTTTGATACTTATAGCGTATTGCAGGGTATTGACCAGGTAGTACCGGTGGATGTATATGTGCCGGGTTGCCCTCCAAGACCTGAAGCGATCATCGACGGAGTGATCCGGATACAGGACCTCGTGGGAAAAGAGAGTTTGAGAAGAAGGAATGGCGAGCAGTATAAACTGTTATTGGAGAGTTACGGAATACAATAAAAATTAAAAATTAAAAATGCAAAATTCAAAACTTGCAAAGCTCCTTTTTTGAATTTTTACTTTTGCATTTTGAATTTAAACCATGGCTTTAACCAACGAACATATCAAACTAAGGTTGACTGAGAAATTTCCTGAGCAGGTCACGGATTTTGAAGAATCCTATGGCATGCTCAGTTTCGAAGCTCCAAAAGAGATCAACCTGAAAGTGCTGAACTTCCTGTATGATGATGAGGAATTGAAGTTCCGGTTCCTTACCGATCTCTGCGCCGTGCATTTCCCGGATAATAAGGAAAAAGAACTGGCTGTCGTTTACCATTTACATAACCTGGTTGATAATGTACGGATACGGTTCCGCATATATACCAGTATCAATAAGCCGGGTGTCTATACCGCCACCGGGTTGTTTTCTGCAGCTAACTGGATGGAAAGAGAGACCTATGATTTTTATGGTGTCAATTTCCTGGGCCATCCTAACCTGAAAAGGATCCTGAATGTAGACGAGATGGATTATTTCCCGATGCGAAAAGAATTTCCACTGGAAGACCAAAGTCGCGTGGATAAGGATGATGAAATGTTTGGACGGGGTGGTACACTGGGTTATGGCACAGAAAAAACAGATAACGGAACGATCATCGAATCAGATAAGGACAATGTAGGGGAACCTATCATTTAATTATACCTTTCTCTTTTAAAAGAGAAAGGCAATTTTTTTAAACTTCATAATTCCCTTCAGGGGACAGGGGCATGAGTGAGCAACATATAAAATTACCGGAAGGAAGTATCGAGAAGACCACCACCACGCTTAACCTGGGGCCTACGCATCCGGCTACGCATGGAGTTATGCAAAATATCCTGGAGCTTGACGGGGAGCGCATCGTATCCACCGAGCAAACTATCGGGTATATTCACCGGGCCTTCGAAAAGATAGCGGAAAGACGTCCCTTATACCAGATCACCCCACTTACCGACAGGTTGAACTATTGTTCATCTCCCATCAATAATATGGGCTGGCATCTTACCTGCGAAAAACTGCTGGGTGTGAAAACACCAAAACGGGTAGATTACCTGCGGGTGATCATTATGGAACTGGCCCGGATCTCCGATCACCTGATCTGCAGTTCCATTATGGGTGTTGACAGTGGTGCGTATACCGGGTTCTTGTACGTGATGCAGTACCGTGAACTGATCTACGAGATCTATGAAGAAGTATGTGGTTCACGTCTTACAACAAATATTGGCCGTATCGGAGGCTTTGAAAGAAATTTTAATGATATCGCGTTTCAGAAACTGGAAAAATTCCTGAAAGAATATCCTGCGGTGTTAAAAGAATTTGAAAACCTTTTCACCCGCAACAGGATCTTCATGGAGCGTAATATGGGTGTTGGTGCTATCAGCGCGGAAAGAGCGCTTAACTATGGATTTACCGGTCCCAATCTCCGGGCTGCCGGTGTTGACTATGATCTGCGGGTACATTCTCCTTATAGCAGCTACGAAGATTTCAAATTTGAAGTGCCTGTTGGTACAACAGGAGATTGTTATGACCGGTTCCTGGTGCGTAATGAGGAAATGTGGCAGTCGCTAAGCATTATCGAACAGGCTTACCAGAAAGTACAGGAGTTTAAAGGTGCAGAGGCTGATGTATATCACGCGGATGTACCGGATTACTATCTGCCTGAAAAGAAAGATGTTTACACAAAGATGGAAGCGTTGATCTACCATTTTAAAATAGTGATGGGAGAAATTGAAATGCCCAAAGGCGAGGTATATAATTCAGTGGAAGGGGCAAACGGAGAACTGGGATTTTATTTTGTGAGCGATGGAGGCCGTACTCCTTATCGCCTGCATTTCCGCAGACCCTGTTTTATCTATTACCAGGCATTCGAGGAACTGACAAAAGGAAGCATGCTGAGTGACGCGATCATGGTAATGTCTTCGCTGAATTTGATTGCTGGCGAAATGGACGCTTGATAATTAAGAATTCAAAATGCAAAATTCAAAAATGGAAAATACTTCTTTTTTGAAATTACGTTTTGAGTTTGAATAGGTAAAATAGATCCATAAATAGGTATCTGTTTTTGAATTTTTAATTTTGAATTTTGCATTTCTATGGTGGTGTTTTCAGAAGAAAAGTTAAAAGAAGTACAGCGGATCATCGCTTTTTACCCGGAGGGTAAACAAAAAAGCGCGGTGATACCTGTGCTGCACCTGGCACAGCAGGAATTTGGAGGATGGCTGGATGTACCGGTAATGGATTATGTGGCTACGCTGTTGAATATTACTCCTATTGAGGTGTACGAAGTAGCTACATTTTATAGCATGTATAACCTGAAACCGGTGGGCCGCTATATGTTTGAAGTATGCCAGACCGGGCCTTGCATGATCAATGGAAGTGATGATATCATTCAATATATAGGAGAGAAATTAGGGATAAAACCTGGTGAAACATCGAATGATGGTATGTTCACATTGAAGACGGTAGAGTGCCTGGGCGCTTGCGGGTACGCACCGATGATGCAGATGGGCAAAACCTTTCGTGAGCATTTGACAAAAGAAAAGGTAGACGCGATCATTGATGAATGCAGGCAAATAGCGGCTAAAAATAATTAATATGAATGCAATAGTTCCCTATCTGAATTTTAATGGCAATGCTGCGGAAGCACTGGCATTTTATGCAAAGGCGTTGGATGGCCAGGTTCTTTTCCAGCAAACATTTGGAGAAGCGCAGCCCGATATGCCGGCAGCAATGAAAGACCGGATCATGCATGCTACATTCCAGGCAGGTGCACTTAGTTTCATGGTATCAGACGGCATGCCCGACCAACCCGTTACCCATGGCACCAATACGCATTTATCGATTCATTTCGATGACCTGGAAAGTATCAACAGGGTATTTAATAACCTGTCTGAATCGGCAACCATCACCATGCCACTGCAGGATACATTCTGGAATGCGCGGTTTGGAATGCTGGTTGATAAATACGGTATCAACTGGATGTTTAATCATGATCTTGGTAAGAAGTAAGATAGTATGCGTATTGCATTTGTAATAGTATTGTTCTTTATAAGTTGGGAAATAACAGCACAGAAAAAAGAAGCGAAAGTGCTGGAGACCATGAAACAATTTCATGAGCTGATGGTAAAAGACCGGTCTACTATCGATCAGTATATTGATAAGGACCTGAGTTATGGCCATAGCAACGGATGGATAGAAAATTACAAAGAGTTCGATGCAGACCTTGGAGGCAGGATGATCTATCATTCGATAAAAGAAGACAGTATTACCGTATCGGTAAAGAAGAAAGTGGCAAGGCTGCGGTTCGTGGGAGATTTTGATGTATCGCTTGACGGAAAACGAAACCAGTTTAGACTGAAGGTGATGGAAATATGGATAAAGAAGAGTGGGGGTTGGAAGCTATACGCGCGACAGGCAGTGAGGTAGAAATTCAAAATTAAAAAGTCAACATTCAAAACGGCGTGATGAATTGAAGAGTGAGGACCGATAGCGACGTATTTAGGAGTATTGATTTTTAATGAAAGGAGATGAAAAATAAGAATGCCAGACTTGTATTGCAATGGTTGCTTATACCGGCTATTGTGTTGATTGTGGTCCGGCTTTTTGTAAAATGGAAGGGATATGCGGAAGCGGAAGAGCTGTTGAAATGGATGAGTTTGGTGTTGATATTTTCGGCGTTGATTGTGTGGGTGACAGACCGGTTTTTTCCGGAGTGGTACGATAAAAAAAAATGAAGAAGCAAAGCAAAATTCAAAATGAAAAATTCAAAACAAGCAAAGCCTGCTTTTTGAAATTTCATTTTAGATGTGGATAGGCGAATAGATAAGCATAATTCAATAAGGAAGACTCTTCTTTTTTTGAATTTTTAATTTTGACTTTTGAATTAAAACCATGGGTAGAAAGCTATTATTGGAAAAGGATAAGGTAGAAGGCATCCGTTACTTCGATGTATATCGAAGAGAAGGCGGATATCGTAGCGTGGAGAAGGCATTGAAAACAATGGCTCCCGATGCGGTAACGGAAGAAGTGAAGAAAAGCGGTCTGCGTGGTCGTGGTGGCGCGGGGTTTCCTACCGGTATGAAATGGAGTTTTCTGGCAAAACCCCAGGGTGTACCCCGTTACCTGGTGGTGAACGCGGATGAGAGTGAGCCGGGTACTTTTAAAGACAGGTACCTGATGGAATTTATCCCCCATTTATTGATAGAAGGAATGATCGTTGCTTCTTTTGCATTAGGAAGTAATCGCTCTTATATCTATATCCGTGGGGAATATGCCTGGATCGTGGATATTCTTGAACAGGCGATACAGGAAGCAAAGAACAATGGATTTTTAGGTAAGAATATTCTAGGCACTGGTTTCGATTGTGAAATCTATGTACATCGTGGTGCCGGTGCATATATATGTGGTGAAGAAACGGCGCTGATCGAATCACTGGAAGGAAAAAGAGGTAATCCACGTATCAAACCTCCGTTTCCTGCGGTAAAAGGCGTATGGGATTGCCCAACGGTGGTAAACAATGTAGAAACTATCGCGGCGGTGGTGCCCATCATCAACGAAGGTGGCGAGGAATATGCAAAGATCGGCGTGGGTAAATCAACAGGTACCAAACTGATCTCCGCCTGTGGTAATATTAATAAACCCGGCGTATTCGAAATTGATATGACCATTTCTGTAGAAGAATTTATTTACAGCGATGAATATTGTGGTGGTATTGCCAAAGGAAGAAAATTGAAAGCCTGTATACCAGGTGGCTCTTCTGTTCCTATTCTGCCTGCTAATCTTTTGCTGAAAACAGCGAAGGGTGATACCAGGATGATGAACTATGAGAGTTTAAGTGATGGAGGTTTCGCCACTGGTTCCATGATGGGATCAGGGGGATTCATTGTACTGGATGAAGACCAGTGCGTGGTAAGACATACGTATACACTGGCGAGATTTTATCGTCATGAAAGTTGCGGTCAATGTTCACCCTGTAGAGAAGGAACAGGCTGGATGGAAAAACTATTATTACGGCTGGAAAAAGGGCAGGGCAAGATCAGTGATATCGATCTTTTATGGGATATACAGCGCAAGATAGAAGGCAATACGATTTGTCCCCTGGGTGATGCGGCCGCGTGGCCGGTAGCCGCAGCGATCAGGCATTTCAGGGATGAATTTGAATGGCATGTAACGAACGCGGATGAAGCGTTGAGAAGAAATTATGGCATAGCGCATTATGCGGATCCGTTGGAGGTTATGGCTTGAGAGAAAATTCAAAATTAAAAAATCAAAAGTCAAAAAGGCGTGATGAAATGAAGGGGTTGATTTGATTGAGATAGTTGAAATTGTGAATAGAGTAAATAGTGCGGGATGGAACGTGAATGGGAGAGTTTTGAATTGAATGAAGATGAGCGGCCGTATAATATCAGGCACCGGTCTTATTATTTTTCGAAAGAGATTGTGTTGTTTGTGAAGGAATGCAGATATGAAAGAGTTTTTAGTTCTTTGTTTGATCAATTAATAAGAAGTGCTACCTCCATTGGAGCAAATATTGCAGAAGGAAAATCCGGCAGTTCAAAAAAGGACTTCCGAAATTTCCTCCTCATCGCATTAAAATCAGCCAATGAAGCAAAATACTGGCTATGCCTCATCAGGGATACAATGGAAGTAGACAGGAAAAAGATCAACGGACTATTAAGAGAAGCAGACGAACTCTCAAAGATCATTGCAAGCATTGCTTTAAATATGGAAAAAGAATGAAACAAAGCCTGTAATGAAATTTGAACTATCGCGAGAACATTTTTTAATTTTTAATTTTGACTTTTGAATTTATATAATGGGAGAAGAAGCAAAAAAAGAACCACCAGCAAAGTTTAAGGTCACCATCGACAATATCACAGTCGAAGTAGATCCCGGAACAAGCATTTTGCTGGCAGCGCGCCAGATAGGAGGAGATGTGACACCGCCGGCCATGTGCTTTTACAGTAAGTTGAAAGGCAGCGGTGGTAAATGCCGCACCTGCCTGGTAGAAGTGGCAGCAGGCTCTACCGCTGATCCACGCCCCATGCCCAAACTGGTAGCAAGTTGCCGTACCAATGTGATGGATGGCATGATCGTAAAAAATATTACCAGTGATAGAGTGATCGATGCGAGGGCGGGCGTGGTAGAATTCCTTTTATTAAATCACCCGCTTGATTGTCCGATCTGCGACCAGGCAGGTGAATGTCACCTGCAGGACCTGGGATATGAACATGGAAAAGAAGGCACGCGCTATGAATTTTCCAGGAGAACGTTTGATAAAGAAGATATAGGGCCTTACATACAATTACACATGACAAGATGTATTCTTTGTTATCGTTGTACGTATGTAGCGGATCAGCTCACCAATAACCGGGTACATGGTATTCTTGATCGTGGTGATCATGCGGAAATCTCTACTTATATAGCCAAAGCGATCGACAATGATTTCAGTGGTAATATGATCGATGTTTGCCCTGTAGGCGCGTTGACCGATAAAACATTCCGTTTTAAAAACAGGGTTTGGTTTACCAAACCGGTAGAAGCGCACCGCGATTGCCCCACCTGTGCCGGTAAAGTAACACTGTGGAACAGGGGTGATGAAGTGTTGAGAGTAACCGCGCGGAAAGATGAATGGGGAGAAGTGCAAAGCTATGATGGTAAACCCGGCTGGATCTGTAATACCTGCCGCTTTGATAAAAAGAAATTAAGCGATTGGGTGATCGAAGGGCCAACCAACGTGAACCGTCACTCTGTTATTTCCGCCAATCATTATGTGGGCGCTACCAAGCCGATGGAAACGATCGCCGACGTAATGGGAGGCAAGCAGCCTAATTTATTGATGGATATCCATGATATCAGCGAGGTGAATGACCCATCGGTAGACCTTAGTTTGATCAACGGTCCGGCAACAGGTAAAACATTTGAAAAGAGCAAACAGTAATAATTGAACCATGCATTTACTCGCCATTGACTGGTATTTTATTTTAGAGAAATTTTTATTGATAGGATTGATCATTTCCCTTTCGATGGTAGTGGCGATGTATGCTACCTATGGAGAAAGAAAAGTAGCGGCTTTCCTGCAGGACAGGATCGGTCCTAACAGGGCAGGTATCTTCGGGATCCTTCAGCCATTGGCAGATGGTGGTAAATTATTCTTCAAAGAAGAGATCATTCCGATGATCTCCTCCAAATTCCTTTTTATACTGGGTCCCTGCCTGGCCATGATCACGGCTTTGCTGACCAGCGCTGTCATTCCCTGGAGCACACCACTGCATATGTTTGGAAAAGACATTTCATTACAGGTGGCGGATGTGAATATAGGCATCCTCTTCATTTTTGGTGTGGTGAGCATGGGTGTATATGGTATTATGATCGGGGGCTGGGCATCTAATAATAAATTCTCCCTGCTGGCCGCTATCCGGGGCGCATCCCAAATGGTGTCATATGAATTACCAATGGGGCTTGCGTTGATCGCGGTGCTGATGCTGGTAGGTGATCTGCGTATGAGCATGATCGTAAACAATCAATTGGAACATGGCTGGCATATTATTTATCAGCCAATCGGGTTCCTGATATTTTTTGTATGTGCGCTGGCAGAGTGTAATCGTACGCCGTTTGATCTGCCGGAAGCAGAGAACGAATTAAATTTTGGTTATCACCAGGAATATTCATCCATGAAACTCGGGTTTTACCTGTTTGCTGAATACATCAATATGTTCATCAGCGGCGTGGTGATGTCGACCCTGTATTTTGGCGGATATGATATTCCATTTGTAAAAGAAGCAGACTGGGGCATCGGGCAGAACTGGCTGGCCATTATCGGCTTTGTGGTATTGATGGCCAAAGCGCTGTTTTTTGTATTCGTGTTTATGTGGATCCGGTGGACGATACCCCGGTTCCGGTTCGACCAGTTAATGAACCTGGGCTGGAAAAAACTGATACCACTGGCCTTGATCAATATGGTATTGACAGCCGCGTTGGTATTGTGGTTGAGAAAATAATTGAATAGTGCCGGAAAACAGCGATAAAAAAGGAATTATAGTTTATATCAGGGGCATGAAGCCAAATCGAAGACTAAAGTTGCTGAAGCTGGGCACATAAAATATATATTTGCGCAAATTTTAAATATACGTCGGGGAAAAGAATTATGCCACTAACACAAAGAGCAAAACCGGTTGATCGCAAACCAATGACCTGGTTGGAAAGCATATACTTGTGGAATATAGCGAAGGGCATGCTGATCACGATCGGGCACTTATTTAAAAAGAAAGCCACGATCCAGTACCCGGAACAAAAAAGAACATTCTCCAAGGTATTCCGGGGTGTACAGATATTGAACAGGGATGCGGAGGGCAGGGAAAATTGCACGGCCTGCGGTCTTTGTGCGGTAGCCTGTCCTGCGGAAGCCATCACTATGGAAGCGGCAGAACGCCAGCCCGGTGAAGAGCATTTATACAAGGAAGAAAAATACGCGGCTAAGTACGAGATCAATATGCTGCGTTGCATATTCTGCGGTTATTGTGAAGAAGCCTGTCCGAAAGACGCGATCTATTTATCAGAAACCTTTGCTCCGGCCAATTATGGAAGAAAAGGATTTATCTATAAAAAAGAGGATTTGCTGATACCACATCCGAAAGAAGATCCGGAGGGGTATAAAAAAGCATTGGGTGAAAAAGCTGTGAAGAGTTAAGACCATATCGTAACGAATCGACGAAAAAAGTTATAAAACCAACGCGGCTTACAGGGCTATTGCCCATGCCGGCTGATCAAGAGAAATGAACATAACACAAATATTATTCTGGCTCCTTTCGGTGATGGCGTTATTTGGCGCCCTGATGGTTGTTACCAGTAAGAACCCTGTCTATAGTGTATTGTGGTTGATACTTACATTTTTTGCTATCTCCGGTCATTATATTTTATTGAATGCGCAGTTCCTCGCGGTAGTGAACATCATCGTGTATGCAGGTGCGATCATGGTACTGTTTTTATTCGTGATCATGTTGATGAACCTGAACAAGAGCACAGAACCGCAAAAGAACCGCTGGGTTAAAATAGCCGGGGCGGTGGCAGGTGGTTGTCTTTTGCTGGTATTGGTAGCAGCCCTGCGTAATACGGAAATGAAAGGCCAGATATCCCAGGTAAATGAAGGCAATATCGGGCTGATCAAAAATCTGGGAAAAGAACTGTTCACTACCTATGTAGTGCCATTTGAGATAAGCAGTATTTTATTTTTGAGCGCGATGGTTGGAGCTGTGGTGATTGGGAAGAAGGAGTGATGAGCGATGGATAGCTCGATAGTGGATATTGGATGGAGGATATTGGGTATAGTGATAGGTTTGGATAAGTTGTGCGGTCTGGTATCATTATAAATGAATGTAAATAGTATAGAAATTAGCTAGTATATAGGTCATGCCAATAAATTATTACATATTTCTTTCAATTGCTTTATTCTGTATTGGAATTGTGGGAGTGCTTACAAGACGCAATGCCATCATCATATTTATGTGCATAGAGCTGATGCTGAATGCCGTGAATCTGTTGCTGGTCGCTTTTTCAAAAATGCATTTAAAAGCGGCGGTGGATGCGGGTAATCTGGCATCTACAGCAGGCACAGACGGGCAATTATTTGTTTTTTTCATTATGGTGGTAGCGGCTGCTGAAGTGAGTGTGGGCCTGGCCATCATCGTAATGATGTACAGGAATATCCACTCGGTGGATGTGAATTTTTTGAACAGGTTAAAACACTGATATCCGAAGGCAGAGCAGGAGTTGCTGGTCCGGGTGTCTAACTGATAAAGATGAAGAACGTTTTACAATTAGCGTATTTGATCCCTCTTTTTCCACTCATTGGTTTTCTGATCAATGGACTGGGAAGAAAACAGCTATCGAAAGGTATGACCGGGATCATCGGCAGCGGATCCGTGCTGGCTTCCTTTATTGTAAGTGTATGGGTTTTCATACAGGTAAAGAATGGTGCTACGCATGTAGCGCATTATTTTGATTTTATTAATGTGGGCGATCTCCGCATTCCCTTTGCATTCCAGATCGACCAGCTTTCTTCTTTATTCCTCCTGATCATTACCGGTGTGGGTTTTCTCATTCATGTATACTCTACTTCTTATATGCATGAAGAAAAGAGCGAACACTTCGCCCGGTATTTCGCTTATCTCAATCTCTTTGTATTCTCTATGCTGCTGCTGGTGATGGGCGCTAATTTCGTTATCATGTTCATCGGCTGGGAAGGCGTGGGGCTTTGTTCTTATTTACTGATCGGTTTCTGGTTTAAGAAAGATGAATATAATAAGGCGGCGAACAAGGCCTTTATCATGAACCGCATCGGTGATCTTGCATTCCTGATAGCGATCTTCTGGTTGATCAAAACACTCGGAACCGTATCGTACGACCAGGTATTTGCCGCGGAGAACATCGCGAAACTCAAGGGTTCGGATATTACCGCGATCACGCTCCTGCTTTTTATAGGAGCTACGGGTAAAAGCGCGCAGATACCATTATATACCTGGCTGCCGGACGCGATGGCGGGTCCTACACCCGTATCCGCACTGATCCACGCGGCTACCATGGTTACAGCGGGTATCTATATGATCGCGCGCAGCAATATCCTTTATTCGCTGGCGCCATCCACCATGACTATTATCTGGGTCATTGGCCTGGCCACTGCTTTGCTGGCTGCAACAATCGCCCTTAAACAGAATGATATTAAAAAAGTACTGGCTTATTCAACCGTCAGCCAGTTAGGTTATATGTTCCTGGCCCTTGGCACAGGTTCATATGTGGCCGCGGTTTTTCATGTAATGACACATGCTTTTTTCAAAGCGCTTTTGTTCCTGGGCAGTGGTAGTGTGATCCATGCCATGGGTGGCGAACAGGATATTCGTAAGATGGGTGGACTCAGCAAATACATGAAGATCACCAACATCACTTTTTTAATTGGTTGCCTGGCCATTGCTGGTATTCCCGGTCTCTCGGGTTTCTTTTCAAAAGATGAAATACTCGCTGGCGCGTTTGTAAAATCACCTGCTATCTATATTATCGGCCTGTTCACTGCATTGCTCACGGCTTTTTATATGTTCCGTTTATATGCTACCACTTTCCGGGGTAGTTTCCGTGGCACACACGAGCAGGAACATCATTTGCATGAAAGCCCTGCGGCTATCACTATTCCATTGATCATACTGGCGATACTATCAATCGTCGGCGGATATGTGGGAGTGCCTGAATTCATCATGCATGGCGCGCATGCGTTGAATGATTTTCTTGCGCCAATATTTGCACAATCACATGCCGTACTCGGCGCTCATCCTATTTCTCATGATACAGAATGGATGCTCACGGGAATATCTGCCGCGCTGATACTGGTTGTGGTGATCTTCGCCTGGACCAAATTCAGCAAAAAAGCGGATACCGCGGAAGCGACAGGTCTGGGTAAAGTGCTGGAGAATAAATGGTATGTGGATGAATTATATAACAAGGCCGTAGTACAACCGTTGAATAAACTGGGTGGCATATTGAATACCTGGGTAGAGAAATGGTTTATTGATGGTATTGTAAATGGGGTAGGCAGATTGGTGAATTATGGCAGCCGCCAGTTGCGCTTATTGCAGAGCGGGCAGGTAGGCAGTTATGTATTGCTGATGGTCATCAGCATGCTAGTGATTTTTGTAGTACAATTTTTTCTTAGAAAATAAAAGAGTTCATCAATTAGTATATGATCCCACTCTTATTGATATTGATCCCCTTGCTCACAGGCTTCGCGTCTTTCTTTTTTCGTGATGAAAAAGGAGTACGTGCCTGGGCCTTGTTTTCTTCTATTCTCACGCTGGCGGTTTCACTACTGGGGCTGACTATCTTTAAAGGAGCTGGATACCTGGCGCACCGTTCAGAATGGATGGGATCGATCGGCAGCAGTTTTTCGCTGGGAATGGATGGCATGGGTCAGTTGCTTTGTTTGTTGACAGCACTTTCTTATCCGCTTATCTTCCTGGCCACCTGGAAAACAAATTATAAGAACGCGAAGAATTTCTTTGCACTGATGTTGCTGGCACAGGCGGGACTGATGGGTGTGTTCCTTGCAATGGATGCACTGGTCTTTTATTTCTTCTGGGAGCTGGCATTGATACCCATGTATTTTCTTTGTTCACAATGGGGAGGAGAGCGGCGCATACCGGTCACGTTTAAATTCTTTATCTATACGTTTGTCGGTTCGCTTTTTATGCTGGTAGGTATCTTGTTCGTATATGGCCATACAAAGGACCATTCTTTTGATATCAGTTCTTTTTATAGCGCGGTTATTTCCCGTAATGATCAAAGCTGGTTGTTCTGGTTTTTCTTTATAGCATTTGCCATCAAGATGCCGATCTTTCCATTTCATACCTGGCAGCCTGATACGTATGAACAATCACCTACCGCCACTACCATGGTATTGAGCGGGGTGATGGTAAAGATGGGTGTATTCGGTGTGCTTCGCTGGTTATTGCCCGTATTGCCAGCCGGTTCATTTTCCTGGGGCGATGTGGTATCCTCCATGGCGGTCGCGGGCATGATCTACGCGTCGCTGATCGCCATTCGCCAGGATGATCTGAAACGACTGGTCGCGTATTCATCCATCGCGCATATCGGCTTAATGTGTATCGCCATCTTCGCGGAACACGAAATCGG
Organism: uncultured Terrimonas sp.; assembly: GCA_964528095.1. Taxonomy (GTDB): domain Bacteria; phylum Bacteroidota; class Bacteroidia; order Chitinophagales; family Chitinophagaceae; genus CAZGSG01. The sequence goes on from CAZGSG010000028.1 coordinate 24,090, forward strand.
ATTGCAGGGCGTGATGATACAGATGTTCAATCACGGTATCAATATCATCGGACTGTGGATAGGCGTGGAATGGATAGAACGCAAATTCGGCACAAGAAAAATATCTGAACTGGGAGGTATCGCGCAGCAGGCGCCCGTGATGGCGATCCTTTTCGTGGTCATAGCGCTGGCTAATATCGCCTTGCCATTGACCAACGCGTTCATCGGGGAGTTTTTGATGTTTACAGGTATTTTCACTTCTATTGGTTCCAAATACAATTTATGGTTTACTGTGCTGGCAGGTGTTTGTATCATCCTGTCCGCGGTATATACATTGAATATGGTACGCAAGGTATTTTATGGAAATACCAACGCGCTGACCGCGAATACGGTGGATATAGGATGGCAGGAAAAATTAGCGCTCACGATCATCGTGATACTGATTTTTGTGATCGGGGTTTATCCGCAACCGTTTTTGCAACTGACCAGTGATATCACAGACTCAATTTTAAAAAATTCAGAACTACCTGCTTTGATCAGGAAGTAATAAACAAGTATGAACGCATTATTACTATCGGCTTTAATGGGAGTTGTCATGATGTTTAGCGGTATACTGCTGAAACAGAAAGCGGCTATCCGGAGCATTGCAATTGCAGGAATGATCATTCTTCTCCTGGTGAATATCCTGGAGATGAGTGGCACGGTTCTTTTTAAAATAAACCTGGGCGGCATGATGAGCTTTGACCGCTTTGCGTTGCTCTTCAATTCAATCGCTATTTTCTCCACGCTGGTATATTTTTTATTATCCGCGAAGGATATGGAAAAAGTAGGTGTGAACTACGCGGAATATTTCACACTCATCTTCTTTATACTTTGTGGTGTAGTACTTGCCGCTTCTTTTAAATCATTGCTTATTCTTTTCCTGGGTATCGAGATCATATCCATTCCCCTGTATATTCTTACCGGCAGTGATAAGCGCAACCTGAAAAGCAATGAAGCTTCGCTTAAGTATTTCCTGATGGGCGCGTTTTCTACCGGTTTAATGCTCATGGGTATCGCGCTGATCTATGGTACTACCGGCACATTTAATATTGAGCAAATGAACCTGGCCGCGGTGGAAAAACCATCTGCCCTCCTGGTCGCTGGTATGATATTATTGCTTTTCTCCATGTCGTTTAAAGTATCCGCGGCGCCATTTCATTTCTGGACACCCGATGTATACGATGGCGCGCCAACCGTGTTCACCTCCTTTATGGCCACGATCGTAAAAGCGGCGGTATTCATTGGGTTCATCCGCCTGTTTGATGAAACATTTGGCGGCATCCAGCCTGTATGGCAATTATGGATAGCGGTCATTGCGGCAGCCACTTTGTTTATCGGGAATATTACCGCGGTCTTCCAGCAAAGTGTAAAACGGATGCTGGCTTATTCCAGTATCGCCCAGGCCGGTTTTATGTTGCTCGGCATATTTGCCATGAATACCTTTGGTAAAGAAGGCCTGTTACTTTATACGATCGCGTATAGTCTTGCTACCATCGGCATATTCGCCGTGCTGGCCAGGATGAACGATTATACGTTTGAAGGCTTTAACGGCCTTGCGAAGCAACAACCTGTAATAGCTGCCGCGCTTACCATTTTTATACTCTCCCTGGCAGGTATCCCGCTTACAGCAGGTTTCCTTGCCAAGTTCTATATGCTGCAGGCTGTTATCGCCACCGGCAGTTATACATGGCTCGTGATCTTCGCCATCCTGATGGCCGCGGTCAGCGTATATTATTATTTCCGGATCATCCAGGCCATGTATTTCAAAGAAGGTACTCCAGCGCCTTTTACCGTTTCGCCGGCTTTCAAATGGACACTGGTCATACTGGCCGCCTGTATCATCCTGTTGGGTATCCGGCCGAGTCTTATTATCAACTGGCTCTACTTTTAGTTAATTCAAAAGTCAAAATTAAAAATTCAAAAATCGGTCGTTTAGAAGGGTGAATGTCTTACAGGCAGGGCAACTTGTTGAATTCCTGGCGGGCAATGCATACTGGCATTGAAACGCTAAGTAATTCAAAATGCAAAATTCAAAAACCGGTCGTTTAGAAGGGTGAATCGCTCATAGGCGGATAGCTTTTTGAATTCCTGGCGGATAATGTATGCTGGCATTAACACACTCTATTTTTTAATTTTGCATTTTTAATTTTGAATTATAAATAGTTCGTCTTTCTAGATTTTGTTTTTCTAATTTTAGGGAATACAAATCATGAGTTTCCTCGACGTCTTATCGCTGGCTTTTCGCACCGTGCGTGGCAATAAACTGCGTACGGCGCTTACTGTTGCTATTATTGCCTTTGGCATCATGGCACTGGTGGGTATCATTACAGCCATTAAAGCGATGAACCAGAAATTCTCCGAAAGCTTTTCAACGATGGGGGCGAATGCATTTACTATTAGGTATAAGGAAGTGAATATCCGGTTTGGCGGCGGTGGTGGCAGGGAAGTAAAGCTGTCAAAAAAAGGACAGCGCAAAGAGAAGAAATCGAACCTGGGAAGAAAGCTGACAAAAGATGAAGCGGAACTATTTGTAAAAACATATCCTTACCCGGCTATTACCAGCATTTCTGTTTTTGGTAATCGTAATAATATTGTTTCATATGAGGACAGGAAATCGAGTCCCAACGTGATGTTATTTGGTGGTGATGAGAATTATCTGTTGTTGAATGGCTTTACATTACTGGACGGACGTAATATGAACAGGATGGAAGTATCCTCGGGAACAAATATCTGTATGCTTGGATATGATGTAGCGAAAAAATTATTTAAAGAAGGAGTGGAGCGCGCGACTAATGCGGTCATTCGTATTAATAGTATTCCTTATAGGGTGACGGGTGTAATGGATAGCCGCGGTTCCACATTTGGATTCAGCCGGGATAATGTGATCATCACCAGTTATAATAATATACAACGCAATTTCCCCTCGGGCGCTTCTTATGTAGTGGCGGTGATGACGAATGATCTGCGACAGGTGGCCGAAGGCATGAGTGAAGCGGAGATCACCTTCAGGGCGATTCGCAAATTGCCGCCAACAGAAGAGAATAATTTTGTATTGGACAGGAGCGACAGCATTGCCGAAAAAGCAATGAACAGTCTCGGATTTCTTACGGTCTCCGCAACGGTGATCGGTTTTATTACGCTGATCGGCGCGGCTATCGGGCTCATGAATATAATGCTGGTATCGGTATCTGAACGAACCAAGGAAGTAGGCCTGGTAAAAGCGATCGGGGGTAAAAGCAAGATGGTGAGAAGACAGTTCCTGCTGGAAGCCATTATAATAAGTTTGCTGGGAGCCATCTTCGGTATATTTCTTGGAGTGCTGGTAGGCAACCTTTTCTCTATGGTGCTGGGCACGGGTTTCGTGATTCCATGGGCCTGGGTAATCGGTGGAATCGTGATCTGCAGTGCGGTCGGACTGCTCGCCGGAATATATCCCGCAGTAAAGGCCGGACGCTTAAATCCGATTGAAGCACTGCGTTATGAATAGGCTTGTTTTCGATCAAATCTTCTCTATGAATTTCTTATCAAATTATTTTACAGGCACTTGGTGCATTTAAAAAAATCCTTAACTTGAAGCCCTTTCCCGAAAATAATCGAACCCGGGGATTTTTGTATAAACTTTTTCAGTAGAATTGCAGCCTTAAAGGCTCTATTAAAAATTTAAAAACACTAAAAATTAAGATCATGGCAGAAACAAGACCAACTGCAACCGTTAAGGCTACCTCTGTTCAACCCAAGAAAAGCAGTAATGCCATTTCGTGGATTGCTCCGATTGTGTGTGTTATCGCAGGCTATTTAATCTGGCGATTCTTGATGGGTGATCCCACAGGATTTGCTACCAAAGGTGAAGGCTGGTTCTGGCCTGAGCACAAAGGACCAAAAGACGCGTTCCACAGGATCTATGAAGGTGGTATCATCGTTCCGTTGCTGATCGGTATGTTATTAATGGTTATCGTTTTCTCTATTGAAAGAGCGTTGACTATCAAAAAAGCGTTGGGTAATGGCTCTATCTCTGACTTTATCCGCAAAGTACAGTATCATCTTGCTAACCGCAATGTGGATGCTGCATTGTCTGAGTGCGACAAACAACGTGGATCTGTTGGTAATGTAATGAAAGCAGGTCTTCGCCGTTACAAAGAAATGATCAATGAAGGCAACCTGAATACTGAGCAGAAAGTTATTTCTATTCAGAAAGAAGTTGAAGAAGCTACAGCGCTTGAACTGCCTATGCTGCAAAAGAACCTGGTGTTCTTATCTACAATCACTTCAGTTGGTACCCTCGTTGCCCTGTTGGGAACGGTTATCGGTATGATCAAATCATTCGCTGCATTGGGTGAATCAGGTGGTGGATCTGACTCAAGCGCACTGGCGGTTGGTATCTCCGAAGCCTTGTATAACACGGCATTGGGTATCGGTACTTCGGCCCTGGCATTGATCATGTACAACATTTTCACTACCAAGATCGATTCTATCACATATGGTATTGATGAATCAGGATTTACCCTGACACAGAGCTTTGGTTCACTCTACAAATAATAGTGAATAATCTCGTGTGGATTTTTCGGAATTATTCATCTAATATTAAAAATGAGGTAAAATATGCCAAGTGTTAAAATACCCAGAAAAAGTACGGATACGGATATGACCCCCTTTGTGGACATAGCCTTTCTGATCCTGTCCTTTTTCATCATGGCAACCAAATTCAAACCTGCCGAGCCTGTCAAGGTTGAAACGCCTAATTCCGTTTCTTCTAAAATGTTGAAAGAAGAAAATGCGGTGTTGATTACGATCGATCCGGAGAGTAAAGTGTATTTGAACATATCTTCTCCAAAAGACCCGGCAAAATTGTCAACGATCATCGATGGAATTAATACAACCCGGAATCTTGGTTTGACGGATGCACAAAAGAAAAGTTTTGTAACGGCGCCTATCATCGGTGTTCCTTTTACAGGATTAAAGCAGTTGCTGGATCTTCCGTTGCCACAACAAGAGAAAGTAAAGCAGCCCGGTATTCCTGTTTTGGATACACTCAACAATGAACTTGTTTGGTGGATATCTGAAGCGAAAAAAGCTTTTTCCGGCGGTAAGCTGATCTATTTGATTAAAGGAGATAACAATTCTAAGTATCCCACTTTTGAGGCTGTGATCAATGCGATGAGAAAGAATGAAGAATTTAAGTATAATCTTATCACATCACAGGAAGGAGCACCAGAGGGTACTGAACTTTACAAAGAAATGATGCAGGGTAAGAAATAAGTAACATTTTTAAATCACTTGTAAATCATTTATTATGGCTAGTATAGAAGGTGGTGGTGATAGTGGCCACAAAAAAGGACCAGGTGTAAAAAAAGCCAAAAAGTTGTCTACAAGAGTAGACATGACACCGATGGTGGACCTGGGATTTCTTCTTATCACGTTCTTTATTTTCACGGCTACAATGAGTTCACCGAAGACG
>CAZGSG010000029.1:0-28677 GCA_964528095.1 uncultured Terrimonas sp.
TAACATCGAACAAACACCGGCTAAACACCGGAGTGTCTTATACTGAAAAAACTTTACAGGCAACCAGGGTTTATACTGGCCTGGCTTTACAGAATGACTGCATTATACTGACCTGGCTTTACAGTAGTGACGAGGTAATTAACAAATAATTGCATTAATAATATATTAAAACCTGCTCCATACGTTCAGTTGCGTTGATTAAGAAACCGCCAATTGAGTTTTCGCAATAGGTTAAACCAGCTTCTAAAAAATGAGCTCAATTAAAACTGGTAATATAGATACCGTGGTAAACCACCTATAGTCCGGATTATTTTCACACTAAATACCTGTGTTTTTCCCATGGGCTTCGTTTCGCATCGTTCTACATTTAATACAGTTAACCGATTAATTCATTATCTAAACGGTCTGTATGCAAGAAGATTATTCTCCTTTGAACAATGACGAGAAACTCAAAGCCGATAACGAGTTCATGAAAATGAAACTCATGCTTGAGCGTGGTGCTAAATTCGGCGAATTTGCCAACAAGGAATTACCGCCACAACTGGAAAACGAATTTTTAAAAAATATCATCGAATTTGAAAGGCAGACAGAAGAACATGGGTATATAACATTGTTTGAAAAGTTAGGAAGGCCTTCGCATTTCAGATCTGTCAATGATATAAGTGATGCTGAAATAGAAAAAGAATGGGACGGACTTGCCGGTTACCTGCACCAGCATGGGGTAAGCCTTGCTGTATGCAGCCCACGGGTTACAACAAGAGAGCTGTACCGCTTTACGATCGAAGAGCTATTTCAGCAGGAAGTGCTTCGCGCCAATATACCTGGTATGGTACATGGGTTTATCTATGATGAATTTTATCCTGATCCGGTGTATGACAATACATGTGCAGCTGTCAATGATTGTATCCAGTATATTTTGAACGCGGACATGTTTGAGTGGATGCATAATTTTCGTGATAACGATCTTCAATTGAATGAACATGCTCATCTTTCAAAAGATCAATTCAGGCTATTGATCAACCAATTTAAAAAAGCGTATGACTCAGTGCATAGGACCAGTATCACAGAGATAACCTGCATTGTAGAAGGAACTGTCTCTTTTGTAAAAGGAAAATATTCACTTGAAGTCATCCTGCAAAATGAAAGGATCCAATTCTCCGGAGACTGGTCTGTTGAATTCGGGCAAGACGATAAATGGGGATATTGGTATATGCATAAGGTGGAGATCGGTGGAATCAGGTTTTGATAGTGCGAGTACGATAATCCTGGATACCTGGTATAACCAGGGCCTGTTTTATCCGGGCCATAGTAGTTGGAAATCCTGCAAAACCGATACGATAGAGGAGCCTTTGCCTTCAACACAATGGGATAAATGATAAGCGATACTATGTGTGCCTGAAAAAATATTTTTAAAATTCTTAATGATTTATTTGGCAGCATCAAAAAAATATATTCATCTTTGCACTGCAAAACAAAATTTTAAAACACAGATGACCCGCATACAATTACATATAAAAAATGCAAATTGGTTTAGTCCCAAAGGGGATTATACAATGAGCGGGGCAGGTGCTGCTGTAGAATAAGTTGAAAGAACGAATTCGATAGAATACACGCCCCGCAAGAGATTGCGGGGTTTTTGTTTTAATAATCAGCCGGTTCAATACACATGTAGATGAATGGTATTATAACCCCTGATTGAATTTTTAAAAACGAATAAATAATAAAGATTGATCAAACAAACACAACATATTTTATTTACAATGGCAGGTACACTGAATGTATTTGTCTCGTTAGAAAATACTGACAGCCTGCATTGTAATACACGACCCATAGTAAGTATGAATGATAATATTCAGCAACGACCGAGTTATGCCCGGACAGGTAAGTAACCTGCCAGACAACAAGTAGCCCGGTCGCAAAACGACCGGGCTTTTTTATGTGAAATATCCATGGAGTTTGTTTGGGATAAAGAAGGAGGATGTATGAAATTTTTAATTGCCGTATTGATGATTCATCTCATCGTGGCCCTGCTTGACAACAGGATAAAACAAAAGAATTCGAACAAGGCGGAAAAAACCCCGGAGGAGACAATAAAACATCCTGCGGAGTTCCTGCTCAGGTAAAATACAGATGCAGAAAGGAGGAATAAAGCTGTCCCCCGTGAGATGCAACGGGGGCGCTTTTTCTAATGCATTAAAGAAAAAACGAAATGGCATCAGTTGATTTAACCTAATAGACCTGTATATGAAAACAACACCGGGTTGGCACCGGTGTAAATATAGCAGCATTCCAATTGGTTGGATACTCCGCCTGGAACGGAGAGGATGCAGGTTCGAGTCCTGCCTGCTATACAAAAGAGAGAAGACTATTACATACAACACGAGTGAAAGTAACCGGTCTCTCTTTAGTGACAATAACCTGCATGCTTATAAAAGCAGGCAGAAGAATCAGAATGCCCGATGGTGTAATGGTAACATACAAGAATTTGACTCTTGTGTTGCAGGTTCAAATCCTGCTCCGGCATCAACTGGTGGTTGTAGCTTATTTGGTAAAGCACCTGGCTGTGAACCAGGAGAACAGGGTTCGAACCCCGCAATGCACCCATATTGAAAATAGAAAACAAACTAAAACAGGTGCTTTGGCAGAATGGCTTTATGCGTCGGAGTGAAATCCCGGAGATCATGGTTCAATTCCATGGGGCACCACAGAAAGAAAAACAAATGCGATGAAAAATTTATTTGCGCCAAGACTGACTAATGCGGATAACCTGTTTGATGATCATTTTTTGGATGCTAAAGCCTTATATCTTCATTTCCATAGTGTGCTGCCAAACATGGATTACATTGGTCAGATAGATGGTGAAAAAGCATTTGAACTGATCAAAAGTCAATTCAGTCAGTCGATTGAGCATGTACATAGATACCGGTATTATAAACGGGACAAGAAAAAATACCAGTTTGGCAGAACAGTAATGGTTTTGAGAAACAAATGTATACTTGAATTCGACGATTATTATTGCGAAATACTGCATGATGGAAAACAGGAGCAATTCGTCAGTGAATTAACAGGATTGATTGGCCAGTTCAAAATGACCAAAAAAAGAGAGCCGCTTGAGATCAACCTGGTAGTTCAGCATCGTGGCCATCTCGGTCTGAAGGCAATGGAAGTAAAACGGACAAAACTGGATTTTGATCTTTTTTACGAAGATGATTTCACCGAGACCCGGCAACTGATCAATAAAAGATTGAACCAGAAAAACGATAAAGGCATTGTATTGCTCCATGGATTGCCTGGTACGGGTAAAACAACTTATCTGCGTTACCTGATAGGTAAGGTTAAAAAGCGGGTACTGTTTTTATCTCCCCTGGTAGCCGGAAACCTGATGAGCCCTGAGTTTATAGAACTGCTGACCGAAAATCCCAATACAATACTTGTAATTGAAGATGCGGAAAATATTATCGTGGACAGGGCGCACAATAGCAGCTCAGCAGTATCGAACCTGCTCAATATTTCAGATGGCCTGCTCTCAGATTTTCTGAATGTACAACTGGTATGCACGTTCAATAGTATGCTGACGATGGTAGATAGCGCATTATTGAGAAAAGGAAGACTGATCGCGCGGTATGAATTTGGAAAGCTGGGTATTGGAAAGTCACAACGACTCAGTGATCATCTTGGTTTTAAAACCATCATCAGCAAACCAATGACCATCGCAGAAATAGCGAACCAGCATGAGAAAGATCAGAACGGACAAAAAATTGAAATAATCGGGTTCAGAAGGGAAACGGTTCTTCAGAATTAAAACGAACAAAAAAGATGGACTATGGAACAGCAACAATGGAGAAAATTGGATGGAACAAAGATCAGCCAACCGATTGAAACCGAGATCCGGCAAAGGATCATTCGGGAAAAAGCAGCGGGCCACCAGTTAAAAGTATGTATCGGAACAGATAGCCAGGTAAAATCCGCTGCTGGAGGGAAAGGACCAAAATTGAAAGAAACAGAATTTGCTACTGTAATCGTATTTATCAGGAAGGGCAAAGGAGGATTCATGTATATCCATAACGAGACAAGTTTGCAAAAGATGAGCATCAGGCAGCGGATGTTGACAGAAGTAGCTAAAAGTATAGAAGTGGCCTACGCATTATGCAGGATCTTCACGTTATATGATGTAGACATGGAGGTACATGCTGATATCAACACCAATCCGGCATTTAAAAGCAACGATGCCCTTAAAGAGGCGATGGGTTATATAATGGGAATGGGGTTCGCCTTCAAGGCAAAGCCACATGCATTCGCCAGTTCAAGCTGCGCCAATAAGGTCGTCCAGTAGAGACGCAATGCCTTGCGTCTCCATCGATAGGTCGTTTCACCAGAGACGCAATGCATTGCGTCTCTACACAGAAGGGGTACTGTACAATTCATGCATCAGTTTCGCTTTACGCCTGATGCGTCGTACAAGAGAATGCGGAGAAAGGACTTTTAGTCCTTCACCGTAACCGGTCAGTTCACGTTCGAGTTCAAAATTCGGAATGACATCTATACGGAAAACTACCCCTTCTTTTTTTTCTTCCAGTACCTGCTGTGAAGCATGTATTGGTTTGGTTTTGATATACGGCGCTTGTAAAGGATCGGCCAGGAAGGTGATGGTTGTCAGAGCATCCCCGCTATTACGGGTTACCCCGACAATATGGGTAAAATAGGTATGAGGATCAAATTGTTTGTGTTTCCTGTATTCTTCATCCGGTAGCGACCGGATGGCCTGGATACGGTCCAGTGCAAAGGTGATGATCTCCTTTTCCTGTTTTTTCATGCCGAGTACGAACCAGCGGTTACGATACTCCTTAAGCAGGTAGGGGTAAAATATGATTTCGCTTGACTGGCGGGCACGGAATGATTGATAGGTAAGCTGAATGGTGCAGCGGGAGATAATGGCTTTATATAGAATATCCAGCCATTCAAGACCGGTAAGCAATTCGTTTTTTTCAAAATCGATGACTGGCGCTTGTTGATGTTGTTCGCTATAGATCTTGTCCTCCAGTCTGCTTACCATTTCACTCACTTCAGTAAAATGACTGAAGCCTTTGAACTGGCGTAGCAGATGAGAAACATCCTGCAGGATGTTCAGATCCTGGGAAGTAAGCGGTATGTTGGCAATAGAATAATTGGGGTCTGAATAGCTATAGTATTTTTTTTCAGTAACGACAATAGGTGCATTATAGCCCAGTTCATCACCCCGCATGGCACTAAGGTCCAGGCGGATGGTTCGCAGGCTCACGCCATTGTCCATGCCATCGTATTCATAGAGCGCGTCATCACAGGCATTGATTAGATCTGCGATGGTCCACTTTCGCCGGCGATTCTGGAGACATTTATCAATGGCACGATAACGAATAAGGGCATTCCGATTGGCAGGCATAAAAGTTTTTTACAAAAAAAAGGAAAATAAATTAAACTGTGCAAATACATTGCACACATGAGAAATAGGTTTGTGTGATCAAAGACGCTCTTTAGCATAAAAGGAAGTGCTGCGGAAAAAGTTACGGAGCCGTGGAGTGACCGGATAAGCCGTTCGGGCTGCTCGCCCGGATGGATAGAATTTGCAGAAGCACCGAAATCTGGAAGGAAAGTAGGGAAGCGCATTTACAGCCGGACTATTGTTGTAAACAAAGTATGGGTTCGAATCCCATAAGAGCGGCAGATGAAGTTCTTTATAATATTGAGGGTCTTGCAAAGACCCGATGAAAAGCTTGCCTGGCGGCAAGATGGGAATTGGCCTGTTGACAGTGAACCAGATGCGTGTTTCAAAGAAGCACCATAGTGCAGACGTAGTAACTATCTGTATGCTGTTGCTCCGATAGCGCGGTTCCCACCATAATCTGTAGGTCAGGGGTTCAATTCCTCTTCCCGGTTTACCGGGATAGCTCAATGGTTAGAGCAACAGACAAACATGTGGGTTCGAATCCCACCCCTGTTCATTTAGGGATGGCGGAATTGGTAACGCAAAGCACTCGGGATGCTTGATTCACAGAAGCTCACCACTTCTTAAAAAAGGTGAAGGAACTAAAGCAGGTGTTGCATTCCGGTGAACTTATTTATTTCCGAAAGAAATAAAATAAGTGCTCACAGTCAGGTGAATGCCCGCGGAAAGGAAAAACCAGTTTAGGAGATTGATCACTCCGTCTTAGTATGATGATAAAATGCCTGGATGAACTGATTGACTAAATAAATTGAAACCCTCTCCCCGTATTCAAAGGATGGAATGCAATACAGGCTTTATTAAAAATTAAACCCGCCGCATAGCGGCACAAAATAGAAGATGATGAAAAATGTAAAAGTGAATGCCTACCAGGTTGGATTGGTATTTAAAAATGATGGGTACAAAAGAATGCTGACAGAAGGTTCATACTGGTTCTGGGGTAATGAAACGGTTTTGATAGCTGATGTTACCAAACCATTCATTGCACCCGTGGAGTTGAACATCCTTTTGAAGGATGAACAATTGGCAAGTGCATTACATGTTGTTGAGGTTGCTGACAATGAGATCGTATTGTTATACGAAAATGGTTTATTGAAGCAGGTATTGACAGCAGGCAGGTATGCTTACTGGAAATCGGTAATAAAATATGAATTTATCAGGGCGGATATCAGTCGTATCGATATTGATCCGGCAATTGACCGGGCCACATTACAAAATAAACTGGTAATACCATATGTTCGTACCATCGAAGTACAGAGCTATGAGAACGCCTTGTTGTTTGTAGATGGTCAGTTTGTAAAACAATTGCAGAGCGGTGTGTACTATTGGTGGAAGAACAGCATCCTTGTACATATTGGCAAAACAGACAACAGGCAACAGCAGTTGGAAGTAAATGGTCAGGAGATCCTTACAAAAGATAAGGCAGCCTTGCGGATCAATGCCTGGGCGCAGTATAAAGTGGTGAACATCGAAAAAGCATTGCTGGATAACAAGGAATACAGCATGCAGTTGTACATGGTGTTCCAGTTGGCCTTGCGGGAATATATCGGTGGTTTGGGTTTTGATGAATTGCTGGAGAAAAAAGAGACCATTTCATCTTTTATATTAACAGCTGTACAGCAAAAAGCGACAGCGCTTGGTGTGGAGGTAAATGATTTTGGTATCAGGGATATCATATTACCAGGGGATATGAAAGAGATCATGAACCAGGTATTGGTTGCGGAGAAGAAAGCACAGGCCAACACGATCACCCGGAGAGAAGAAACTGCCAGTACCCGGAGCTTATTGAACACTGCCAAACTGATGGAAGATAACGCGATGTTGTGGAAGTTGAAGGAGATGGAGTATGTTGAAAAGATCGCGGAGAAAATCAGTAATATCAGTGTGAGTGGCAACGGTGCATTAGTAGAACAATTGAAACAGATCTTTGTACCGGCAAAATGAACGGAATCAGTTTAAAGTCCAGAGTTTGATAGTTCAAAGCCACAGGGAAGCAACGGGTGAGTACAAGAACTAAAAACCCTGGACCTTAAACTTTAAACCAATAGTAATGGCAAAATTAAAATTAACAGGAAAAGAAATAAGAGCGATAGGCTACCCGGAAGGACCGGTGGTAAGCATTGCTATGCAGGTGATGGAGAAGAATTATAAACATCACACAAAGGAAGAAGTCATGGAGATATTACAAAGAGTATTGACGGCGCCGGTAGAATATAAAAATGATGCCGTGTTAGCGTTGATCGCAGAACAATTAATACCGGAAGAAGAAACGGGAGCTGATATTTCATTGAATCAAAAAGGGATACAGTTCAATGTTTTTGGGACTGAACATATCGAGGAAGGCGCTATGCACCAGATGTACCAGGCAGCAAAATTGCCGGTAAGTGTAGCCGGCGCATTAATGCCGGATGCTCATTCGGGGTATGGTTTACCTATTGGAGGCGTATTAGCTACTGAAAATGCAGTGATCCCCTATGGTGTAGGAGTAGATATTGGTTGCCGGATGTGTTTAAGTGTATTTGATATTGATCCGAAGGAGTTGGTACAAAAAGAAAACTATTTCACCCGGGAATTGAACGAGGCGACATTATTTGGAAGCGGAAGACAATTCGATCATGCATCCGATCATGAAGTAATGGAAAGAGAAGAGTTTTATCAACTTCCATTGCTGAAGAACTTACATGGACGTGCATGGAAACAATTGGGCTCCTCCGGATCCGGTAATCACTTTGTAGAATTTGGTATAGTAGCGATTACTGAAAAGGATGCGGTGTTGGGTATAGAGCCGGGGACTTATTTGGGATTATTATCCCATTCAGGATCGAGGGCGCTAGGCGCCAATATTGCGAACCACTATACAAAGATCGCCAAACAAATGAGGCGCTTACCTGGTGAAGCCAATAACCTTGCGTGGTTGACATTGGATGAAGAAGCCGGTATTGAATACTGGATGGCCATGAATCTTGCAGGCGACTATGCATCAGCATGTCATCATATCATTCATGCAAAGATCGCAAAGCAATTGGGGCGAAAGCCAATCAAGCGGGTAGAGAATCATCACAATTTTGCCTGGAAGGAAAAGATCCAGGTAGAAGGAGGGGTCAGGGAAGTGATCGTACACAGGAAAGGCGCTACACCAGCCGGTAAAGATGTGCTCGGTATTATCCCGGGCAGCATGACAGCCGATGGTTTTATCGTGAAAGGGAAAGGCGAAGAGGCTTCCGTCAATTCTGCCTCACACGGAGCGGGAAGAAAGATGAGCCGGACAGCTGCAAACAAATCGATCACAGAGCATGCTTTAAAAGATGAATTAAAAAAGTATGGTGTGAAACTGATCGGTGGTGGCCTTGATGAAGCTCCTTTTGCTTATAAGGATATTGAAATGGTCATGAAGAGTCAGCAAAACCTGGTAGAAGTATTAGGAAGGTTTACTCCCAGGATCGTAAAAATGGACGGTGCTAAGCATAAAGTGTGGGGGAAGAAAAGTGACCAGGTGGCAGGCGAGTAGCTAAGAGTTAAAAGAAGAAAGGAGGTTAAAGAGTATTTCTTATGAATATTTTCTTTAGCCTCCTTTCTTCTTTTAACTCTTAGCTAACTGATTGGCTATTTCCCTCAGGTTGGTGATAATGATCTTATATCTTTTTTCTTCCCGTCGCATACCCCGCTTACCCAATACAAAATAGGCGTACAACATCCATCCTCCATAAACGGTACTGGCTAAAATAATGTTTTGCGTAGACCAGTTACGAAAGATCTCGATAAAATAAATAACCATAGCAAGATTGAGTGCAATAAAATAGAATGGCATGTTCCATTTTATGTGTTTTTTGCTGGAAGAATAATAGGCTTCCCATTGTTGCAAATGTTCTGCTGGAGGAAGGGTATCATCTATGTTTTTTAATTTTCTCCATCCTTTGAACATAACAAGGCTTTGCACGAGAACTACCAGCACGATCATGACAAGACCGGCATATGTTAAGGAGGAATGGAAATACAGCCGGGCAAAGAAGCCCGAACAGGCAATGAAAATACCTGTGATCAATAGCAGGATCGCAGCAATGAGTTTTTCCCGCATCAATTTATTTTTTGAACTGGCAGATTGTTTGATCAGCGTGGCTGCATCGATCTTGTTTTTTTCAGCAGGATCAGACTGCTGCCATAGATCTTTTATAGCATCAAAGTCTTTCATAACTGTTATATATTTCGCTTAATTGTTTTTTGATACGATGGATCTTTACTCGCAGGTTATTTTCGGTTATGCCTGTTATGTCCGCAATCTCATCATAGGGTTTATCTTCAAGTACCAGGGAAATGATAAGCCTGTCTGTTTCCGCAAGCCGGCTGATGCATTTATACAAAACCTTTACTTCCTGTTCTTTTTGCTGACCATCTTCCGCTATTGCTATCATTTCCGCATCTATTTCTGCAAACGATAATTTCTTTTTTCGCAGGTGAGTAAGACAGGTATTTACGGCTATCCGGTAGATCCATGTACTCCATTTTGCATCGCCCCTGAACCGGGCCATGGCATTCCAGGCTCGCAGAAAAGTTTCCTGAAGCAGGTCTTGCGCAAGCGCCGTGTCGCCCGTATAGCCGAGACAGAGTTTGCCAATGCCTTCAGCGTATTGATTATACAAAGAAGTGAATTCTTTTTCCTGCTCTTTCATGAATGGCTGCAAATTACCTGAGTACTGTTTATTTTAGAAAACTATCTATTTCATTATAAAACCAATCTGGCTGATCATACATGATAAAGTGTTTGCTATTGGCAACATGTATCGTTTTATTTTGGAGGTTGCGGTATTGGTGTTGCAATATGCGATAGCTGTTGGCTTCGTTTCCATAAAGACTACCCAACACAAGTACGGGCTGGGTGATCTTTTTTATGTTTTGGCGAAGATCTGTAGTAGACATTTCAACAAGTGTATAACCCAGTGTTTTCCTGTCGCAGGTATAGCCCCAGGTCGCTATTTGCCTGGCACGCAGGGTATCATTTACCTGGAACAGCATTGCTTTTGTATTTTGATCGATATAGCCGGAGTCAGGGATATTCTCAAAACTTTTTGCCGTTGCCGCCGCATCATAACGCGGATCGTTTTTTATAGCCCCGGCTGTAACGGTTGAATCTGCCATGGCAGAAATAAAGGGAACTCCATCTACACAGATCATTTTCCCGAAAAGACCTGGCTCAAGACTGCTTATCCATAAGCTCATAAATGCTCCCAGGCTGTGCCCGATCAGCATGGGTTTAGTGATTTGTTTTGTTTTTACATAGCGGATTATTTCATCCCGAACGGTTTTTAATACCGGCGTATCAATAGCGGGTACGCCGGCATAACCTGCTAAAGTGAACACATGGCATTCGTAGCGCTGTTTCAGGTGATCTACCGTTTCTTTCCATACATCGCCGCTGCAACTATAACCCGGGATAAGCAAAATGGGTTTGCCTTTACCGGTTACTTCCACTTTAAATGCTGTGAACGGTTGCGCGGATGTTTGCGCTGCGAACAATAGTGTAAAGGACCACAGGAATAAAAATATCTTCTTCATTGATTACTATTTAATTACTGGCGGAGCAAGAATATGCGTTTGCTTTCTATAGTTATTGGATGCAAAGGCGAAAGAATTATTACACGAGCACAACTATTTTTTTTTAAAATCTTGTTGTGCTGAGCTGTTTTGGAGTTTCCGGCGGTATAAATAAACTGTAGAACTTATCTTCGTCTCATGAAAACAATTGGACTGATCGGAGGGCTCACCTGGCTCTCTACCATGGATTATTACCGGCTGTTGAATCAACTGGTAAATGAAAAGTTGGGCGGGGTGGAATCTGCGAAAATTATTTTATACTCTGTCAATTTTTCGGAAATAAAGACCCTGACAGAGGCCGGTGACTGGGAGACCATTGCTGATATAATTGGTGATGCGGGTAAAAAACTGGAAGAAGCCGGTGCAGATTGTTTATTGATCGGTGCCAATACTATGCACAAGATTGCAGATATTGTTCAGGCGGCAATAGGTATTCCTGTTATTCACATCGCGGAGGAAACCGCTGCTGAAATACAGAAACAACGCTTAAAAAAAGTGGCGTTGTTAGGAACGAAGTATACAATGCAACTTGATTTTTACAAGGAGAAATTAAAGAGACAGGGTATTGAGACCATTATCCCGGATGAGAAAGATATTTATTATATCAATGAAGCTATTTATACGGAAATGGGCAAAGGGATCTTTTTGCCGGAAAGAAAAGCGGGTTTTATTGCTATTATTAATAAACTAATGAAGGAAGGTGCTGAGGGAGTGATCCTCGGGTGTACGGAAATTCCGATTCTGCTGAAGCAGGAGGATCTTACAATCCCTGTGTTTGACACTACAAATATTCATGCGAAGGCTGCCGTGCGATTTGCCCTCGCATGAATAAACCCGGAAAGCAGGGCCGTGTTTTCTCATAGACTGGCGCGATTTTCATTTCTTGGTAGTACATCATCAGCATAATCCAGTAATTCGAAAAGATCATACAATTCTCCGAGGTAAATATCAAAGTCAGCGGGAAACCCGCTTCTTACCTGGATACTCAAATAATCAAAAAATACACTCCGCAGGTGGCGGCTGAACTCTGCGGGTGGATGTTGAGAAATGAATTGTTCGAATCTTGTAAACAGGGCCTTTTTCAAATCCTTTCTACGGACACGTTTCTTTTTAGGCATATAAAAGAGCTAATAATACCGGGACTTCCTTACCACTTGTTGAATATCCTTAGCTGTCTTTTTGTATTTGTGGTCCCAATATCTTTGGAAAGACAGCCTCTATCAGCAAAACATCCCGTTTCCTGATTAATTTGTTTATTTGTAAGGAAATTGTCTACAAATATAAACAAATTGCTAATTTATTTAGACTTTTTTCTATTAATTTTTTTACCATGACAGTAGTAGACCGGTTATTTAAATACCTGAAATATAAAAACCTGAATGCCCGCAATTTCGAGCAGGCCTGCAAAGTGGCCAATGGCTATCTTAAAAAGCAACAAAAAGGCAAGGGCTCAATCGGGTCGGATATTATTGAACGCATTCATAAGCAATATTTCGATCTGAATATACTATGGCTATTGTCTGGCAAGGGCGATATGCTTGGCGAAGACCCCAATGCGAATAATACAAAAGCGGAAGAGCATGCACCCCTTTATACTACAGAGGAAAAAATAAAGCTATTGTCTGAGCGTATCAGTATGCTTGAAGCGGCGCTGGCCGATAAGGAAAAGATCATTGCCCTGCTTGAAGCGGAGATAGTTAATTCAAAATTTAAAAGTAAAAATTAAAAAATAGCCTCTGGAGATAGGGACGGTTTTTGAATTCATTGCAATGTACTATCAATAAATCCGATACAATGTATAAGCGGAAAAATGCAATTCCGGGATGCAAGACCAGTTTAAGGACATTATTTTTTAATTTTTACTTTTGAATTTTGAATTTTGCATTTACCCCGGCTATACTTTTATATAAATCTTCCTCTTATCCATCCAGTAACAAATGGCCCACATAAAGGTGATCACACAAAGTGCATATAGTAACGAGCCGAGTTTAGGATCGCCGGGTACGTTCACCAATAACTTAGTATAGAGAAAATTCCAGGGATTCACTCCATTTCCCAACTTGATCAGTCCAAGTCCCTTTGGTAAAAATGCGCTCAATGCAAAAACGAATAGCGCGTTTTTCCCAAACACGGTAAAGAATTGACTAAGCCAGCCCCTTGCGTTCTTTATTTCGATCATATAGATCATTGTGGCAATAGTAATAGTGGCCAATCCTGCGGTATATACAGTGAAAGAGCTTGTCCAGATCTTTTTATTAATAGGGAAAAGCATGTCCCAGCAAAAACCGGTCACGATTAATGCAACACCGGTTATGAACAGACCTGTAAGCATAGGGTAGAGATTGGCAGTTGCGGGCGCATTTTCAAGACCAGGCTGTGGTATTCTGCTTTTTTTCTGTATATAATCTCCGATCAGGTAACCAAAAATGACCTCGGTTATGGCAGGCAGGGTACTCACAAATCCTTCAGGGTCAAATGGCACTCCCTCGCCTTTATACATATGTGCCACACCCAATAATTTTTTATCGATATCGGTTCCGAACCAGCCTGCGAGACTATATGGGTCAGCGGGATTTGCAGCATAACATAAGATCCAGTAGACCAGCAAAAGGAGGAGGCCCGCATAAAAAGCTTTGCGGAGTTTGAGGTAGTAGATGATAACGGAAGCGAAGAAATAACAAAGAGCGATCCGTTGTAAAACGCCTAAGATCCTGACACCGCTCAGCGGATTGTTTGGATCTGTCCAGGGCCGGAAAACGAGGCTGCCATCCGCCCATTTTACAAAAGGCCACCAATTGAGAAACAGGCCGATCAGGAAAATAAGGGCTGTTCTTTTAATCACTTTTCGCCAGAAAGCCGCGTCGCCACCTGCTTCCAACCGGGGCATTACAAAAGCCATTGCATTGCCTACAGCAAATAAAAAGAAAGGGAAAACAAGATCTGTAGGAGTGAGGCCATGCCAGGGAGCGTGTTCCAGCGGCGCATAGATATGTCCCCAGCTACCTGGATTATTTACCAGGATCATGAGGCAGACGGTAGCGCCACGAAAAACATCAAGTGAATAGAATCGTTGGTTCACAAGAAAGTATTTTGGTTGCTAAATGTAGTGAATAACTAAGAGGATAAAAGAGAAAAGAAGGTAAAAGAGTTAGGCCTATCATAACAGAAGTTGCTGCTTAATATGCGAAACATTCGTGGATATACAACCCGAAGAAGGGCTCTCTTCAACCCTTTTTCTCTTTTATCCTCTTAGTTAATTGTATTATTTTGCAACATGCCCCAAGAATCATTTTTTGCCCATCCTACCGCTGTGATCGACCCGGGAGCAACGATTGGCACCGGAACCAGGATATGGCATTTTTGTCACCTGATGCCTTTAGCTGTTGTCGGTAGCAACTGTATCCTGGGCCAGAATGTATATATAGACAACAATGTTGTTATTGGAAATGGGGTGAAGATCCAGAACAATGTATCCGTGTACACAGGAGTGACTATCGAAGATGATGTATTTCTTGGCCCATCAATGGTCTTTACAAATGTGATCAATCCGCGCAGTTTTATAGAGCGAAAAAATGAATTTAAAAAAACCCTGTTGCGCAAGGGATGCAGTATTGGTGCAAATGCCACACTGCTTTGCGGAGTTGAGATCGGTTCTTACGCAATGATCGGCGCGGGCACCGTAGTGGTAAGTACTGTACCTGCTTATGGATTGGTGCTGGGTAATCCGGGTCGCCGGGTGGGCTGGATCAGCGAGGCGGGCAGCACACTTAGCTTCACTATCGACGGTTGGGCAGTATGTGAAATAAGCGGCAAAAAATACCGGCTGGAAAATGAAATGGTCTTCCCCGTTTTGTGACTGATTTTCCCGGTTTTTCCGCATCTTAACCCCCTGCTCTCAGTTATCAACTCATGGGGACAAATCCTTCAGAATCTGCCCATTTTATTGCTTTGCCAGTCCCAATTCCCATTATATTTGCAGCCAAATAACTAACAGATCATCAAAATCTTATTGGTCTGATCGTACCGGTCATGCAAAAAAAACCTGTGACTGAGGTGGCGAAGCCATCTAAAAATTTATCGGGGATGCGAAAGTGGTTAGCTGTTTATAGCCGGCCGCGATGGGAAAAAAAGGTAAACCAGCTTCTGGCAGAAAAGGGTTTTGAAAGCTATTGTCCCCTAAACAAAATCCGAAGGAAATGGAGTGATCGGGTGAAGCTGGTAGAAGAACCTCTTTTTAAGTCCTATATATTTGTCAAAGTGACTGAAGAAGACCGGACTGCCGTTCGCATGACGCCTGGTGTAGTGAATTTTGTATACTGGGACGGTAAGCCGGCAGTGATCAAAGAAAAGGAAATCAATGCGATCCGGCGTTTCTTGAATGAATATGAGAACGTAGCAGTAGAGTCTCTCGATCTGCGTCTTCGTCAGCGGGTTAAAATAACTACAGGTCCATTGATGGACCAGGAAGGCGAAGTGTTGAGTGTACGGCACAAAACAGTGAAAGTAGCTATTGATAGTCTGGGATATGTGCTGGTGGCACATATTGATAGAAGTAGATTAACTTCGGCGCGCCCTCATTGATTACTTAATGCATTTTTAAACCTTACTAATAAAGGTCATTTCATGAAAGTTTTCCGTTTTTTATTATTGCTGGTTTTACCAATATACCTTATTTCCTGTGGCACCCAGCAGCAATTGCCCAACTACCTCGAAAACATAAAAGATACTACTGGTAAAGATGACCTGAAGATCCCGGAAATGCGGATACAGAAAAATGATCTTTTGTCTATACAGGTTTACAGCGCAAGTACCAGGCCTGATAAGTCAGATTTAATCTACAATCTCCCTTCTTCTGCACAGACGTCCGGCAACTCCATGGGTACCAGTTCGGGAACGAGCGGTTTTCTTGTAGACGCATATGGTAATATTGAATACCCGCAAATAGGTTTATTGCATGCAGAAGGATTGACCAAACAACAGCTCGCGGATATGATAAAAATAAAGATCAATGAAAAGGATTCTGTGTTGACAAAGCCTTCTGTCATCATACGTTTTCAGAATCTCAAGATCACGGTACTTGGCGAAGTAAAAGCTCCGGGCGTTATTAATTTCCCCGGAGAAAGAGTTACAATTCTTGAAGCAGTTGGTCTTGCAGGTGACGTTACAGAATATGGACTGAAAAATTCTGTCAGGGTAGTTCGTGAAAAAGACGGAAAAATAGAAACCGGTACTATAGATCTTTCATCAAAAGATGTATTTGCCTCTCCTTATTATAATCTTATGCAGAACGATATCGTGTTGGTAGAGCCCTCAAAGAAAAAGGCCAAAAAGGCTGAGCAGGATGTGGTTTTACAAAGAGTCAGTTTTGGGCTAAGTATCGTTACAGCTATAGCGCTTCTGTATAATGTATTCAAATAAAGCATGCCTGTCAATCCACAACCTAATTTAATGGAAGATCAGATCAGCAGTAATAAAAGTGAGCTCTGGAACCTGACTGTTAAAGATTTATTCTATAAGTATGTACGGTTCCTGCCGTTATTTTTACTATCGGTAGCATTTGCATTACTTATTGCATTCGCCTATTTGCGATATGCCACCAAGATATATAGCGCTGGCGGTACGCTACAGATAAGAACTGAGAAACAATCTGGTCAGGGTAACGATAAAGTGGAAGAACTGATCAGCGGGAACAACCGGAGCCAGGGGATACAGAATGAAATTGAAGTGCTGAAGTCAAGACCCTTAATGAGACGGGTAGTTGATCGGTTAAATCTTGAATATAGTTTTACCGCTAAAGGGAAGATCAAAGACTTCAATATATACAAACAAGGTGTTTTCCATCTTAAGACATTTGAAATAGTCGATCACGAAGGGGCATTCAGTATTAAAATCAAGTTTGTTGATGATTCCCATTTCAAAGTAAACAATGAGTCGGCCACCTTTACGTTTGGTGATATTTTTAAAAACCAGTACGGTGTTTTTTCTCTCGAAAAAAGAGGAGTTGCCGTTGCTGGATCTGAATTCGTAATCAGACGCGATGCTCCGGAATCAATGGCCGCTGTTTATGCGTCTGCTATAAAAGTTCAGCCGAAAACCCCAGGTACAAGCATTCTTTCCCTGAGTATACTTGCAGACAACCCGATACTTGCAGCTGATATTATTAATACATTGATGATTCAATATGATTCACTGACTATTGAACAAAATAATTTTTCAACCGATCAGACAATGGCATTCATCAATGGCCGGCTGGATACACTCAAGAATGAACTGGATAGCTTGCGCATAATCGAATTGGATACAAGGCAAAAGGGAAAATTATTTGATATCGATATTCAATCAGGCGAGTATTTTGACAATGTAAAGGAATCCAATAAATCCATTAGTGACCAGGAAATGAGAATCGGCATTGTGGATATGGTGAATGCATATGTTGCCAGAAAAGAGTACCAGTATACATTGGTGCCTTCTTCACTTGGCCTTGAAGATCCTACCTTATTAGAGCTGGTAGGTGGTTATAATAAGGCGCAATTGGAAAGACAGGCTTTGCTAAATGCAAATATTCCACCAGCTAATCCTGCTATTAAAGAGGCCGAAGGGATCATTGAAAAGCAACGCCAGAATCTTATTGAGAATTTAAGGAATATCAAACTATCCTATGCGGCAAACATTGGAACATTAAGAAGAAAAAGCCTGTCTGAGGAAAGTACGATTAGCCAGTTGCCTGCAAAAATCAAAGACCTGGTAGAGATCCAGCGTCAGATCAGTACAAAAATGGCGCTGTATAACCTGCTTGAACAGAAAAAAGAAGAAGCCGCTATTTCACGGGCATCTACTATTTCCAATTCCAAGATACTTGATAGGGCGCTGCCTTCGAGTATGCCTGTTAAGCCGAATAAAAGAACTATTCAGCTTATCGCTGTGCTTATCGGCATTGGGCTTCCCGCACTTATTATTTTTATGGGTGAGGTGTTGAATGATAAAGTCAGTACCCGTTATGATATTGAAAGAATAACACAAGCCCCCGTACTTGGCGAGATCGGGCATTCTTATTCTGAAGACGTATTGATTGTGAATAAGACAAGCCGCAGTATGGTGGCAGAGCAATTCAGGATCATACGATCGAACCTTCAATATGTAATGACCAAATCAGAAAGAGGGGTGATCCTGGTAACCTCTTCATTTAGCGGCGAAGGAAAATCATATATCAGCACAAATATCGGAGCGGTCATTGCATTGACTGGTAAAAAGACGGTCATTCTTGAGTTTGATATTCGTAAGCCGAAAGTATTATCCGGTCTTCGTATGAATAAACAACGCCAGGGGATATCCAACTACCTGGTAGGCAGATCATCACTGGAAGAACTAATACTGCCGGTTCCAAATCAGGACAATCTTTTCGTGTTGCCCTGCGGACCAATACCGCCTAACCCTTCCGAACTCCTGCTGGGTCCGAAAGTAACGGAAATGTTCGAGTGGCTTCGCCGCAACTATGATATGGTCATCGTAGATACCGCTCCTGTCGGAATGGTAAGTGATGCCATGACGCTCGGAGAGTTTGCTGATTGTACAATGTATATTGTACGACAGGGGCATACGTTTAAAAAACAGGTTGCACTTATCGACGAACTATATAAAGAAAGTAAACTGCCTAAAGTTTCCATTATTATCAATGATGTAAAAGTGAAACCAGGCTATGGTTATTATGGCTATGGACGTTACGGTTACGGTTATGGATATGGCGGTAAAAAAGGCAGCACCTATTACACGGAAGAAACTCCGCCTCCGAATTTACTCGATCGTTTATTGAACAAGCTGGACTTCAGGAAGTGGTTCCGGCGCTCAAGCAAATAATACTATACCTTTTTATGCGCATACTAGTTACCGGCGGCGCTGGTTTTATCGGGTCTAATCTTGTAGAGGCCTTATTGAAGCATGCAGATATCAACCAGGTGCGGGTGCTTGATAACCTGGCAACCGGCTCCATGCAAAACATAGCACCGTTTACCGAAGATCCAAAATTCCAGTTTATTCAGGGCGATATCCGTGATTTTCAAACCTGCCTGGATGCTGCTGATGGTATGGACATAATAGATCACCAGGCCGCATTGGGTTCTGTGCCCCGCTCGATTGCAGACCCGCTGACGACCAACAACGTAAATATCACCGGAACACTAAATATTTTCACTGCCGCCAAAGAGAAAGGAATTAAACGTATAGTATATGCGGCAAGTTCCTCTACCTATGGCGATCATCCAGGCCTGCCTAAAGTAGAAGACATAATCGGTAATCCTCTCTCTCCCTATGCTGTTACAAAATATGTGAATGAGCTGTATGCAAAAGTTTATGCGAGTCTTTACGGCATAGAGTTTATTGGCTTACGATACTTTAATATTTTTGGTCCACGTCAAAATCCGCAGGGCCCTTATGCGGCAGTGATCCCGCTCTTCGTAAAAGCGCTGATTGAAAACAAATCACCGGTCATCAACGGAGATGGCAGCCATAGCCGTGATTTTACATTTGTTGCCAATGCGGTACAGGCAAATATTGCAGCTATGTTTGCAAAAGAACAGCAGGCTGTAAACCAGGTATACAATATAGCCTGTGGTGAACAAACTTCGCTGCTGGAACTGTATGATGCGCTGAAAGAACAGGCGGGTAGCTCTTTGCAACCGGTACATGGACCGGATAGAAAAGGAGATGTAAAACATAGCCTCGCGGATATTTCCAAAGCAAAAACGTTAATAGGCTATTTACCTAATATATCTGTACAAAAAGGGTTGGAACTTACATTCAACTGGTACAAGAATAATCCCGGAAGATTGTAAACACGGATCCTGGTTTTCCTTATTCTTAAACAAACTATTTATCGTTGTCAAAAACAATTATTATTACAGGCGGAGCCGGATTTATCGGATCGCATGTTGTCCGGCTGTTTGTATTAAAATATCCCGGTTATAAAATCGTCAACCTGGATGCGCTCACTTATGCGGGCAATCTTGAAAACCTGAGTGATATCGAACATAGCGCTAACTATTTTTTCGAAAAGGCCGATATTCTCAATGTTGAAGCGCTCGAACGTATTTTCTCTTTTCACAAGCCTGACGCGGTCATTCACCTGGCTGCAGAAAGTCATGTGGACAGATCAATTGTTTCTCCACTCGATTTTGTGTATACAAATGTGATAGGCACGGTCAATCTGCTCAACACCGCCAAACAGTTTTGGAAAGACGATGTAGCAGGGAAAAGATTTTATCACGTATCTACGGATGAAGTGTATGGCGCCCTGGGTAATACCGGTTTTTTTACAGAGGAAACAAAATATGATCCGCATTCACCGTACAGCGCGTCAAAAGCAGCCAGCGATCATTTTGTGCGGGCTTATGCAGATACCTATGAGCTGCCAACTGTTATAAGTAACTGTTCCAATAATTACGGACCTAATCATTTCCCGGAAAAACTGATTCCTTTATTTATCAATAATGTAATTCAGAAAAAGCCCTTGCCTGTATATGGCGATGGTTTGTATACAAGAGATTGGTTATTCGTAAAAGATCATGCTACGGCGATCGATAAAGTATTTCATTATGGAGAAAACCACGCTACTTATAATATCGGCGGCTTTAACGAATGGAAGAATATTGATCTCGTAAAGCTTTTATGTAAACTTATGGATGAAAAACTGGGTAATCCTGTTGGCACAAGCGAGCAACTAATTACTTATGTAAAGGACAGGCCAGGTCACGACCGACGTTATGCTATTGATGCTACAAAAATCAATAAAGAGCTTGGATGGGAGCCTTCTGTAACATTTGAAGAAGGATTAAAGCTGACCATTGACTGGTATTTTGATAATACTGAATGGTTGAAACATGTAACAAGCGGCGCTTATCAACAGTATTATGAAAAGCAATACGGTAAGTAAATAACGGTATAAAATTAAATCCTGTTCCAGGAGTCAAACTATGAAAGGAATTATACTTGCTGGCGGCAGCGGCACCCGGCTATATCCTATTACAAAGGCAATATCCAAGCAACTGATGCCGATCTACGATAAGCCGATGATCTATTACCCGTTATCCACTTTAATGATGGCTGGTATTCGCGAAATACTGATCATAACAACACCGGAAGACAATTCTTCCTTTAAGAGATTACTTGGAGATGGCAGTCATGTTGGTTGCCGGTTCGAATATGCAGTACAGGAAATACCGAATGGCCTGGCACAGGCATTTGTTATCGGAGCCTCATTTATCGGGAACGATAAGGTTGCTCTTGTGCTGGGGGATAATATTTTTTATGGAAGCGGCCTCGGAAGCCAATTAAAAAAATTAGCAGAGGTAGAAGGGGGATATATATTCGCATACCATGTAAGTGATCCTCAACGATATGGGGTAGTGGAGTTTGATGATAAGATGACAGCCATCTCCATTGAAGAAAAGCCAGGTATACCTAAATCAAACTATGCGGTTCCTGGCCTGTATTTTTATGATAACGAAGTGGTACAGAACGCAAAAAATCTGCAACCTTCGCCGCGGGGCGAATATGAGATTACCGATGTAAATAAAGTGTATCTCGAAAACCACAAATTGAAAGTAGCTATACTTGATCGCGGTACTGCATGGCTTGATACCGGAACATTTGATTCACTTCATGATGCCAGCGAATTCGTAAGAGTGATCGAAAAAAGACAATCAACAAAAATTGGTTGTATTGAAGAAGTGGCATACAATATGGGCTTTATTGAAAAATCACAACTCCTTAAAATAGCAAAGGACCTCGCAAAAAGCGGCTATGGAGAATATTTAAGAGCATTGATCAAGGACTAATGGACTTCAAACTGGTGGATTCAGCCAGGAAACTCCCTGTAATAAATTATCTCTCTCTTGCGTATTTCTGCTAAATATCCTTTGTTATTCTTTTTTCTCGCCCTACTCTGTTATAGGAGTAATGGCCAAACCAGGGTGAGTCTATTTGCGGATATCGAAGGCAATGATACGCTTACCCGTCTTTTGGGGATCCTTCAAAAAGAGTTAAACAAGCCAGGAGAGATTAGCATAGAGCTGAAAAAAACGGCACTATACGCAGGGAAAGGAATTTATATCGCTAATATTTCCCCGGGAAAACAAAAAGTAAAGATATCTCCAGCGCTAATAAGTGCAGGAGTGGAAGGGTTTGCCATAACAGGGGATAATTCCACTGTCAGGATCCTTGGGAATTCGAATATGGCCCTGGGACATGGCATATTCACCTGGTTAGAAACATTAGGCTACCGGTATTATTTCCCTCATCCTGATTGGTACATAACGCCGCTGACGGTAAATTTATTTACGAATATTTCAATTACTTCCAGTCCATCTTTTGCTCATCGGAATATTTTCTACGGATATGGAACAGGATCAGCAAAGGCAGATGAAGATTTTCGTTTCTGGCAATTGGCAAACAAAATGGGAGGATCGCTTAATGCGATTTTTGGACATGCATATGATGACATCATGTTGAGGAATGCGCAGGTCTTTAAAGAACACCCTGAATATTTCTATCCTGTTCCGGCAAAAGGTATTTTACCCGAAAGCCCCAAGTTTGATATGAGCAATGAGGGACTGGTGCAGGTAGTAATAAAGGACGTGAAAAAACAGATAGAGACTTCCCTGAAGAATAAAACACAAAGCTATAAAATGATAACACTGGGGCCTTCCGATGGTCCTGGTACCTGCAACAGCCCTGCCTGTCAAAAGCTGGGTAATATTACCGACAGGGTCTTTTACTTAATTAACCGGGTAGCTAAATCTATTCAGAAAGAGTATCCTGATACAAAGATCGGGTGTCTTGCATATAGCGAATATATCATTCCACCGACAATCAGGATCGAACCCAATGTATATGTATCTGTCACAACGGCTTTCAATAATTCCAGTTATACAACCGAACAACTAATTGATATCTGGAAACAAAAAGGCCCGATGGTAGGGGTGTATGATTATTTCAGCTGGTTTGCCTGGGATGAGGACATACCGGGACAAAGTACAGCATCACGGCCTGTAGAAATTGCATCCCAAATAAGAAAATATTATAAGAAAGGAGTGAAGGGATATGATGCGGAATCTTCCATTGGCTGGGTGAGCAAGGGCCTGGGTTATTACGAAGCATCGAAATTGATGTGGGATGTCAACGCAAATGAAGAGAAATTAAAGAAAGAATTTTTCGATCTCTGCATCAGAAAATGCGCGGGGATCATGAAGAATTTATGGAATGACTGGGAGAATTATGGCTTTACACAGGTTCGTGAATCTGACCTTGCCCGGTGGATAGATTGGGTGAGTGAAGCAGAAAAAATGGAAACAGATCCAAAAGTTCAAAAAAGGATCTATCAAATAAAATCCTATCTGCATTATCTCTTTGTTTTCAGGAATTATAAACTCTCGAAAACAGAACAAAATTTATTGGCTGTATTGACGTATGGTTATCGGATGCTTGATTTTGGATCAGTGTCCGGGTATCCTGCATTTTTTGAACTTGGAAATCGTTCTGGTATAGAAGGAATGGCCTGGGGCGAAAAGGCAAAATGGCGAACTACCGCCGGGCCGGTCACTACAAGCGAAATGAATTCAATGTTAAAGGAGGATAGAGCTAAGCTAAAAGTGGCCATACCGGTAAATAAATGGGAAATAGCGGGGCAATTCAAAACTATACCACTAAAGGGTTCTTATAAGAACCTGGTGGCCGATAGCGCCCAGGCGGATAACGCTTTCTGGTTAACAGATGAATGGGTTGTGCAGATAAAAACCAAAGGAGCGCAAAATTATATCGAGTTTACGGGTGACTACATTGGAGATAAAACAAATATTCAACCGATCAGGATAAATGTATACCCGTTTACTCCGGGCGGTAATCTAACAGGGCTTACTCCAATCATTACGTACGACTATACGGCTGAAAAAGTGAAAAATAAGATCAGCCTGCAAAAGCTGGCAGCAGGCATGTATACTATTCTCATTGAAGATCCGGTTAAAATATACCGGCTAAAGTTCAGTCCTTCTGTCAACTACAGCGTGGTAATGCGTCCGTCAAGACAACTCAAAACGACCTCTTTGAATTATGCGTTTATCTATGTGCCTGAAAATGTGAAGCGGTTTAATGTGATCAAAAGCAGGGTGATAAAATTCACTACTCCTACCGGCAGGCTGGTTGATCTTGTAAACGATAAGGAAGAAGACTTACAGGTTGAAGTAAAAGAAGGGGAAGCTGGTCTTTGGCGAATCAGGCTTTTGGCCGATCGGTTATATATTGAAGGGATTCCTCCTTTTGTTGGCACATCTCCAGGTCAGATGCTGGTAAATGAAAATAAATGATAGGCAGGCTAAAAAAAATTGTCTCCAGGTCTCCTTCAATTCAGTCAATCGGGATCTATGCGTTCAGCAATTTTTTCACAAAAGCCATATCATTTGCGTCACTGCCATTATTTACTTATATCATTTCGGAAAGGGATTTTGGCATCATCAGTATTTTTAGCGCTACAATCGGATTTGTGATGCCTTTCACCTCACTGGGGATTTTGTATTCTACCTCTACGGATTTTTTCAAACTGGATAAAAAGAAATTTGCTTCTTTTATCCGAACCACATCTTTTTTGCCATTGTCTATGGCAATCCTGATGGCCCTGGTTTTTTTTATTTTTTTTCCATTCTTTAAGGAAAAAGTCGGGTTTGTACCTTTATTTATATTGTTGATTCCGCTTACAGCCTATTGCAATTTTCTTTTCGAACAAAGTCTTTTGCTGATAAGGAATAATAATGAGGCGAAACTATACCTGTGGGTAAACATATCCAAGATCATCATTGAGCTCGGGCTGGCCTTCTTACTCATCTGGGTATTACAGGTAGGATGGTTGGGAAGAATATGGGGAATAACAGGAGCATTTATTGCATGTGGTATCTTTACTTTCTGGTATTTTTTTAAGAAATCCTATTTCAAGGGATCGTTCGACCTGAGTATAATTAAGCAGGAACTGGCGTACAGCCTGCCTGCGCTGGCCATGCAGTTTAGTATCATTTTTCTTAACTACTCTGACCGGTTTTTTATCAATTATTATTATGGGGCTGATAGAACAGGGGTATATAGTATTTCAGCAACATTTGCCTCTGTAATTTTTATATTTAATTCTGCAGTGACACAACATGTTTTTCCAAAACTGTTTAATTCCTTTTCGAACAACGGAGAACTGACATACATTAAGAGGCTGTTTAAAAAATATCTTCTCTTAATGCTGGCCGGGAGTGTGGCACTGGTCGCATTCACTTTTTTTTGCTATCAGTTCCTGCTTAAAAGTACGTATTACGGCGGCCTGAAATTTTTCTTTATACTACTTATCGCCTATCTAGTTTGGTCAGTAGCTTATTTCTTTTATTCCATGATGTTTTATTTCAAGGAAAAGAAAAAGATGTTATTCCTGGCTTTCGTTTCTACAGCTTTTTGTGCGATAATAAGTAATTATTTTATAAAAAATGAACAGGAATACGGCGCTACCAAAGCGGTCGTTATATCTTATTTTTTTATTCTGTTAGTTACAATAATCTTAAACAGGAAAAGACTCCGTAGCATTTTTTCGAGTTAATATTGATTAAGAGATTCTAAAAAATGCGTATTCTTATTTATACACCGACTAACTCAAGGGCCGTAGATCTCCAAAGCGTAATGGAGTTATTCGTTGAGTTAGGTCATGAGGTTTATTTTTTATCACTGCTGGAGGAAGGAGATTTACATAGAAATGTAAAAAAGTATCGAGTAAAAACGTTTAGCGCAAATAATAAAGAAGTGCGTGGCATGCGGCTTTATTTCTCCCAGGTAAAATTCCTTGCAGGATTTATAAGAAATAACAAGATAGAGGTTGTTTTTGCCCATTTGCAGGGAGCCGGCCTGATAGCTGGCCTGGCCAGGTGGTTTGTGAAATTCAGGTTGTTTTATATAAGGCATAATACAGATGAACATATACTGCAAAAAAGCAGGAAGAGTTCTTTCCTGAATTCATTAACGAACCGGGTTGCCCCGGTCATCATTGCCCCTTCTGCAAAAGTTTATAATTACCTGGCACAAGTTGAAAAGATCAGTCCTGCCAGGATCGTCAGGATCAATTACGGATACAATTTTGAACAATACCTGCAGACAGATAAGACCGGTAACGCGAATGAGATCAGGGCAAAGTATAGCTGCAAGATGCTGCTGGCGTCGGTAGCCCGCCTGATTCCTGTAAAACGACATCTTTTGATGTTTGCTGTCGTTAAACAATTAGTGCAGGAGGGCATGGATGTAAAATTAATTTGCCTGAGCGGAGGCCCTTGTATGGAACAACTGGGAAAATATATAGCGGACAACGGGCTGGAAAATAATGTTTTTCTTCTTGGAGCTCAAAAAAACGTTTTTGATTACCTGGAGGCTGCGGATATTTTCTTCCATCTTTCAGAAACAGAAGCCAGTAATAGCGCGGTAAAGGAAGCAGGGTTTTGTAAAAGGACCGCTATTGTTTGCAACGAAGTAGGAGACTTTGATGATTATATACAAAATGATATAAACGGATATACGGTTGATAAATCAGACCCCGTTCCCGCTTCATTAAGTATATTAAGATCACTATACACAGATCCCCGGAAAGTAAAAGCCCTGGGAGAAAATTTATACCAAACTATAATAGCGGAGTTTGATATAAGCAAGGTAAAACCGGAGTATATAAAACTACTCAGCGGTAAAAACTGAAAATAATGTTTCGAAAAAAAATAAGACGGATAGTTCATTTCCCGTTCACAATTAAGCCCTTCGACTCTTTACTGGCGGGTTTGATGACGCATTGCAAAGACGGCAATGTGTTACGTAAACTTATACCAGGCAACGACGAGTTTAAACCAGGCACATTCAGAAACTGTACCCGGCACGGGATTAGTTACAGGTTGGATATAAATGATTATCAATCATGGCTTATTTATTTTTCTTTTGAAGCAGACTCTTCAGCGAAAATCCTTGAATTTGTAAACCAGGGCGATTGTGTGATCGATATTGGAGGGAATATTGGCCAGACGGCATTATCTCTTTCGGGAAAAGTAGGAGAAAAAGGCAAAATTCTTTCTTTTGAGCCCTACCCCCGAACAGCAGGTCAATTCAAAACAAATTTACAGTTGAACAGGACTATCGGCAATATTAAACTTGTGGAGCTTGGATTGGGTGATAAGCCCGGCTCGTTTACTATGTACCAGGATTGTGTTACCAATTCCGGGGCAAACCGCGTTTCATTAAATGAGGGGATTGAACTGGAGGGAATGCAAACCATAAATATCACGACACTTGATAACTATTTATCTGCTGATCCCCTGCCAGCAATAAATCTGTTGAAAATAGACGTGGAAGGATTTGAAATGAGAGTATTGAAAGGAGCTTCCAAAACGATTGATGCCTACAAGCCGCGTATTTTTATGGAGGTCAACGAAAAAAATTTAAAATCGCAGGGTGATAGCGCCAGGGACATATTTGACTATCTCAAAACTTTTAAATACAATATCAGGGATGTAGATGAAGATATTGTTATTGAAAATTATCAGTATCTCCAGAACAAACATTGTGATATATATTGCTGGGTAGACTAAAAGAGTTCCAGTTACTCTTAAATAAAATATAACCAGACCTTACATGGATCAAAAACAGTTTTTCTTTTCCATAATCATTCCCTCTTATAATCGCGCATACCTGATTGAAAAGACATTAGATAGCCTTTTTAACCAGACTTTCCAGGATTTCGAAATTATTGTGGTAGATAATAAATCAACTGACAATACCGTTGAGGTGCTGGAAAAATACGTAAAGGATAACAGGATCAGGTTATTTGTACAGGACAAAAACTATGAAAGAGCGCGTTCCCGTAACAAAGGATTTGATGAAGCGAAAGGAAAATTTGTAACGCTGCTGGATTCGGATGATATTTTGTATCCTTCGTGTCTTGAGGATGCATATCAATACCACCTGTCCAATCCCGGTATAAAACTTTTTCACTGCGGTTACCAGGTCATTGATGAACAGAACAGGGTAGTATCAAAAGGCAGTATTACGCCACCTGTCAATCCTTTTAAAGAACTGGCGATGGGGAATTATATTTCCAATATCGGGGTTTTTATAAGCAGGGAACTGGTTACGAAGATAAAAGTGGACGAAACACCGGTTTTGATCGGTATGGAGGACTATGATTTTATCATGCATCTTCTCTTTGAAGCAAAAGAAATCGGGTTTATTAAAAAAATCAATTGTGGGGTTTTGCTTCATCCACAGCGTACTGTTTTGACACAGGAGATGCCGACAATTGTGAGAAGGGTTCAATACTTTGTAGATAAAAATATCAATAGTGAGTTATTCCGGAAGGATTTTGCGGATTACAGGAAAGCATTTATATCAAGTAATCAGCTATATCTTTGCGGGGCTGCGGCCACAAGAGGCTTGTCTGTACAGGCTTTTGGGTTCCTGTTCAAATCGGCAAAAAGTAATATAGTTGATATTTTCACTATTAAATACTGGAAGCATTTTTTAGTTATCATAAAATACATGTTTTAATGAAGACGATACTGATCACCGGG
>CAZGSG010000030.1:0-28601 GCA_964528095.1 uncultured Terrimonas sp.
AAAGGCTATACCAATTTCCAAACACCCTAGACGAGCGTGACCATGGCAGGTTTGTTTGTCGAACCAGCTGTATTATGTAAGTAAGCACCGGGGTTTATTGTAAACAGGTTGGCAAGACCTTATTATATAGAATCGCTACGACTGGCAGAAAAAGGACATGCCGGCTTTTCAAGGATAGATGAACTGCTGGAAGCAACGGGTTTCAGAATGGGGCCATTTAAATTGATGGACCTGATCGGTAATGATATTAATTATGCTGTAAGTTGTTCTGTATTTGATCAGCTCGGTGAGCCCGAAAGACTGAAACCCTCCTTTATTCAAAAAGAAAAAGTAGCCCTTGGCGAATTGGGCAGGAAATCAGGAAAAGGGTATTATGATTATACTAGCGGAGCCGAAGGAGTACAAAACTAACAAGGCCTATCTTCGCAAACTTATCAACCGTTAACACAGCATTTTGTCAACCAGTATTCTTATAACAGGCGGCACAGGATTTCTCGGATCTTATATTATCAAGGAGTTGATAGAAAAAGGATATACTGTTCGTGCAATTCGACGGAATAGCTCCAGGTTGCCATCCTATATTTCAAGGGAAATTCTGGATAAAGTGGAATGGGTGGAAGGCGATGTACTCGATCCCATATCGCTTGAAGACGCCATGCAGGGTATTGATGCCATCATACATGCCGCTGCCGTAGTATCATTTTCCGCAAAGGACCGTAAGCAGATGTACCAGATCAATGTAGATGGCACGGCCAATATGATCAATATTGCTATTGAAAACAATATCAGCCGTTTTGTTCATATCAGTTCTGTAGCTGCGTTGGGAAGAACGGCGAATGGGGGTCATGTGAATGAAGAAAAAAAATGGGAAGAAAGCAAGGTAAATACGCACTACGCGAAAAGCAAATACAAAGCAGAAGTGGAAGTGTGGAGAGGTTTTGGTGAGGGCCTGAATGGCGTGATCCTTAATCCCGCTACGATCCTGGGCTATGGAGACTGGAGCGCCGGAAGTTCTGCCATTTTCAAAAAAGTGTATGATGAATTCAAGTGGTATACACAGGGGATAAATGGATTTGTAGATGTAGAAGATGTAGCAAGAGCTACAGTACTTCTGATGGAAACAACAATAACGGAACAACGGTTCATTGTAAATGGCGATAACTGGCCTTTTCGCCAGCTAATGGATACCATGGCTGAAAATTTTGGAGTAAAAAAACCATCGAAGCAGGCGACCCCATTATTATTAAATATGGCGTGGCGAATGGAAAAGATCAAGTCTTTTTTTACCAATGATCATCCCGTACTCACAAAGGAAAGCGCCCGGGTAGCGCAAAGCAAAACGCATTTTGAGAATGACAAATTATTAAACGCCCTGGCCGGCTTTTCCTTTACCCCTCTTGCTAATACCATTCGTAATGCCTGCAGTAAATACCTGGCACAAGGTAAAGTTTAAGGTTTACTGATGTAAGGCTGCGAGTCTTTGGCCTGAAATTTTCTTATCTATACGGATATCTTCTTTAAGAACATGGACTATCAAGCCCTAACTATGCGGTAATTGTTGTTAAATTTCTACGCATAAATACGATAGGGTCTGCAACCATCGTTTGTATCTTTATGTTTAATTCAATATCTATGCAACTACTCCGTTTCTTTTTAACGCCCTTACTGACCATTGCCTGTTTCGCAGCAAGTGCACAATTCACTATCTCCGGTAAGGTGATCGATTCAGCTTCCAAAGAACCGTTAAGAGGCGCTTCTGTTTTTTGCCAGAATACAACGATCGGTACCACCACTACTAAGGACGGAGAGTTCAACCTGCAACTAAAATCCGGCGGTTACGAGTTGATCATTAGTTTCACCGGTTACCAGACAAGGCAGTTGCGTATCAACCATTCAGATGAAAAAATTCCTGACATTGAACTGATCAAAGAAGAAAAAAGTCTGGGCGAAGTATTTATAAAATCCAATAATGAAGTAAAAGATGGCTGGGAGAAATATGGCAGTTTTTTTATAGAGCATTTTATTGGAGCTACGCCCAATGCGGCCTCTTGTGTGTTATTGAATCCTGAAACGCTGAAATTTTATTTTTTGAAAAAGAGTAATAAACTCCGCGTAATGTCTGCCGAGCCAATCAGGATAGAAAATAAGGCCCTGGGCTATAACCTCAGTTATCAGTTGGATTCGTTCGTTTACTACTATAATACAGATATCAACCTATATCGTGGCTATTGCCTGTATTCAGAAATGGAAGGTTCGGACAGTGCGCGAAAAGCCTGGGCAATCAACCGGGAGAAAGCATACTATGGCTCCAAATTACAGTTCATGCGGAGCTATTATGATAGTACGGTAGTTGAAGATGGTTTTACAATAGACATGCTGGATGAGTCTAATGACAAAAAATTCAGCCCCGTACGGGATATATACGATACTACTTATTATGGAGCGCTGGACAGTACTTTACAGATAGAGATCTGGTATCCGCGGAAGATCAGTGTGACCTATTCAAAAAAGAAGCCGGAGCCGGAATACCTGAAGAAATTCGGGTTTCCTAAAAATGTAAGCACCCAGATCTCCTATATTGACATCATTGAAGGGATCGCGATCAAGGAAAATGGATATTATTATGATCAGCAGAGCTGGGTTAACCAAGGGTACTGGAGTTGGAAGAATCTCGCAGACCAGCTTCCCTATGATTACACCCTTTAGGGAATGAATAGTTTGAATGCCCGCTATTTTTTTCCCATTACCTTTTCCCAGAGTTGCGGGATGCGTTTTATCCATACCAGTTCCTTCATTTTTTCCCTTGCATCTTCAACCGGTGATCCGAAATACACTTTACCGCCGGGGATAGAGTCTTTAACACCACTTTGTGCATAGACGATAGCCCCTTCCCCAATCGTCAGGGTCTTACTTACTCCGACCTGCCCCCAAAGGATTACATTGTCTTCGATTGTAGTGGCACCGGCGATACCCACCTGTGCTGCAAATAAGCAATTTTTACCCACTATCGTATCATGACCTATATGTACGCAGTTATCCATTTTTGTGCCCGCTCCGATAAGCGTGTCGCCACTAACGCCACGATCAATCGTACAACTTGCCCCTATTTCCACACTGTTCTCAATGACCACGCGACCACAGCTCAGCATTTTTTTGTAATGGATGTCCCGGTTTGTTTTTTTATTATAGTAAAAAGCATCGCCGCCGATTACAGTTGCTGCCTGAATGATCACATTATCACCGATCACGCAATGATCGAGTATACATACGTTGGGATGAATGATACAATTACGACCTATGCTTACATGGTTCCCGACATATGCGTTGGGCATTATGACCGAACCCTCGCCAATGACCGCTGAGTCGCTGATCATTTTCATAGAAGGCTGAAAAGGCCGGAAATGATTTACAATTGTTTGATAGGCCTCGAACGGATCGCTGGTAACGAGTAACGCTTTTCCTTCAGGGATACCAGTTTCCTTATTAATAATAATAAAACTGGCCGCCGAATTAATACAGGTTGCATAATATTTAGGATGATCTACAAATACAAGGTCTCCTTCTTCTACTTTATGCAGCTCATTGATACCGGTAGCAGAAGCCGTACTATTACCGATCAACTTCGCATCGATCAATGCGGCTATTTGTATTAATGGAACAGGTTTTTCAAAACGCATACCCTAAAAAATTTGAACAAAGGTAACAGGTATAAATGGCTGGCTAATCCTAAAACAACCGTTTTTATCATCCCTGGCTTATTTTTTACCAAAAACCTAAAATTATTTTCGCACCTTCCCGGAAGCCCGTTATAGCACCTGTTCAATATAAAAAAAAGCATCGTTTTTTATATATTGTATAAGTGGCCATTATACAATCATTAAAATACATTCTTTTGAAACACTTGCTGCGCAAGGGTTGTATAAGTATTCAAAAAAATAAAAGATTGTGATTTTATAAAAAAAATAAAGATGTTTGTTATAAACAGATCGTTTATACGATCAAAAAAGGGTCGCCTTATCCACAGCATTAAATAAAATGTGAATAAAATTCTTATAAAATATTTTTTGGTTAGTTAAAATAATTTATAATATTGTGTAGGGAAATTTATTTCCCGGTACTTACTAACCCATCCATATATTATCCCTCTGGTTTTCCGGAGGGATTTTTTTTGCCCCTGCTTATCCGGTTATCATAAAAAAGAAGCCCTTCCTGCAATAGATATGCTGCTATGTTTTGATGAAGAGTTGATCAATTTCTTTAAGGCCTTTCTCCGGTAACCCTTGCTTGTTATCTATAAGTACTTAGACGTTAGTGCTCGCATTATTAAATTCCGGTTGATCCGTGTGCGGCTTCTGTACCCCAAACCGGCCTTATATAATAAGAAGCGGTAAACAATAATTCAGATACCTTTACATTAATCAAATTCTTTAGCATGCTGAAATCAATGACCGGTTTTGGAAGAGCCGAAAAAAGTGTTGGAGACAAGACATTCCTTGTCGATATCAAATCTCTCAATGGAAAACAATTTGAACTCCAGTTGAAATTACCCGCCCTTCTCAAACCTTTTGAATTTGATCTGCGCCGCATTCTTTCCGAAAAACTTATCAGAGGAAGTGTAGACTGTATGATAAGCCTGAAGGATACAGGAAGCGCCAAACCGGTAACGATTAATACAGACCTGGCCAAAGCTTATTATAAACCACTGGCAGAATTGTCGGCCGCGCTCAACCTGGATCCCTCGCATATCCTGAGCACCCTCGTCAAACTCCCCGAAGTGATAACCCCCAGCAGCGAGACGCTCAATGATAGTGAGTGGGTAGATATGCAGCAGGTATTACTTACCGCCATTAATAATCTGAACGAACACCGGCTCGATGAAGGAAGGTCGCTGGAAAACGATCTTCTTAACCGTATCAATAATATAGAAAAACAGCAGCAGGAGGTTATTAAACTGGAGCCGCTTCGCCAGGTAAAGATCAGGGAGGGGATCACCCGCCTGCTTGAGGAAAATGTAGGCAAGGAAAATTACGATAGCAACAGGTTGGAGCAGGAACTGATCTATTATATAGAAAAGATCGATATCAGCGAGGAACAGGTGC
The DNA here is from genome assembly GCA_964528095.1 of uncultured Terrimonas sp. Classification (GTDB taxonomy): domain Bacteria; phylum Bacteroidota; class Bacteroidia; order Chitinophagales; family Chitinophagaceae; genus CAZGSG01. The sequence goes on from CAZGSG010000030.1 coordinate 5,100, forward strand.
GTCTGAAAAACCATTGCGACTATTTTAAAACCCTGCTGGCAGATGCAGACGAGGCAAAGGGCAAGAAACTATCCTTTGTATTACAGGAAATAGGCCGCGAGATCAATACGACCGGCTCAAAAGCATATGATTCCACTATACAGAAATGCGTGGTCATGATGAAAGATGAACTGGAAAAAGCAAAAGAACAGGTGCTTAATGTAATGTGATCCCACAAAAAGAGATTCGCCGCAAGCAATAAATTACTTCAGGCATTGGGCAACGGAATCGCCAACCCGGGCACTAATGCAGAATGTCCAACTTTGAATCCTGAACTTGGAACTTTTTTCTAAATTTGAAAAAAAACCATTTGAAACTTATAAAGCACACCGGTATTTTTTTTCTCATTGCATTGAGTCTGCAGATCCTTATTGTATCTTCCTGTACCACTATCGATTTGTATGAAAAAAGCGTCGCGATCCCTGGTCATGCCTGGGAAAGTAGTTTCAAGCCGTCCTTTGACTTCACTATAAAGGATACAAATACGTCTTACCAGCTTTTCCTGGTTTTGAGGCACAATGAGAAATACAATTTTAATAATATTTATGTAAATGTGTATGCCAGGGTGCCGGGCCAGGACAGCGCTATAAAAATTCAGAAAAATCTCACCCTTGCGGACAATGAAGGTTGGAAAGCCGCATCAGCCATGGATGATATTTATGAGCATCGCCTGCCGCTTGGAGAGATACAGGCACTTAAAGCAGGTAATTACACCTTTACCCTTGAACAGATCATGCGCGAAGACCCTTTGCAAAATGTACTGAATGCCGGTATCCGGATTGAGAAGAAATAGATTTTGAACCCCTGGTTTCTTCGCCATTCCTGTTCAATACCCGATCTGCAGATCCGGAAATAAAGCCTGAACCGAAATCAGTGAACTACTTTTGTACATAGTTAATCTATCTTAAATGGATGCCAGCCGCAAACAGATAAAAAGGGCCACTGTTATTTACTGGATGATGTTATCATACATCATTGTGGCATTGGCCTGGTGGTTTATTTCTCTGCAGAGCCAGAGTTATATGCTGGCTGATTTCAGGATGAAGCAACTGGATGCGACCATTGATAAAACAATCTCGCCCTCTTTGTACCAGGCAGAACACAATGCTATTCTTTCCGAAAGGAGAAAACGCAGCATCATGCACCTGAGTGAGGGCCTTTTCTTTTTTGCGCTTATCATTATTGCCGCCGTTTTTATATTCCGTTCGGTAAGACGGCAGTTCCGGCTGCAATTGCAGCAACAAAATTTTATGATGGCCGTCACACATGAATTAAAAACGCCGATCGCCGTTACAAGGCTCAATCTCGAGACCATGCAGCGGTACGCCCTGGACCCGGAAAAACAAAAAAGACTGATCAGGACAACACTGGAAGAAACATCGCGTCTTACATTTCTTACCAATAATATACTTATCTCATCGCAGTTGGAAGGAGGTGGCTACCCCTCCTCCAAAGAAGAGCTGGACCTGTCTGATCTTCTTAAAGACTGTATACAGGATTTTAGGGTTCGCTTTCCGGACCGCGTATTCCTGGAAGAGATAGAGATCGATGCGGATGTAAAAGGTGACGCACTGCTTTTGCAAATGCTGATCAATAACCTGCTGGAAAACGCAATAAAATATTCTCCCAAGGAAACCCCGGTAAAAGCTCTTCTTAAAAAAGACCGAAACGCTATTCACCTTGCCATTATAGATGAGGGTGCTGGTATTCCTGATGATGAAAAGAAAAAGATCTTTTCCAAATTTTACCGCATCGGAAATGAAGCAACCCGCAAAGCGCAGGGTACAGGTCTTGGGCTGTATCTTTGCACCCGAATCGCAGACTATCACAATGCAGACATTTCGGTGACAAACCATAAGCCACACGGAAGTAATTTTGCGGTTAATTTTCACCCGCTCCCAGTACGACGGGTACAAGCAAGTAAAGAAAAATACGATGAGTGAAGAGAGTAAAACATCTATACTTTTAGTTGAAGACGAAGAAAATCTGCATGACGCGCTCAAATTAAATCTTGAGTTGGAAGGATATGATGTGACTTCTTCCTTTGATGGCGCAGCCGCTTTGAATGCCGTTAACAACGAATATTTTGATCTAATCATACTGGATGTAATGCTTCCCGAGATGGACGGTATCAGCGTGGCTGAATCCATTCGTATCAGTAATAATGAGGTGCCCATACTTATGCTCAGCGCAAAAAACAGCAGCGCTGATCGAGTACTTGGATTAAAAAAAGGCGCGGATGATTACCTGACCAAACCTTTTAACCTGGAAGAATTATTACTGCGGGTAAATAAGCTGATCAATAAGAATAAAAAATTACTGGACAAATCAACTGTAGGTAACAGCTACACTTTTGGTGATAATATAATTGACTTCAAAGCACAGGAAGCTACCACCAAAACAAACAGCAAGATCCAGTTGAGTAAGAAAGAGACCATGCTTCTGAAACTACTCATAGAGAATAAAAATGAAGTGGTGCCCCGGGAAAAGATCTTACAAGCCGTATGGGGTTACAATGTATATCCTACTACCAGGACCATCGATAATTTCATTCTCAACTTTCGTAAGTATTTTGAACAGGACAGCCGTAACCCGAGGTTTTTTCACTCGGTAAGGGGAGTGGGATATAAATATTCTGAATAACGGAAAGTAGTGATTCAACTGCCAAATGCCGGGTAGCGAACAGAACCCTGAAGAGTGCGACGCAAGGAACGATGAGCGTAGCAATAATGCCGGGCTAATCACCATCAACTACTCGTTTCCATTTTTTCCCCGATATGTTTAAGTGTTTGTTTTGTTCTTTCCAGCAATTCCTTTTTATCTGCCACTGATTCTACATTGGTAAAAATGCCGGTCTCGCATTGCCCAAGAACTTCTATTAATTCATCCTGGTATTGAATTGCGATATCTTTTTGCTGCATGGCCGATCTCAATGCGTTTTTATTCATACCGCTACCTTTCAATGCAAGGTGCTGATCCAAAAAGAGCCATATGCCATTACGCAATGCCGTGTAAAAACTCTTATTATCGGCGGGTAGCAGAAGGCTTGCAGGCTGCAGGATTTCATCGGCCGGGATCAGTATTTTCTTTTCGGCAACAGGCAGGCTGACCAGCGCACGTTTACTCCTTTTTTTAAGAAAGAATATAACCCCCAGGGCTACAAGCAGGGTAGTTAGCGCTATTGCCCATATTGATATTGTTGTATGCCGGGCAATGACTTTCTTTTCTTTGACCGTATCGGTTGTCTCTTTATTATTATCAATGCTGATGCTGACGGGTTTTGTATTAACGGTCTTGTAATGATTACTATCGGGATTGAAGTAAGCGAATTTTATCGCCGGAAAAGTATATACCCCGGAACGGGAGATGGTAAATGGAAACCGGAATATTCGTTTTCCTTCCAGTGGAGAGCGGGTTTTATCCAGTTCATCTTTGATGATGGCTTCGAACCCTTCTATGTCTTTTGGCCATTCTATCACTGGGGCGGAAAGTTGTGTGAAATTTCCTTTGCCCGAAATAGTAACAAGCAATGCGCCTTCTTCATTTTTACTAAGTGTTGTTTTTTCCAGCGTGGCAGTAATGGAAAAATTACCCGTGGCCCCGCTGTAGTCGGCTGGCTGGCTAACTGCCGGTACCGGCTTTACGTGTATCGTTACAGGCTCGGTATGCATGGAGCTTTCAAACTCCACCGTGTTTGCAGCTATGGGTGGGTCTGCAGAATGATCGTACACCCCTTCTTCGATTTCCTGCTCTGTTTTTTTTCTGACAGAACTTTTGGAGAACGTGACTTTATTCTGTATCTCCATTTCATCAATGGAAAACGAACCTGCACGGAGCGGAAACAATTGCACTTTACGGATCGTATGTACATCGAATGCTTTTCCATTGATCATTTCCTTTGTAAGAACCTTGTCTTCCAGGTTGATCATGTCCTGTACTGTAAAACCATAAAAACCGGGGTTTTTTACGATATCCGATTTTGATTGCAGCCTGGAATATAGCTTATAGGTAGCGATAACCGGTTCACCAGCATAACAAGTTTTTTTATTCACTGCCACCTTTATAAAAAGATTATCCCGCATTTTCTGATAAGGGTCTTCATCAGGTCGCAAAAAATAATTTTCGTTGGCAGCTGACAATTGACTTTCTTTAAGCTGGCCCATGACTGCGGCCTTGCTCAATACTTCTATCGTAGCATTATCGCTTTTTACAAAAATCCCGTTTACCGTTGCCGTTGCTGCGGGTATCACATACCTGCCGGGACGCATTGTTTCCAGTACAAAAACGATATTCTTCAATCTCCTGACACCATTTGTCCCCTGCATAGTACCTCCGTTTATATCCGGACCTCTTACTACCCTGAAGCCTTTGAAATCAGGAGGGAAAAATTCATCTCTTTTATCCCCTTCTTCCAGTACATACTGTACCTGGAATGATTCCCCTTCCATCACGCGTTGTGGCGCTACATTGACCCTAAAGATCACCTGCGCGCCTGCAGCAGTCAGCATAAGTAGAAGGGATAATATAAAAAACAGCTTTTTCACCAGTATATTAAAAATAAACCAGTACTTCTAAAATACAGCCTAATATTTATCAATGGTAGCAAATGCTTTTCAATGGTCATGACAAATCGCCCAACTGGGGCCGGATAAGGATTTCCTCCACGCAAGCCTGCGGAGAAAGAAGAGAGCTGGCATAGACCATACGGGCAATATCGGTTACCAGCATGAGGCGGTTGGACGAGTTGTCAAAATCGCCCCAGGCGTCGGTAATGACCGAACCCGGTAAAACAGTAGTTACTTTTATGCCATGTGGCATCATTTCCTGACGCAGGTTTTTGCTAAATCCATAAAGAGCGAATTTACTGATGCTATACACACCACCATTCTTGTACGCGTCCAGCGAGGCAATTGAACACATATTAAAAATATGGCCACTCCCTTTTTTTATCATCGCCGGCAACAGGCTGCGGGTAAGATGGTAAGCGCTGTATAAATTCGTTTCGACAAGGCTCTCCATGACAGTATCTGATCCATCGGCTACTCCGCCTGGCTCAAAGATGCCGGCATTATTTACAAGAATGTCAGGCACAATACCCTGCTGTAATATCCATTCTCCGCAGGCTTTTGCCTGCTGTTTAATAGCAAGATCAAATGGTTTTCCTTTAACAGTAATTTGCTCGTATTTGGTCGACAATTCTTCCACTGTCTTATACAAAGCCATATCGGTTTGTGAGGTGAGGAAAAGATCATATCCATTTATCGCAAAGATCTCTGCTATTGCTTTCCCAATACCACGTGAAGCGCCTGTTATGATTATATTCATTTAAAATGCTTAACACCTGCATGCAGGTTGGTTGTTAAATATTCAGTTTCTTTGCAAATCTACAATCTGCATGAAGTATAAACATCTATTTTTCGACCTGGATCACACTCTCTGGGATTTTGAGGCCAATGCACGCGCCACGCTGCTTACTTTGTACGAGCAATTACAGCTTAAGGAAAGAGGCGTCTATGATTTTGAATTGTTCTATAAGAACTACCTGGCCCATAATGATAAATTATGGGAGCGCTACCGGAAAGGCTTTATCAAACAGGACGAGCTGCGCCTGAAACGCATGTGGCTGGCCCTGTTGGATTTTAAAATAGCCGATGATGCGTTGACCAAAGCAATGAGCAACAACTTTCTTGATCTTTTGCCCACGCGTACGATCTTATTTCCTCATACCAGGGAGATCCTGGAATACCTGACGGGTAAAGGATATTCGCTGCACATGATCACCAATGGCTTTGAAAAAGTACAACATAGTAAATTAAAGAATTCTGGATTGGATATTTTTTTCAAAGAGGTCATTACCTCTGAAGGATCCAATAGTATCAAACCCAATAAAGAGATCTTCGATTACGCGCTGACCAAAACAGGTGCGCTTCTGCAGGAAAGTATTATGCTGGGAGATACTATAGAAGTAGATATTCTTGGCGCCATTAATGCAGGAATGGACCAGGTATATGTAAACCATACAGGTGTAGAGGTAAAAACAACAGCCACTTATACGGTGACCTCTCTAAAGGAACTGGAAACCATTTTCTAGCTAGGAGGTAAAGGAGATAAGGAGGGATAAAAGAGATGAGATTTATGCTGATCGTAGTCTATGCTATAATTCGGAGAAGCTTATTATTTATGATATAAAATCCTGATGCTGCTATCTATTTTTGTTGAATAAATAGACAGCCTTCACAAAAGAATATCTTTTCTCTTTTATCTTATTACCTCTTTTAGCTCTTAGCTACCATTCGGCTACCACGGTCACACCACCCAAAGGTTTATCCCCGATCTTTACTTTGATTTTTGCATCAAGTGGTAATAAAAGGTCGACTCTTGATCCGAATTTGATAAAGCCCATCTCTTCAGTTTGTTTGACCTGCTGGCCTGCTCTTACATAATTCACTATTCTTTTGGCCAGGGCGCCCGCAATCTGTTTGGTCAGCAACTCTTTTCCATCTTTTCGATATACAACGGTATGCCTTTCGTTTTCCGTGGAGGATTTAGGATGCCAGGCTACCAGGTATTTTCCTTTGTGGTAAGTACTTTGCACCACTTCTCCGGTTACGGGATTGCGGTTCACGTGCACGTTCAGCGGGCTCATAAAGATCGAAACCTGTATACGACGATCGGTAAAATATTCATCGGCCTGTACTTCTTCAATGGCGACTACTTTGCCGTCTGCGGGTGCAACGATCAGGTTATCACCCAGGGTCAGTTCTCTTTTTGGAATTCGAAAAAAAGAAATGATAAAGAGGAATAGTCCCAGCATTATTATAAAAATGATCCAGCTGATCAGCGGGGCTTCAAAACTTAAAAAATAAAATGATAACAGGTTAACGGCAACAAAAATTATTGCGGCCCAGGCGATCGTAGCATATCCTTCTTTATGAATCGTCATGAATGAGTATTGTGGTTCAAAGATAATAAAGCTGAGAGGTAAAAATAGAAGATTATAAATTATGTATTCCTGAACAGTATTGCTGCGGCTATGCTATCAAATCCCATTATAGATTACCCGTAAAAAGACCCATACGAAAGGGATGGCAATCAATAGCGAATCGAACCTGTCTAAAAAACCGCCATGGCCCGGCATGATGCTACCACTGTCTTTTACACCAGCCATCCGTTTTAGCTTTGATTCAAGCAGGTCTCCAAACGTGCCCGCAATAGCCGCTATTGCTGCTATAAGGCAATATAAAAAAGAAAGGCCAGTGCCCATGCCCGGGTAGAACAAAGCCGGCACTAAAAAACCTATTACGCCGATGCTAAGGATGATCCCTCCTATTGTTCCTTCCCAGGTTTTCTTAGGAGATATTTTTGATAATGGTGTTTTACCTATGAATGAGCCTACTATATAAGCCATCGTATCATTGATCCAGATACTTGCAATGATGATGACGGGGATCGTATAGCCACTCAGTATGTATATGGTATCATGCAGATGCAGCTCTGTTATCCGGTAGAGGTCCATCATAAGTCCCCAGCTTAGCGAAATATAGAGCAGTCCCAGAGCAGCCAGTCCGAATGCTTTTGGATCAATCCTGTTTTTTTGAAAGATCCCAATGAGTAATAATATAAATCCCGCAAGTGTAAAAGGAAGGGAAAAATTCTCCTTTATCGCGTATCCATTCATGTTGAAATCGGGGCCACAAAACCATATCATATATCCATATCCCATCAGCATTAGTCCCAGCCTGGTATAGATATGGAAAACAGTAGCATGGATCTTTTCCACCAGTTTGAAATATTCCCACCAGCATCCGAAATGTATAATTGAAAACAATACCAGGAAACTCCATTGGTTCCATAAAAGGCCGGCCAGCATTACGCCGGCAAAAATGATAGCAGTAAGCGCCCGGGTACGGAATGTTTGCAGGTTGAATGCCATTGTATAATCGTATAATTACAGGGACCTGTTTTGCTGGGATACTTTTTTAAATAAGAAAAACAACCCGATCACTACTGGCAATACCAGTACGCCCCATGCACTGCTGGCATTGTTGCTCATTATCTCGCTCAATGGTTTTCCATCTTTCATACTTACATATAACAGGGTTAGTGCGGCTGCATTATGAATAAAATGGGCGAGTATGCTCAGCCATAGTTTACCGGAATAATAATAGATAAGACCCAATACCATGCCCAGGAAAAAACGGGACAGGAATCCATAATATGAAAAATGCGCAAGACTGAACAACAAGCTTACAATAATAATCGATAGCCATGGCCGGTTGGTGCCACGGTTTAAGAAATTCTGAAACCCACCCCTGAATAATGTTTCCTCACAGAGTGCCGGCAGGAAAGCCATCATGAAAAGTGCAAACAAATACTGGCCGGTATTCCGCAGGCTTATGATCGCCTCTACCTGTTTATTATAATCGGCTTCCATTTTGTCGGCCATTATTTTCCAGGAATTAGGTATTGGCAGATGGTAATTGAAGTATGACAGCCCTGAGGATACTGCTATTGCTGCAAATATGATCAGCAGTACAAGCCCGATCTGACTCAGCTTCAACTGCGATGAGAACCCCAGTAATTTCATTGGTCTGCGATGCAAAACAGCGGCAGTGATAAGTGCCGGCAATAAAAATCCAACCAGTACATTAATGGTTTGCAACAATTTAGCTGCGCTGGCATTGGCAGGGTTGCTGATGCCTTTCTCCAGTGTCTTTATGCTGGTGCCGGTCATGGTTTCCCAAATTGGGATACTGATCAATGAAGCCAGGAATAAACCTGCAACAGCAAAACCGACCAGCATAAAAAATCCACCCGTATAAGAAATTCCTTTTGAATCGTTGTCGTACATAGATTTTGGCGATTAAGCTGTAAATTTGCAGGCTGCAAGATAAGGAGAGAAGGACGAAGGCTGTTATGAAAATATGCCTATGTGTTTAAGATTGAGGCTGTAAGGGTTATGGTTAGCAGACATTGCAAGCAACCCCCTGCTTCGACAGTCTTGGGTCTTCCATCTTACATCTTAAAAATGCCATGGTCAAAATAGATAAAATAGAACTCCCGGATTTCCCCCTTTTACTCGCTCCAATGGAGGATGTAAGTGACCCGCCTTTCCGGGCCGTGTGCAAGGATAATGGCGCTGACCTGATGTATACAGAATTTATTTCTTCTGAAGGATTGATCAGGGATGCTATAAAAAGTCGCAAAAAGCTAGATATTTTCGAATATGAGCGTCCTGTAGGTATCCAGATCTTTGGCGGCGATGAAGAAAGTCTTTCTCTTGCGGCTAAGATCGTAGATGTTACCAACCCCGAATTACTCGATATTAATTTTGGCTGTCCGGTAAAAAAAGTAGCCCTCAGGGGGGCTGGTGCCGGTGTTTTAAAAGACATCGACCTTATGGTAAGACTTACCTCTGCTGTCGTTAAATCAACCTCGCTTCCGGTTACGGTAAAGACAAGGTTGGGTTGGGATGATAATACCCGCAATATAGAAGAAGTGGCCGAACGTTTACAGGATACCGGCATCAAAGCATTGGCTATTCACGGGCGTACCCGTACGCAGATGTACAAGGGTGAGGCAGACTGGACCCTTATTGGAAAAGTCAAGAATAACCCGCGCATTAAGATCCCGATCTTCGGCAATGGAGATATCGACTCACCGGAAAAAGCCGTGGAATACAAAAACCGTTACGGTGTTGATGGGATTATGATTGGCCGGGCAGCCATTGGTTATCCCTGGATCTTCAATGAAATAAAACATTATGTGCGCACGGGCGAAAACCTGCCTTCGCCGACCGTAGAAGAGCGGGTAGCGGTGGCGCGAAAGCATTTGCAGAAAAGTGTGGAATGGAAAGGCCCTATTGTAGGCATATTTGAGATGAGAAGACATTATGCCAACTATTTAAAAGGCCTGCCGAATATCAAAGAGTATCGCGGCAAACTGGTTACGCTGAATACGGAAGAAGAGATCAACGAGGTATTGAATGAGATTGCCATAGTTTATGCCGGCTATGAATTTCAAAAAACGCCGATCGAACTGGTGAACTATCATGAGAAATGCCCGGTGTAATTAAACCGGAATATAACTGCTTGTAAAAACGATACTATTCATTTTTTACTGGTTCATTTTCCACAAGACCGTTAAATTTTAATAAATGGCTTGCGAATGCCAGCAAGCGCTTCACTATTTGCCTTTACTCAACAATATCGAAATGCCCTTACCTATTTACCACTCTCTTTTCACCACATACACAGCTAAAACGGTTTCCCTGCGAAAAAAACTTAATGGGCTCAGCTTTTTCCGGCTGCTGTTGTTTTGCGCATTTATTTTCCTGGGTTATAAATCAATACAAACCGGACAGGCCATTTTCATCATTTCGACCATTCTCGCCCTGGTTGCATTTCTACTGATCATCCGCGTGTATGACAATGTGCAGCGTCAATTGACTTTTTACAAGGCATTGGTCAAACTGAACCAGCATGAAATAGATTTCCTGAATGGCCGACCATCCGTTTATAACACAGGAAAGGAATATACCGATCCACATCATCCCTATTCATATGATCTTGATCTGTTTGGAGAGGGAGGATTGTTTCCCTATCTCAATCGAACCAGCACCAGCTTTGGGAAAGAGGCATTATCTCAATCGCTACTGCATCCCGATACCAATAATATCCGTGAAAGACAGGAGGCAATAGCAGAGCTCAGCGGCAAACTGGAGTTTCGTCAGCACCTGCAGGCAAATGGCTCCATCCATGAAGCAAAACAAAAAGAACTACAGCAGTTAAAAGCATGGTTGAAAAAACCAGCAGCTTTTAATAACAGGACGCTATATTATGTCCTGATGATTTTCCCCCTGGCCTCGCTTTCCTGTCTAGCTTATTACCTTATAACAGAAAATGATAAGGCACTCGATCTTTTCTATACATTATTTATCGCAAATCTTTTTGTTGCTTTTTCTTTTGCCAGGAAAATAACGGCACACCTGAATGTATCTACTTCCGTCACTAAAATACTTCAGCAGTTTGCCGGTCAACTGAAACAAATAGAAGAACAGCAATTCCAATCGTCATTGCTCAATCGCTTGCAGAATGAATTAAAAACAGGTAACACCCCCGCCTCGCGCTCTATTTCAAAACTGGGATCGCTTTTCAATTACCTGGAAACAGTGATCAACCTGCTCGTGAGCATATTACTGAATGGTCTTTTTCTTTTTCATATTCATGTATTGTTTGCGTTAGAAAAGTGGAAGAAAAATAATGCCAGTCATATCATACCCTGGCTTCAGTTACTGGGCGAAGTAGAAGCGCTGAACAGTTTTGCTAACCTGTCTTATAATAATAAAGATTTTTGCACACCGGCATTAAGTGCTTCGGAAGCTTTGGAAGCGGAGAACATGGGCCACCCGCTTATTCGCAAAGAAAAAAGGATCAACAACAGCATCTCCTTTACCCAACAACGATTTGTGATACTGACCGGTTCTAATATGTCTGGCAAAAGTACTTTCCTGCGCACATTGGGCATCAATCTTATCCTGGCAAGAGCAGGCAGTAATGTTTGTGCCGATAATTTTATATTTTATCCTTACGCCGTGCATGTCAGTATGCGTATCACCGATTCATTACAGGATAGTGAATCCTTTTTTTATGCAGAACTAAAAAGGCTGCAAGGCATCATACACGAACTACAGGAGGGTAAAAAGACGTTTGTTATACTCGATGAGATTCTTCGTGGCACCAATAGTAATGACAAGCATAGCGGCACTGTGGGCCTGATCCGCAAGCTGGTAGAAGCCAGGGCCTGCGGTATCATCGCTACTCATGATCTTACCGTTTCCGAATTAACTGATAAAAACCCTGACTACCTGAGCAATAAATGTTTTGAATCGGAGATCATCAACGATGAACTGATCTTTGATTACAGGTTGAAAGAAGGAGTATGTACGCGATTAAGCGCATCGTTCCTGATGCACAAAATGAAGATCATCTAAGAGGCAAGGAGGGATAGAGGAGAAAGAGAATACACTCTTTATTTTCAAACATTACATATGATACAAGTATAAAATACTTCACTCTTTCTTCTCTTTCTCTCATTTACACTCTTAGCTAGAGACTGATCGCCTTTCTCATTTCCTTACTAAAAGGCGACAGGCCCGGATCAAAATAATTGGTAAGCTGTCCCTGCTCATTCACCAGGTATTTGGAAAAATTCCAGGTCGGCTCCTGGTCATTCCAGCCGTTCTGATTTTTATCACTCAGCCATTTGAAAATTTCATTCTGGCTTGCCCCCTTTATCACTGTACTCTTTTTTGCCAATGGGAATGTAACCCCAAAATTCTTTTTACAGAATTGCGCAATCTCTTCATCTGTTCCCTTTTCCTGCTCTTTGAAGTCATTGGCCGGGAAACCGATCACAACCAGTTTGCCCTTGCCTGACGCATACAGGTTTTGCAGGTCCTCGTACTGGCTGGTATAACCACAATTGCTGGCCGTATTCACCAATAAGATTTTCTTTCCTTTATAATCTTCCAGTTTTAATGCTGTACCATCATTCAGTTGTATTGTAAGGTCATACAAAGAGATAGGCGGTTTTATTGTCGTATTTTCCATCATAGTTGCTTTTTTACCTGTTGTTTTACTGATCCACATCAATGCAGGATATACTGCTTTTAAGATTTTCTGGCGATAGGTCATGTTGATGGAATTTCTATTAACGATCTCTACATATACAAAAAATGAAACGGCAAGCACCCCTATAACAATGCATGCCTTTTTAAGTTTATTCCCGGTCTTTTTTTTAACCATTATCGGATTATCCATTTCAATAATTTCAACTTACCCTTGAATGGCGGGTACTTGATACCTGGATCAAGCCAGGTCGGTGTTTTTAGAATACCTTTCCTGTGACTGAATGTATCAAAAGAGTATTTTCCATGATAATTGCCTGTACCACTAAAACCCCGCCCTCCAAATGGCAGATCGTGATTAGTAAAATGAAGCGCTGTATTATTTACACATCCGCCGCCTGAAGGTACCCTTTCCAGCCACTCTTTCTCTTTTATTTTACTGGAGGTAAAAATATAGAACGCCAGGGGGTTGGGATTCCTGCCGATCAGTGCGGTCGCTTCATTGGTCTCTTTGAAAGTAAATACAGGTAAAAGAGGGCCAAAAATCTCCTCTTTCATCAGCCTGGCCTCTGTTGATACCCCGGTAAGAATAGTTGGTTCGATATATAGTTTTTGCCGGTCGGTGCTACCGCCGTGCGCTATGCTGCCTTCTGATAAATAAGCAGCCAGCCTGTCAAATTGTTTTTCATTGATTATTTTACCATATTCATCGCTACTGGATGGGCTGTCTCCGTAAAACTGTTTGGTAGCTTTGATCAGCTCTTTAATAAACTCCTCTTTTTTTGATTCATGTACCAACACATAATCCGGCGCAACGCACATCTGCCCCGCGTTGGAGAATTTTGTAACTGCAATACGTCTTGCCGCTACGGTGATGTTTGCATCGTTTTCTATTACGCAGGGACTTTTACCGCCCAGTTCCAGTGTTACAGGAACCAGTTTGTCTGCAGCCATTTTGTAAATGATCCTTCCAACCACGGTGCTTCCCGTATAGAACACATGATCAAATGTAAAACTGTTCATCATTTCCGGTATCACGGCCGACCCTTCTCCCTGCACATACAATACATATTCTTTGGGAAATATTTCTTCGATGAGCTTTTTCATTATTGCATCAGTAGCTGGTGCAAATTCACTCGGTTTCAAAACCACGCAATTACCCGCTGCAATAGCACCCACCAGCGGATTGATCAGCAATTGAAAAGGATAATTCCAGGGACCGATCACCAGCACCACGCCAAGCGGCTCTTTGATGACCCTGCTACCAGAAGGCAGGTTAAGGAGGTTTGTTGATACCCGCTCGGGCTCCATCCATTCCTTTAGATTTTTTAATGCCATATTGATCTCGGAAATCACTACTCCCAGCTCTGTTATCCAGCATTCTTCCCGGCTTTTTTTCAGATCAGTATACAATGCCTGGTATAAATCATCTTCATGATCAAGGATCGCCTGCTTTAGTTTTTTTAACTGCTCTTTCCGGTAAGCATATGGCCTGGTAATGCCACTGGTAAAATAGTTTCGTTGGGCGATCAACTCATCTGTAATAATAGGAAGTGACATATATGTCAATTATGCAGTAAGGTACTTAAAAAAATAGCGCCGGAGTTTGTTTTGATATTATCTTTCCATTTTGAAACCCGGCCATGAATAGTATCAAACTGGACCTGAATTATATTTACAATGATAGCAATGCCGTTGATAATGCCCTGCAGCAGGTCTTTGATGAAGCTATTCAAAAGAAGATCCGCTCAGTAGAAATAACGACAGGCAAAGCGGGCCCGCAGCTAATAAAAAAAATAGACCGCTTTTTACAACAGCCTGCTATAAAAAAGCAGTACCAGCGTATGGAAAACGATAGCAGGAAGTCTGGCCGTTTGTATGTTTATTTTAAATATTGATCAATGCTATTCTGAAATGAAGACTTTTCTTACGGCCCGCTGGGAAAATCTTATTATGGCGAATTATGAAGTCGACCCGGCTTTATTGATCCCTTATTTGCCCGCAGGAACAGAACTTGATCATTACAAAGGCAAGACCTATGTGAGCCTGGTCGGTTTTATGTTCATCAAAACAAAGGTCTTTGGTATCCCCGCCTATCCTTTCCATACATTCGAGGAGATCAATCTCCGGTTTTATGTGACACGCAAAGAAAATAATATCATAAAAAGAGGGGTGGTATTTATCAACGAAACAGTGCCGCATAAAGCAGTGGCATGGCTTGCGAATACGCTTTATAAAGAAAAATATACAGCCATTCCTACAAAACATTATTGGGTTACAGCCGAAAATTCAACGCTTGTTGAATATTACTGGAAACCGAAAAAAGAATGGAATCATTTAAAAGTTTGGGCAGCCATTGAAAAAATGGAAATTGAAGATGGCAGTATTGAAGAGTTCATCTTTGAACATTATTACGGATATACAAAAATATCCGGCACTACGAGTTCAGAATACAGGGTAGAACATCCACGCTGGCAAGTATATAATGTCAATGCTGTACATATTCATTGCGACTTTGAAACCATGTACGGGCAAAGCTTCGGCTATCTAGGTTCAGTGCAACCACAATCAGTCATGCTTGCCGCAGGGTCTTCAATAGCCGTAAACTGGAAAAGGACGAAATTCAAGGGTTAGTTTCAAGGGGTTTTCTCGAAATAATAAATCAGAGTGTTGGTTAAAAAATTATGCCGTATACAAACTTCGAACGCTGAACCACGAACTCATCTGATTTTAGCTCAAAAGCTCTTCCCATGTGTTTTCCGGATAAGCCATGCTGTAATAAAGGGAAACGGTTTTACGATAGTAATAAAAAAGTGAATAAGCGATGGATTGGTTACCAGTCGCTGTACCTGTCTCCCCACACGTAACCGGGGTGCAAATTTTTGTTGCCATGCTTTTGTATAGCTCGCTTCCAGCTGTTGCCGTGAAATAGTTTCTTTAAAAAAAAGATCGATCTGCTCTGCGGCGATCTTGCTTCCATGCAACGCCATGCTCATACCGTTACCACAAAGCGGGGTGATCATTCCGGCAGCATCACCGATCATCAGTACATGCCCTTCTACCTGGGATTTTTTATTAAAGCTGATCTGTGAGATCGTTACAGGTGAGTCTAAGGTTTTTTCACAGCCAGTCAATATCTTTTGCAGGTAGGGGTTTTCAGAGAGGATTATATTTTCCAGTTGCTCAAGGCTTCCTTTCGCCTGCTGCAGATTTTCGGCCGTGGTTAAATAACATAAACAGTATTTGTCGTCTTCTATTTTTACAACACCGCAATAGCCATTTTTAAAATTATGCAGCGCGATAGTGTCTGCAGGCAGTTCTCCCCGCACATGATATTTGATGCCAATATAATTATTCAGCTTATTTTTTGCCGCTACAATAAACGGTCGTTTCCATTTTACATCAATATTGCTTCTCTTTCCAAAACAGCCGCAGGCAATTTTCGCCTGGTATGTCTCCTTTGTTGTGCTTATAGTAAATTCCTTTTCCCCAAACACCATATCATTTACGCGGGTATTCTCAGCAACTGCAACACCTTCCGAACGGGCTATTTTTACCAGTATATTGTCGAGCAGGTAGCGGCTTATACCAAAGCCCCCGAGTGGCAATGATCGTTTAAGGATTTTCCCTTTTACAGATGATACTTCCAATTTAGTGATCAAGGGAACTTTAAGCGCTGTCAGGTCTACACCTAGTTGCTGAAGAAAATCCCAGGATTCCAGGCTGATGTATTCACCACATACGCGATGAAAAGGATATTGTTCTTTCTCGATAAGCCCTATGTCGTATCCTTTGCGGGCAAGTTGTATCGCCAGTGCTAATCCAGCAAGACCTCCGCCTGCAATGATCACATCATATGTTTTGCCTGCAGTCAACATTATTTGCTATGGTCTGCCAGCACCAGCCAGCGAAAGGCCCAGCGCCAGGTAATGGAATAGTTTGACACCCCGGCTTGCTGCATCAATGCCTCCCATTCATTTCTCCTAAAACCGCGGGATACCGATAAACATGCATCGTTCTTTACCAGGTAGGACCTGCTGAAAAATCGTGTAATGTATTTTATAAGATAATAGGCAAGCCAATGCCGGTGCAGATCATTGATAAAAAAACCACGAAGGCTATTTTGTTTCAGCCATTGCAACATAAATACCATTTGCTCATCGGTAAAATGATGACAGAATAAAGAGGAAAAAATAATATCAGGTTTACTTTCTACCAGATCAACCTTTGCATAATCATTGCAGATCCACTGACAGGGCAACTCAGGGTATTCCTGTTTGGCGTAACTAATACATTCCTTGTTCATATCTATCCCGATAAACCGAACAGGTATTTTATGGCCGGTACAGTATCTATAAATGGCAGACAGGTTATCACCTCCGCCACAACCTATTTCACAAATAGTAAGTGTGTTTGCAGACCTGTTTAATTGTTTTATTCCGTCGATGGTGATAGCGTGGCCACCGAGTCGGGTATTGATGATATTCAGCTCTTTCAATGTCACGGCCATATCTGCAAAAGGAACCTGGTCGCTATCCATTAATTCTTTTGTATAACTGCGCCTGCTAAGATCGATCATGCGGATAAGATAAAAGTTTCCATTGTCAGCCCTGGACCAAACGCCGCCCCAAAGACCTGGCCAGTAGATCCATTTTTTAATTCCTTCATTATTCTTTCTAACACAAATAATACTGTGGGCGAAGACATATTGCCAAATTCAGCCAATACATCATAACTGTTCTTCAATTGGCCATTATTAAAACCAAGACTTTTATGTACGGCTTCCAGTATTTTTTTTCCTCCGGGATGAATGCACCAGTGTGTGATGCTTTCTTTTTCAATTCCGCCTGCCGCCAATGCGCTTCTGACCAGCAAATCGAAATTTTCTTCTATCATTTCCGGCACATAGGCGCTCAGTGTCATCAGAAATCCTTTCGAGGAAAGCTGCCAGGCCATATCCTGTTTTGCCTTGAGCGCAACAGAGGAATAGAAATGATCGATATGCAAACCGGCTTCTTCTTCACCGCTAACTAATATCGCCGCCGCGCCATCGGAAAATAACATACTGCTGGTGATATTATCAACAGTATATTCATTTTGAAAATGAAGAGTGCAAAGTTCAGTACATACGATCAGTACATTGGCCGTCTTATCTGCTTTGCAAAATGCGTCTGCTATTTTCAAAGCATGTATGGCCGCATAACAACCCATGAAGTTAACAGAACTGCGCCAGGTTGTTGCAGGCAGGTCCAATAGTTCAAGCAATTCAAGATCGAGGCCCGGCGCACTCATGCCCGTACAACTGACTGTTAAAATATGAGTGATCTTTTGCCGGGAGGAAACAGGAATACAGGCATCAATAGCTTTTAGCGATAATTGTGCGGCATACCGCTGGTACCAATCCATGCGTTGTTCCAGCCCGGGAAATGGTTCCAGGTTTTCAGAAGCAGGATAAAATGTCCATTCTTCGGCGGCCAGACTATAATCTGGGATAACAGAATAACGTGTGTTGATACCACCCTGCCTGTAAAGAAATTTCAGCTTGCGCTTATCCTGCTCACCGGCAGCATATACTCTTTGCATGAAATCAAGGATCCTTGACTGTTCGTGTTTATGATCAGGAACCGCAGTACCTATTGATATTATCTTACTCAAACCACCTCCAGGTTAATAAAATGATGAATGAAATATTGGTACAGATTGCCGCAAGCCAGTTCATGGTCATTGTTCGCTTAAAGTCAGCAGCAGCCACATCTTTTCTCACCAGCAGGAACCACCTGATGAAATAAACGATAATTGGAACGAAAAAGATGCTTACAACGATTAATTTATCACGTTCTTCTGAAAAGATAAAGAATTGTGCCATGAATATCCAGGCAAGCAGGTATACTATCGCGCAAAAAATAAAAGTCCCGGTATATCCCAGTTTATAACTGATCGTGATCACTCCGTCTTCCCTGTCCTGCTGATGCTGGTATATCTGTGTAAGCGGGTAAAAACCTCCTATCAGCAAGGCACAAATGACCATGCCCTGCCAGGGCACTTTTACGGAAAAAATACAACTACTACCATAATATACCAGCCAGAACGTTAATGCTCCCTGGAAGACAATGACCGTCAGGTAACCGATCACCGGAAATTTTTTAAGCCGTATGCCGCGATAACTATACGCCTTAGACGCTCCAATATATAAGATGATCACCAACCCGAAAAGCGGGTTTGTCAGAAAACTCAGTAATACCGCCATGCAGTCCATAACAATAGTGACCACGAAAAGCTGGCGTGATGGCGGTGGAGGTTTCTCCAGTCCGCCAATGCTTTGGGTATCCCGATCCATATAACTGTTATAACCATTACTGGCAGGGTACACCAGGAAATGAAGGATCACGAATATCAATACAGCCCGGCCCCAATGTATACAAGGCACCTGGGCCAATGCAAAAAAATAGAGTGGTGAAAGAAAAATTGAAAAGGGTATCCGTAATAATTTGATGGTGGAAGCAGAGAGCATAACATGCTTTGTTATCGAAAGTTAACAAAGGCATATCAGTATTCTTAATTTATTATTCTGCAACGGGCATCGTCGGCTATTGGCAAACACTTGTTTTCAAACACATGTCTCCGCCTGTTAACCAAACGCTTTCTGTAGAAAAAATACCCCATATGCCCATAATTATGGCAGAAATCATGGTTTTTTTAGCTGTTAATGAAATGGAAAAGTTTTTGCTTGTATAACAATACAAACCAACATTATGAAATTAAAAGCAAGCGTCCTCCTTTTAGGTATACTACTTACCATCAGCGTTTCCAATTCATATGCCGCTCCTGTAGAAAACAATAATCCAACTACCGAAAAGGTGATCAACCTTACAGATGGGCAGAAAGCCAGGCTTGAAGAAATCAGCGCCCGCGTGAAGGAAATAAAGGAAATGGATAAATCTTCACTCAGCAGAGCAGAGCGTAAGGCCTTAAAAAAGGAATTACGTAGTATGAACAAAGAGTCTAAGGAAATGAAGGGTGGTGTTTATTTATCTGTTGGAGCTATTATTATCATTATCCTGCTGTTGATCCTGATCCTTTAATAAAGGCATTTATAAATCTATACATTGTGTTTTTCAGCGTTTGAGTTCGGCTGTCCTGTAAGATAGCAAGTTAATTTGCCTGTAAAGAAAATTTACGGGCAATTTCTTTTTATCCCATTTCATTCCTGGGGTTATAAGTATAAAATAAAAGGCATTATCGCAGGATAATGCCTTTTTATTAAATGCATAGCATAGCTACCACTCAATAATGTATACTAGTTACTAATACGATTTTACTTCGTTTGCAAATGACTGTGCCTGTTGTTTTCCTTTTTCTGCCAAATCTTCCGCGTCGTCCTTTAAGGAATGGAATTGATCTGTTATAGAATCGACCAGGTCGTCAAATTTGTCTTTCAGGTCTCTTCCTTTCCGGGATATACTATCGCGGGTCTCAGAGCCCTTGGCAGGAGCGAATAAAATGCCTACAAGCAGGCCTGCAGAGAAGCCAATTAATAGTTTGTTCATACCAGTTATTTTAAAAGTGATTTATATACCTGTACTAATCAAAATATCATGCCACGAAGGAAGCGTTACAGTGAAACAATTGTAATTTTATGTTCGCATGACAGATGAATACTATATGACGCTTGCCCTGAAAGAGGCCAGGAGGGCTTACGAGGAGGAAGAAGTACCTGTAGGTGCTGTTATTGTACTCAATGGCAAACTGATCGCCAGGGGTTATAACATGACGGAGAAATTGAGTGATCCCACAGCTCATGCGGAAATCATTGCCCTTACTTCCGCCTTTAATTTCCTGGGTAGTAAATACCTTCCCGAAGCTTCGCTTTATGTGACGGTCGAGCCCTGCCTGATGTGCGCCGGAGCTTTGTACTGGAGTAAAATCGGCCGTGTGATTTACGGCGCAGATGATGAAAAAAATGGTTACCGAAAAACAACAGGCGCCAACTGGCCTTTTCATCCCAAAACAGAACTTATACGTGGTATGCTAAAAGAGGAATGCGGACAATTGATGAAAGATTTTTTTAGTAGCCGTCGTAAATAGATCAGTATTCCACTGCGTGCCTAAGCGTACCAGTAATCAGATAAGACTAAATTAAAAACGGTCGGAATAATCAGGCTTTGATTATTCCGACCGTTTTTAATTTAGCGTGCTGTATCCTTTTTACGGTTTATCCCACCACACTCTTCCAAGTATATTGTCAGCGCCATTAAATTGTCGCTGAACCGCTTCCCTGTAGTTTTCCGTATTGTTGAATTGTTCTGTTGCAGGATAAGAGTTCCTGCGAGGCACTGGTTTCGTAGGATCACCAACTGGCGGCGCCAGCGCGGGGTATCCTGTTCTTCTCCATTCTGCCCAACCTTCATATCCATGCATAAACAAATGTACCCAGCGTTGGGTAGCGATCTGCTCTATTGCAGTCGCCGGGTTATAGGCTATTTCAGGAAATGCCATCATCGCCGGCAGCCCTGTTATATTGTCTTTATTCCATTGTCTTACTGATTGTTCGATAGCAAGATCATAGTTTGTTTTGGCCGTTACGTCATTGCCTGTTATCCAGCCGAGCTTTGCAGCTTCTGCTCTTGCAAATAATACCTGTGCATAGGTAACCAGGTAGACCGGTGCATTCTGTGCCCAGATAGCAGAACCAAGTAAAGAATAAGTGGTGGTATTGGGCATACCTGTAGTAGTACCAAATGGCAGACCTGTATACTGACCATTTGTTTTCGCCGGGTTGGCATAAACAGCCAAACGGGGATCTCCAACCGGTTTCATCTTATTAACGAGTAATGAACTTACAGCCCACCATTCGCGGTTCATGCCAAATATCTGTCCATACCAGTAGATCTGGTTATTTGCGTCGGCCAAGTGTTTATAAACAAAATTGTCTGCGTTGGTAGTCATTACACCGTCAGCAATAGCTGCATTAAACTCGGTATTGCCTTTTGCAGGATTGATCTTTGATAAACGCAGCGCCATTAACATCCGAAGCGTAGCTGCCAGTTTTTTCCATTTGGTCATATCGCCAGCGTACATAATATCGTTGGTAATATTACCAGTGACGATCATTGTATGCGCTTCTTTTAAAAGCACAAACATACTATCATAAATTACCTGCTGTGTATTGTATGCTGGAGTAAGATTATCTCTTCCTTTTAATGCTTCTGTGTAAGGCACATCTCCCCATCTGTCAGTGATATGCCACATAAAATAAGCCTTCAGGATCTTTGCAACAGCATACTGGTTGTTGGCTGGCCCGTCAAGAAGACTTAGCGTAGGCAAATTCAGCACTGTCTGCAGGTTCATAAGCGGTCCCTGGTACAAACCATAGAAGCTCGTACCGCCTTCTGGATAAAGAGAAGCTGTCGGGTACTGTGTCTCTGATAAGTATTGCGCAACAAACTCACCACCAGGAGTAGCGCTGAGCCCGGATAAAAACAATTCAGCATTTGCGATCAGCTGGGTTGCGGTAGCCTGGGATGGTTGATTTGGATTGATATTAATATCCGAATCGAATTTATTACAACTGGCTGCAAACAAACTGCCAAGCAGTATATAGAATATTTTTTTCATAGTATTTTTTTAGAAGGTTACGTTTAAGTTGATACCATAAGAGCGCACTGTATTGGATTGCCCTGATTCAAACCAGCCGATGGACTGACTACCAGTTGACAGCTCCGATGGATCTAATCCCTTAGGTGCTTTCTGCCAGATCATCGCGGGGTTGCGTGCTATCAATGCCAGGGAAATAGCCTGTACCGGTAGTTTGCCTAAGGTTGCCTTACTAAATGTATACCCAAGTCTTACTTCTCTTAGTTTGATATAAGATGCATCAAATACCCAGTCTTCGTATGTACGTCTTGCAATAACACCGTAGTAGGCCTGTGGATCTACATAAGCGGTAACAGGAAGTTTAGTGATATCAGAAATACCATCGATCCTTATACCACCACCATTTGCTATTGGTTCGCGGATGTTTTTTCCTTTATCATTCAATACCACGGTAGATGCGTCCTGGCCCGTTCTTACCGCCAGCATTTTGGACCGGCTGAAGAATTGTCCGCCAAACTGGAAATCCGTAGTGGCTGAAAGCTCAAAATTCATGAACCGGACAGCATTCTGAAATCCACCTGTATAGTCAGGAAGCACGCTTCCGAAATTAAATGTTGACTCCGTGAATAGTGGGAGGTTATTTGCCCCTAACAGTATTTGACCCGTTGCTGCATCACGCTTATACGCCGGTCCTACCAGACTACCGAATGGCATGCCGACATAAGAATTGAGGTAAGTGGTCACGCTTGAATAAGTAGTAGACCCATAAGTATATGTATTGATACCAGGATACAATTCCACTACTTTGTTTTTATTCTGGCTTATGTTGAATGTAGTATTCCATGTCAGTTTTTTTGTTTGCACAGGAGTACCACTCAATGTGAGCTCAAAGCCTTTGTTTTCTATCAGGCCTGCATTGATAGTGGTAGATCCGAAGCCGCTGGCGCCTGATATATCAAGATTGATGATCTGGTCCTTATTCTTCTGATTATAATAGGTAAAATCTGCACCGATACGGTTCTTCAGGAATTTAAGTTCGATACCCGCTTCATATGAGTTTGCAAAAGAAGGACGAAGAGTAGGATTGTATAAGTTATCCGGTACAGCCAGTGTATTAACAACAGAAGCCCCGCCATAAACCGTTCCTACACTATAAAAACTAGTTGTCTCGTAAGGGCCGAGATCAGATCCTGCTTTCGCATAACTGACTCTTAATTTACCAAATGACAATGGGTTCCATT
>CAZGSG010000031.1:0-27012 GCA_964528095.1 uncultured Terrimonas sp.
AGGTCCGCTGACCAGCGCATTCTTGCTTACTATATTCAGTACATCGCCTCCCATATCCTGTTTTCTCATGATGTCTACTCCTGCCTGTGTCACGAGGAACTGTCCTTTTACCAATACATCATATAACAGGTCCCAGTCTTTTTCAGTATGTGCTTCAATAGGTTTTGAAATAGAGAGTCCTGCATTATTAACGATAATATCTGCTCCGCCAAATTCAAGGGCCGCGGTATTGTAAGCGTTTCTGATCGTGTCCGCATTGGTTACATCCAGCAGGGCAATAGCAAAAACATCTTTACCAAATTGTTTTTCGAATTCATCTTTTGCCAGTTCCAGCCTTGCTTCATCATTATCATTGATCAATACACAGGCACCTTCTGCCGCAAATTTTTTGGCAATCGCTTTTCCGATCCCACCGGCACTTCCGGTGATAACGGCTATCCTGCCGGATAATGCTTTTGGCTTTGGCATCCGTTGCAGTTTTGCTTCTTCCAGTAGCCAGTATTCAATATTAAATGCTTCCTGTCTCGGTAATGATGTGTATGCGGAAATAGCTTCCGCGCCTTTCATTACATTGATCGCATTGATGTAAAATTCAGCTGCTACTCTTGCAGTTTGTTTGTCTTTTGCAAAAGTGAACATGCCTACACCCGGATACAATATCACCACGGGATTAGCATCACGGATGGCCGGGCTATTCGGATGTTTGCAGGTTGTATAATAATCCGCATACATTTTCCTGTACGCGGCGAAAGCCGGAGTTAATTGTTGTTTGATGGCTGTGGCATCTTTCAACTCTTCATCCGCTCCCAGTGAAAGTACCAGGGGGCTGATCTTTGTACGCAGAAAATGATCAGGACAACTGGTCCCCAGTGGGGCCAGTCTTTCAAGATCATTGGAGTTGATGTATTCCAATACACGTTCATCATCGGTAAAATGACCGATCATATGAACTGCTGATGAACATAAGCCACGTAATACAGGCGCCAGTGCGGCAGCCTGTGATAATCTTTTTTCTTTTGGTAAAGACTGGATCTTCGCCCCACCAAAAGCAGGTCCCTTTTTGCCAATATGGTCTTCGAGATATTCCGCGCAACGTTCAATGACCTCCAGTGTATTCATATAACTTTCATAGGCCGTATCGCCCCAGGTAAACAATCCATGCGATCCCAGCATAATACCACGGATACCGGGATTTTCATCCAGGCATTTTTTTAATTCCAATCCCAGGTCAAACCCGGGCTTCTGCCATTTTACCCAACCTATCGTACCATTAAATAGTTCCCTGGTGATGAGCTCACTGTCTTTTGCCGCTGCAATGGCAATAGCTGCATCAGGATGCAGGTGGTCGATATGTTTGAATGGAAGAAAACCATGTAGTGGTGTATCGATAGACGGGGCTTTGGAAGCCAGGTCGTAAATACAATGATTAAAGAGCTCAACCATCTCATCTTCGTATGCAATGCCACGGTATACATTTTTAAGACTGCGAAGCCGGTCAACATACAATGCGGCAAGCCCGCTTTTTTTCAATGTGCCCAGGTCACCGCCGGATCCTTTTACCCACATTACTTCCGTTTCTTCTCCTGTCAACGGATTTTTTGCCATGGCTTTGCAGGAAGTGTTCCCACCTCCATAATTCGTTAAACGAAGATCAGCGCCCAATAAATTAGAACGGTAGATCAGTAATGCCACTTCATCACCTGCCAGTGCTGCCGCTTTTTGTTCATCCCAGAGATAGCTCACATGTTTGAAGTTCGCCGCCACCAATTTTCCAGGGGTTTTTGTGCTCATAAAAATTTCAATTGATTCTTTAAAAATTACTTCAGGGAATTACCATAACCTACCAGCAGTACAGATAGGATGATGACAATGATCCCAACGATCACGGTTGTGCTTGTTTTTTTATTTACGCCTTTCCATTCTTTTAATACCAATCCCCACATGTTCGCCACCAGTATGATAAAAGCCATGTGCAGGATCCATGAGCTCGCTCCATTGCCCATCTTACTTTCGCCCATGCCATAGAAAAAGAACTGGAGAAACCAGGTAGTTCCGGCTAATGCTGCAAAAACATAATTGGATAAAAGCGGGGTCTTTTTATTGGTATAATCACCAAAGGTCTTATTGCGTGCATTCAGTAGCATGCACCAGATAAAATTGGTAGTCAGACCACCCCATAAGATGACGATATAGACTACATTATTCTGGAAAAGAAATTTTCCTTCTTCAGCCGGATTGGCGGTCTTCCATAATTCATTGGCCATATCCGCCATAGGTTTGCCTGCTTCAAGTCCAAAGTTGAAACACGCGCTCAGGATGCCTGAAATGATGGCAACCGTCATACCCAGTCCAAATTTGTATTCAGTCTTTACCTGCACACCATGCGGATCTGTGCCGGTGGCGCTTAGTTGTTTTTCTTTCATCATGCCTGCCTTTCCACAAATAACAATGCCGATCACGCAGACGGCCAGGCCGGCCAGCACGGTGAGTCCCCAGGTAGAATTGACCAGCATACCAAATGTATCCTTGCCGGCCTGGGGAAAAAGGTCATAATAAATAGAAGGTATAATGGCCCCGAACACCATGCAAAGGCCCAGGATGATACTGCTGCCCAGTGATACGCCCAGGTATCTTACTCCAAGGCCATAAGTGAGCCCACCAATACCCCAGAGCACACCAAACAGGAAGGTCATTCCCAGCGTACTGGTATCTGTTTGCCTGATGATTTCCGCGAAAGCTGGTACGGTAAGATAAGCAGCCAAAGGGGGAATGATCAGCCAGGAGAAAATGCCTCCCACGATCCAATAGCTTTCCCAGGCCCAGCCTTTTACTTTTTTATAAGGAATATAAAAACTGCCGGACGCAAAACCACCTATGAAATGGAATAGAACACCTAGAATAATACCCATGGATTAACCTTTTTTCGTATGGAAGCAATTCGGATTTAAAGATAAAAGGATCCCTATTATTCCCTATCATGTACTGTCATGGTCAGAAAAAGCCACTATTTTGACTAAAAACCAGCTTTAAAACAGCAGTCTTTTCATTTTAATGTAAGTTTGAACCTCACTGAACGAATGCGGAATGAAACAGCCAGTTATTTTCAAACACCTCTTTATTGATTATTACTCCGCCACGCCCAAATACCTGCAATTAGCCAATTGTATTGTAAAAGCGATCGCGGAAGGGGTACTGAAGGAAAATGATATGCTTCCTTCCATCAATGAACTCAGTTTTGAATTTGAGATTTCACGGGATACTGCAGAAAAAGGATACAAACATCTCAAAAAAAACGAGGTACTGGGCTCTGTACCAGGCAAGGGATATTTTGTAAAGAATGCGGAACTGAGTCCAAAACTGAAGATCTTTCTTCTGTTTAATAAACTGAGCGCACACAAAAAAATCATCTATGATTCACTGGTCGCGTCGCTGGGAGACATGGCTGCCATAGACTTTTATATTTATAACAACGATTTTTCCTTTTTCAAACAATTGCTCAGCAGTCAGAAAGAACATTACTCGCATTATGTGATCATCCCGCATTTTATGGAAGGCGGTGAAAACGCGCATGAGGTGATCAATAGTATACCAAAAGACAAACTGATCATCCTTGATAAACTGGTGCCTGGAGTAACGGGTAATTACGCGGCTGTATATGAAGATTTTGAAGAAGATATTTATAATGCGCTGGTGCAGGCCAATGAACAGTTAAGCAAGTATCATACGATCAAGATCATATTTCCTGAATACACCTATCATCCTAAAGAGATACTGGACGGCTTCCTGCGGTATTGCCAGCAATACGCTTTCAATTATAAACTGGTGCACAATATTGAAGAAGAGCCAATCGGCAAGGGCGAGGTCTATATCAACCTGATGGAGACAGATCTTGTCATATTGATCGAGAAAATACTGGCGACTGGTTTAAAAGTGGGCAAGGATGTAGGAGTGATCTCCTACAATGAAACTTCTCTAAAGAAAATAATACTGAAAGGCATTACAACTATTTCAACGGACTTCCAGATGATGGGCGAGAAAACGGCCAGTTTAATACTGGACCAGTCCACCGATCATGTGGCCATTCCTTTTTATCTCACTTTACGGGCTTCGTTATAAAGTTTGTCTGAGTTCAGGGCTCATCGTTCATCGGACGTTGAACTATTCTCATTTGTGTATTCCGCCAGTTCAATATATATACGATCAAATGCAAGCCGGTTTATTTTGCCAGGAAGATTACAGTAATGCAGGATAGCTCCTGCATCAGTTATAAAAAGATATAACAGTACTCCCTATAAATAGGGATATATATACACCGGAGAAATGTACAAACGCGTTGCTCCGGTATGCTATTTTCAATTGTTTCCCCGGCTTATGCTATTCATCTGATTATTTAACCGTTAAACCTAAAAGGTCTTTTTGTATTTACTGGCTTTGGTAAATTGGAACTAATTAACTGCTATGCGCAAAATCTTTTCCTTATCCCTGTTTACTTTTTTTAGCTGTTTCGCAGGCTATGTGCAACCGGTAACAAAGGCGGAGATCCGCATACTTGTACTGGAAACAAGCCAGCTTGCCATAACAGACGCTACGGTCAGTCTTTTGAAAAAAGATTCTTCAGTAGTGAGTACAGTTGTAACGGGTAAGGATGGTGTAGCGCTGTTCAATACTGTTTTACCAGGCCATTATCTATGCCGGGTAAGCAGGCTGGGATATAAGGTGGAAATAACCGCTATCGATTTGCAGCATGGTAGTAATCCTTCTGTAACTATTATAATGAAGCAGGAGGTTGGTTTATTACAGGATGTAACTGTAACGGCTAAAAAACCCTTCGTGCAACATTTTGCTGATAAGACGGTGGTGAATGTAGATGCGAGTATCACCAACACCGGATCAACTATTCTCGAAGTACTGGAAAAATCGCCAGGTGTTACTGTTGACAAGAATGGTAATATCAGTTTGAAAGGCCGGCCAGGAGTACAGATAATGCTCGACGGCAAACTCACCCAGCTTTCAGGTACTGATCTGCAAAACCTCTTGGCGGGTATGAGTGCTTCACAGGTAGAACTCATTGAATTGATCGACAACCCATCAGCCAAATATGATGCGGCAGGTAATGCAGGCATTATTAATATTAAAACAAAGAAGAACAAACAAAAAGGATTTAATGGAAATGCCGGTCTCTCCTATATCCAGGGCCGGTTACCAAAAACCAACAGCAGTCTTGTATTTAATTACCGCAATGGTGCCGTTAATTTCTTCCTGACATATAGTATCAATATCGGCAGGAATTTTATGGACCTGTATGCATTGCGCACTTATTATACGCCCGACAGGAGCAATATCACTTCCCTGCTTGAACAACCCAACCGTACAAAATTCAGCGGAACAACACATACTATCAGGACTGGCGTTGATTATTTCCTTGATAAAAAAACAACAGTGGGTTTTGTATTGACGGGTATGACCCTTGATCGCACCAATAACGGGAATAGCACAGCATTGTGGAAAGATAAAACAGGAGTGGTTGATTCCAGTATTATGACTAACAGTGCGAACGGGAGTAATATGAAACAAGGCGGGCTGAACTTCAATGCAAGACATGCATTCAATGCCAGTACAGAATGGACGGCAGACCTGGACCTGATCGGGTATGATATTAAAGGCCAGCAATTTTTCGAGAACAAATTACTTTCCCCGGGCGCTGATGCAGAAGCTACCAGGGGAAGCATTCCTTCTTCCATTACAATCTTTTCTGCAAAGACAGACTATTCAAAAAAAATGGGTGGGATAATGTTTGAAGCGGGGGGCAAAACATCACGGGTATCTACAGACAATCTTGCACAATACTATTACCTGGAGTCTAACCAATGGAAAGACGATTATGGAAAGAGCAATCATTTTTTATACACCGAAAATATACACGCGATTTACTCCAGTGTAGACAGCAAAACAGGCAGATGGGGACTGCAGGGAGGCCTGCGGTATGAGTATACAGGATACAGGGCAAACCAGTTAGGCAATGTGATGAATAAGGACTCTGCCTTTAACCGGAATTACCAAAGTCTTTTTCCCACTGTATTTATCACTTATAAGGTCGACTCCTCCAATAGTTTTACCCTGAGGGGAGGTCGCAGGATAGACCGTCCGGCTTTTCAAAAACTGAATCCATTTGTTATCATTATCAACAAATACACTTACCAGACCGGTAATCCTTTTTTCAAACCCCAGTACACCTGGAATATTGAATTGAATCACTTGTACAAAGAGGTTTTATCAACAGGCATTAACTATAGTCTTATCAAAGATTATATCTCCCAGGTATTTTATTCTGATACAAGTACGGGGCGTATCGTGTATACCGAAGGCAATATCGGCAGGATGCAAAATCTTGGACTCACTACGAGCATACAGGTATCACCTGCTTCCTGGTGGTCGCTTTATGCGCAGGCTACTTTTAATCATAAAAGGATCGAAGGCGTATTATGGAAAAAGTATAAAGCGTCCATTAGCCAGTTGAATATGAATATCAATAACCAATTCAGGTTTGCAAAAGGCTGGGCTGCTGAACTCAGCGGTTTCTACATTACAAAAAACCAGAATGATATCCAGGAAGTACTGGACCCTACCGGGCAACTATCAGTTGGTTTTTCAAAACAGGCGATGAAAAACAAAGCGACTATCAGGCTTAGCTTCCGTGATATACTCTACACACAGGCCATGCAGGGTCTTACACATTTTGAAACCGTAGATGAATTTTTCAGCCTTAAAAGAGATACGAGGCTGGTGGCGTTATCCATCAATTATCGTTTTGGTAAGGCGATAAAATCTCCTGCTAAGAGACAGACAGGTGGTGCGGCAGATGAGATCAATCGGGTTAATACAAACTAAGAGGTAAAAGAAGGAAGAAGGTAAAGGAGAGATGCCACTTTGTGAGTCAGTATTGGTTAGGTATCCTGGCAATTCTTTGATGTCTTATAAGTAGTTCTTCTAAAATAACTATCGTTCCTGGCATAAAAGGCGTCAAATTTGTATTATCATCAAAAGCGCATTTATGAAAAAGCAGGACTATTCAAACCATGTACAATATTATACGCCGCATCATTTTATTTTTTATCCTCTTTGTTTAGCATTGCTGATTATTGGTATCAGGGGCATTTACAGGCACAGTAGTTTGGAGTGGATCATTATTACTTCTTTGGTTGTTTTACTGACCTGGCTTTCTTTTATGTTGCGGCAGCATTATGCACTCACCTGTCAGAACAGGATCGTCAGGCTGGAGCTGCGATTCAGGTATTTTGTATTAACAGGGGAGCGGCTTGATTTACTTGAAGACCGGCTTTCTTTTGGTCAACTGGCTGCCCTTCGCTTTGCATCTGATGAAGAGCTGCCTGCATTGGTCAAACGTGCGCTGGCTGAAGGTCTCAGCCCTGATACGATCAAAAGGGCGATTAAGAACTGGTTACCGGATACTATGCGTGTATAGTAAAAAATAAAGCATTGATTTATATCAATTAGCCGGAATCTGGTTTTTAGGGTTTGCACTTAGCAGGGGTAGAGCTATGCCTACAAGATATAGTTGTTTACATTACCGTAGAATGAAGGGTTTATCTATTTATTAACAGGCAGCAAGGTTGTTCCTTTACATAGAAATTAATCAGTAACCTATTACCTCCAACCCTGTAACCCTTAATTATGCGTCAACTTAAAATTTCCGCTTCTATAACGAACCGGGAATCCCCCAGCCTAGGAAAATATCTTGTAGATATTAGTAAAGAACAAATGGTAGCTCCCGAAGAGGAAGTACGTTTAGCCCGATTAATCAAAGAAGGAAGCAAAGAAGCAGTAGAGCGCCTGGTCAAGGCCAATCTTCGTTTCGTTGTATCTGTTGCTAAACAATACCAGGGGCAGGGACTTGCCTTATCTGACCTGATCAATGAAGGCAATATCGGTCTGATGAAAGCCGCGCAACGTTTTGATGATTCAAGAGGATTTAAATTTATTTCCTACGCTGTTTGGTGGATCCGCCAAAGTATCCTGCAGGCTATCAGTGAGCAAGCCAAAATGATAAGACTTCCGCATAATAAAATGGTATTGAAGAATAAGATCAAGAATTCATATACCTCGCTTGAGCAGGAATTGGGCCGCGCTCCATCTGTAGAAGAAATAGCCGAGGTGCTCGGTCTGCAACCGGAAGAAATCAGTGCTACGCTTGAGCTGGGAAGCCAGCATATAAGTCTCGATGCGCCGTTGACTGAAGAAGAAGATGGCAACCTGCTGGATACCCTGCAGAACCCGAATGCTTCCAGTACCGATGACAAACTGAGTCGCCGCAGTTCTCTTAAACAGGAACTTCGCCGCTCACTCGATACGCTTGATAGCCGGCAACAACAAATGATCTGTTATTTCTTTGGAATAGGTGTAGAGTATCCACTTAGTCTTGAAGCAATAGCCATTAAGTTTGATCTTACGCCCGAGCGTGTGCGCCAGATCAAGGATAAAGCGATCTCTAAACTCCGTGCAAACAAGAATGCCGGGCTATTACAGGCTTATTTAAATGAATAAATAATAGTACAAAGTAAAAATTCAGGATCTGATACTTGAATTTTTACTTCTACAGTGTATGTATTTTTTTATTTCCTATTCTATCAATGGAGATTAACAGATAAGCTGAGAGCCAGGCTCTGTACAACGGCCTGTCCTTAAGATCCGAATTTCCATCCTGCAAATACCTGCACCACATCATTTTTAGCCCTGATATCCGGAATAAATGAAGGCGTACGACCGGGCTGCGGTTCTTTATATAATTTCCCCAGGCTGAAATTGGCCCTTGCGCCAAGTATCAACCCTTTTACCGGGTGAATTTCTACACCGGCTGCAAATCCATAATCAAAACGGTTATACAGATCGGTCATCTTGCTGACCGGGTTGGCTGTGCCGGTAGCTTTTGTACTGTCTGCTTTTGCATTGATCAAATAAGCAAACTGGAAGCCCGCCTGCAACTGTACAAATTTTGTAAGATTGATTCCCATGAGCTGGGGTAAAATAATATAATCCAGGTCTACACTACCGGTGTTCGTGCCCGTCTCAAAATTATATCCCTGTCGTGAAAAGATAAGTTCTGTGCGTGAACTGATCAGTCCCTTTGCTGAAGGCGCAAGAAAGACCCCGGCATGAAAACCCGAGCGGCTGCTGCTATTGATCTGTTTGGCATTGCTGATGGAAGAATAGTTATAACCGGCTTTAAGTCCCAGTTGCGCAAATAATGAAAACGGAAATAACAATAAAGCAAAAAATATAGCACGTTTCATTTTCATGGTAGGTTTATAAATGGGTAAATAAAATTCGGGTCAAAAATAGACAGGGGGGATAGGCGCAGGAAATCAATTCCTGTATGTATTGCGATAGAAAGTGGATGAGTTGGGAATTTGCCTGTTCAGGATACGCAGTGCTTACATTTCATTCTCAAAATATAACTTATAATATTTTCGGCCATCCTGGTCTACGCCCTGTTCGATCAGCTCGCGGTTGCCGTGAATATAGATATGAAAATTCCGATCGAGTTTAAGCACGCTTTTAAAGACTCTTGCCTGTTTTTTGACAGCCGCATTCGAAATTGAAAAAGTGTCGCCGATAGGAATATCAAACTCCTGTTCGTATTCCTGTTTATATTGTTTGAAGAGATTAATCCCTTTTTTGTCACCAATCACTTCGCTGGCAAATTCATCGAGATCGAAACTGTCTTTTTCCTTAAAATATTTCATCGACCGGTTCAGCATATCAATTTTGTCGGCCTTGGATACATCATACTCTTCGTCAATTTTTTGTGTTACAAAATTCTTATACACATGCAGTGTAGTGTGCGTCTGGTTATACTCGTCATTGCGGACTTTTAATTTCAGGAAATCATCTACCCAGTAAGCGGCTTCCGTGTTCTTATTCGTTTGATCGATCACGGCTATTTTATATCCTTCTTCTTTACCGGTATTAAAAATAAGACAACCCTTATCCAGTTTTTTGATATTGATCGCTTCCTCTTCATACTCCAGTTGAAAATCTTTTTTCGCTCTTACTACTTTTAGAAAGGTTTCTTTTGTTTCTGATTTAAAAATGCCGATAGCATCAAGCAATTCACCTTCTATTTGTACATTGGTGAAATAAGCAAGATATAATTCTCCCGATTTAATTTTGGGATGTGTGGAAATATCATGCAGGTGATTGACGATCTGCCTTGATGCTTCATGCAGGATCGTTTTATCCTGGAAGATCAGTTCTGCAAAATGAAAAACGGTATTCAACCGAAGATCGCCGGCGGGATGAGTGAAATGATACGTCTCGTTATTTTTTTCAAAAGGATTCAGGAAATATTGCATTAACAATTTATCCAATATCTCGTCCTCCTGGGTAAAAGCTTCCTCGGAAAGTACAGGGTCTTCCCCTGTCAGTTTGTTTCCGGCCTGGTGAATAGACAAATGTGTAAGTGCGGCTTCAAAATAAGAGATCATACCAATAACAATTATCAATGAACGGCGAAATAAACCAATAAATCCGGATCTTTTATTTTCCGTAAAAAAAATCGGGTAAATCAGGCAGGAAGAATCCTTTTCCCGAAAGGCATCAGAGATATTTCAATTAACTTAAAATGCTGGCGGCCCCAGGGTATGCCGACAATCGTGATGCTCAGCAAAAGCCCCATGACAAGATGTACAAGAGCGGTATACCAGCCGCCGCAGATGATCCAGATAAGGTTAAATAGAGTACTCAAACAGCCGGGAGTTTGCGGATCATTCACTACTTTTTTACCAAATGGCCATAAAACAAGACTGGCAAGTTTAAAACATTGAAGTCCCCAGGGTATCCCGACAATTGTTAAACATAATACAAGTCCTCCGATCAGGTAGCCAAGCGCTGCCAGCAAACCTCCAAACAGGAGCCAAATAAGATTGCCTATTCCATTCATTTAGCAAAAATACAAACTGGAAATTCCAAAGCCCATAAATTTGAGAATAGGCCTATTAATCATGTAATCTGACCTGTTAATTTCCGGATTTTCGAATTTCTATTGGTATGTTTTTTGCATTTTCTGGAAAAACCACTTAGATGAAGACAAAAAACAGGATACTTTTAGCAGCTGCGGCAGCCACTATGGCTGGAATTTTTGTATATGCCTATACTCAAAAACGGATTAAGAAAAACAAGCAGCGTAGCCGGGTGGCCGACGAAGGATATGAGACAGCACATGATGTACTTTTTCCTAATTCCAGGAGCAAACGTAAACGGAATTATGGACAGGAATACACACTTTGACGATTAATTTTTTTGATATGGCAATGCTAAAGGAAAAGATAGATTCTTTTTTTGATGCCTATGCCGCACGGGTTAATTCTTTTTTACAGGGCGCTGAGGCTGATACGGACGGTGCAGTAAAAGCTTTTGCCGATTGTTTTGTAGAAGCCAGTCCTGTTGGAATAATCTGTGGTCGTAATGATGAGGAGTTTAAAAAAGCGATCCCGAAAGGATATGCATTTTACAAGAGCATTGGTACTAAATCAATGGCTATTGTTTCCAAAAACATTACGGAACTGGATGAATACCATGTTATGGTAAAAGTCAACTGGTCGTCAGTGTACCTGCCTGAAAATAAAAAGGAGATCGTTATTGATTTTGATGTTATTTATTTTCTTCAGTGCAAGGATCAGTCGCTGAAAATATTCGCTTATATAACAGGCGATGAACAAAAAGTACTAAAAGAGAAAGGATTACCCGATAAATAGCTTATTTCCCAGGGGGCGACTATTCCTTGTTCATACCTGCCCGCCTTTTATTAACTCATTCCGCATTTATTTTATTCTTTTTGTTTAAAGTCGTATCGTATGCACACGTATAAAGTGGGTTTGAACAGTTGCCTGGTAGCGAATCTTCAAAAATGATGGCCCTGGTGAAAGTATTCAGACGGGTTAGCAAAATAGAATGATACTCTATACAATTAGCCTACTTTGCAGTGAAATGCTTCATTTCAGGACACCTGGATGACAGGTCAGACAAATCTGGTACAGTTTTATATATCATTTAAAAATAAATAAACCACCTGTATGGCTGCCGAGAACCAACCTTCACCGTTCTACCTGAAGTTTACTATGAACCTGCTTGCAATCGTGTTGCTTGGAGGGATCATTTATATCGGTAGTGATATCCTGATGCCGCTTTTCTTTGCTATTGTTCTGGCTATCTTATTATTACCTGTCAATAACTGGCTTGTAAGAAGAAGATTTCCGAAAGTTCTGGCAATGTTGCTCTCTATCCTGCTTGCGCTTATATTTATTGGGGGTATTATCTACTTTCTTTCTTCGCAGGTATCAAGTTTTGCAAATGATCTTCCCGCTATCAAACAACATTTGAATGATCATATTCATACGGTTAAAAAATGGGTAAGCCAGCAATTCAACTTCAGTTACAAACAACAGGACAAAGCGATACAGGATGCGACAGCAGATATAAAGGGCTCGGGCACGACCATCGTAGGCACAACTATTTTTACGGCTGTGCAGGCTTTGTTAATGGTTGTACTATTGCCGCTCTATACCTTCCTGATAATGTACTATCGTGGTTTGATCAGGAAATTTTTTATTGATAGCTTCCAGGAGAAACATCATGAAAGCGTGCAGGAAGTAATGCAGGAATCCAAGAATATTGTGCAGGGTTATATGGTTGGTTTACTTATTGAAATGGCAATTGTAGCAGCACTCAATGCAACTGGGTTTTTGATCGTGGGCATCCAGTATGCGATTTTCCTGGCAGTACTTGCTGCTATCCTTAATATGATACCTTATGTGGGAATGCTGGTAGCTACCGTCATCTGTATGGCCATTACGCTCACTACATCCACCGAACTCACCGATATCATATGGGTTGGAGTGACGCTGTTGATAGTACAGTTTATCGATAACAACCTGCTGATGCCTTATGTAGTAAGTTCCAAAGTGCGGATCAATGCACTGGTAAGTATTATTGGCGTATTAATCGGAGGCGCTTTAGCGGGAGTATCAGGAATGTTCCTGTCAATACCGGGAATAGCAATTATGAAAGTCATATTCGACAGGGTAGAAGGACTGAAACCCTGGGGGATGCTGATGGGAGATGATCTTTCTATGCTGACTCCGAAAAAAAGGAAAAGACTGATAAAAGTGGAAAAAAAATAGCTGGTAATGCGCTACTCAGTGATTGTACTGTTTTATCAATCAGGTCGTAGCTAAAAGGCTTGGATAAAAATGAATGAACACCGGCTTTGAGCGCATTTTCCTTTAATCCTTCCAGCGTATCACCTGTGATCATGATCACCTGGATATTGCGGTTAAACGCCTTGATTTTTTTAATGAAACCAACCCCTGTTCCATCCGGTAAATTGTTATCCAGGAAAATGACTTTGGGATTTACCTGCTCCATGCAATGGAGACCTTCTTTGAGGCTATGGGCAGTGGAAACATGCATTTTCCTGTTTGCCAGAATTCGTTTTAATAAATGGCACATATCCTCGTCGTCGTCAATAATCAGTACACTCAATGGCTCTTTCATACCCTGTATTTCCAAAATAGCAACAACAATTCAGCCATAGAATTACTGCTGGGTTTTGAATAGGGTGTGCATGAATTTGCCCAATTAATGATCCTGGGCGGTATTTTAGAAGCTATTTTCCCGGTTTTATATTGTTAAACCCTATCCTTATTTTGGTTAACCTGTATATGTCCGGATCACTGATGAAGATTTTCAAAGGAGTTGGATGAATGACTTGTTTTGGATCAAGAGTAATGATTTTTTTGATAATTGAATAGCCAGACTTGTGGGCCGGGCTTTCGTACAATTACTATACGGGAAGATCAAATCCCTTACTCCACCTATTTGCTCCTATAGTCAGCATGCTCTTAAGTCAGCTCGAATAATCGGTCAGCCATTTCGGTATACTACTCAGAATAGTGCTACAAGTAATTCCCAGGCTGGTTACATGTACTGCCGTTACGCGAGACCGTGTATGATCAACGAGCTTATTTATGATCTGTCTTTAGAACTGGTTTGCGCCATTGGGACTGGCTTGCCCGACAATCAACTTTTCCCATAGGTAATAAGTTTCCTGGCAATACTCTCGCCGGTCTTTATACGGTGAATGTACGGTGCTCCTTCGATACAAGCAGCCAACAAACACTCAATTAACACAGCTTAAACGCAGGGATTACACAGAGTTTGCCTGGGCTTGATCTGGGTGAGATCTGGGTTTGATCTGGGTGAGATCTGGGTTTGTACCTTATTAACACCGAACCAACATCGGTGTATCTTATACTTGTCTTATACTGAAAAACTTTACAGGTAACCAGGGTTTATACTGGCCTGGCTTTACAATGAGTGAAAAGCTATAACAAGAGAAGCGGATTTTATCCGGTAATTAACAAATGATTAAACAAATATCTTATTAAAATAGCTGCCCCGTACCGGTTGCGATTCGCATTGTTTGACCGGTTTTATTAATGCGGCGCTGTATATGGGGTATAATAGTTTCATACCGATTTCAGGCAGGTTATTTACTTTCGCAACAGGCTTCCCTTAAATAAAATACATTATGTCCGCAATAAGACTGGCAACCAAAGCAGATGCAAAAGGTATCCTGGATATCTACTCTCCATATATAAGCAATACCAGTTTCACCTTTGAAACAGAACTGCCTTCCATCGTATCTTTTGCGGAAAGAATAACAGGCTACTTGATTAATTGGCCATGGCTTGTATATGAAGTGGATGGCAGCATTGCGGGGTATGCTTATGCATCCCGCTATCGTGAACGAACAGCCTATCAATGGTGCGTGGAGGTTTCTGTTTATGTTCACGACGATCACCAACGAAAGGGCATTGCAAAACAATTGTATGGGCTATTGTTTAATATCCTGCGCAGGCAGGGATATAGAAATGTATATGCTGTCATCAATCTGCCGAATGATAAAAGTGTGGAGTTTCATGAAGCTGCCGGCTTTACCTACCTGGCCACTTACGAAAATGTTGGGTATAAATTAGGTAAATGGAAAAATGTAGGCTGGTGGCAATTACAACTGAATAGCTATGACCTGGAGCCATCAGCGCCGATAAAGTTCTCCGATCTGCCAGCAGTAGAAATAATCACACTGCTGAGCAATAAATAAAAACCATCCGCAGAGGATGGTTTTTATTTATTGCTATTCTGGTAAGATATTGCTAAACCGGTTATCGGTTGCTCATTTCACTTGCTGTTGCTTTCTCTAAACTAATTTTTCCGGGATATACTTCCAGTGCTTTTTCCAGGCAATCCATTGCTTCATTAATTGCATTCAGGTTTAACACATAAGCAAGCCGCACTTCATTCTTACCAAGACCAGGCGTACCATAAAAGCCGGTGGCGGGTGCCAGCATCACGGTCTGGTTTTTATAGGAGAATGACTCCAGCAGCCATTGACAGAATTTGTCGCTGTCGTCGATGGGCAATTTAGCGATCGCGTAAAATGCACCGCCGGGATTCGGACAAAACACGCCGGGCATTGCATTCAGCCGGCTTACGAGCAGGTCTCTACGACCCAGGTATTCTGCTTTGGGTTGATCAAAATAACTATCGGGCAGATCTACTGCCGCTTCACCAAGGATCTGCGCCAGTCCTGGCGGACTGAGCCTGGCCTGGGCAAATTTCATAGCCGCATCGTACACCGCTTTATTTTTTGTGACCAGTGCGCCGATCCTGGCTCCACAGGCACTATACCGTTTGCTGATGGTATCCATCAATACCACATGTTCTTCCAGCCCTTCCAGCTGCATGGCACTTATATATTCTCCATCATAGCAGAACTCCCTGTATGCTTCATCGCTGAAGAGGTAGAGATTATGTTTGATGCAGATATCTTTTAAGGCTTCCATTTCTTCCCGGCTGTAGAGATAGCCCGTCGGATTATTGGGATTACATACCACAATGGCCTTTGTTTTGTCCGTGATCACCCGTTGAAACGCTTCAATCGGAGGAAGAGCGAACCCGTTTTCGATATGCGAAGTAATAGGTACGACAGTAACTCCCGCGGTGCAGGCAAACCCATTATAATTTGCATAAAAAGGCTCGGGGATCACAACTTCATCACCGGGATTGAGACAGGTAAAAAAACCAAAAAGTATGGCTTCGCTGCCCCCGGTCGTGATCATTATCTGGTCATGCGTCACATTTATTCCCACTCTTTTATAATACTGGACCAGTTTGCGGCGATAACTTTCATTTCCCGCACTATGACTGTACTCGAGTACCCGGATGTCGGCATGTTTTACCGCATCCATTATAGCAGGTGGTGTTTCAATATCCGGCTGGCCAATATTCAGATGGAACACTTTGATTCCCTTCTTTTTAGCTGCTTCGGCGAAAGGGACCAGCTTACGGATAGGAGATGGCGGCATCTGCTGGCCGCGGTCTGAAATTGTTAACATGCGCCAAAGGTAAGGCGAATCTGGAATTTGACGGTTAGTATAACCAATTTGTAAAACTTTCGTTAAATGGATTTTAGGATGCAGCATTTTGACTTTATTTCATAAAATATTGTTGTAACACATTTTAAGTATTACTGGAATACTATTTCCGGTGTACCTTTTCTGCGAATTAAAACTAATACCTATACACCCTTTTTACACTTAAACAACATATTCTAAACCGCAACCAAACAATAGTTTCCCGACGATGGAAAAATATTTGTTCACTGATGGAACGAATGGGGTGAGGGAAGTGCAGACGAAGGAAGAGTTAAATACATTGATACAAGCTGTCGCTGATCGTTCAAAGATCAGGATATGGGTGTTCAGTACAAATGAATGGATCAGCTATGCTGAATTTTCAAAGACGCCTGCTATAAACAGGGTCAATCCCAAAAAAGACATCCCGGTCCACATAAAAGAAAAAAAACCTTCTTCCACAAAATGGGGCTGGTTAAAAAAAGCATTGATTGCAGTTGTTGCCGCAACCGCGATACTCCTTATATATAATTTCACGAAGGAGAAATGGGAGAAGCTTCCCGATCTTTCGCTCACTACACCGAGGCCGGAGAATACTCCCCCGGTAAATATGGATTCACTGATACAGACAATCGAAGCCATGCGGGGACAAAAACTGGATAAAGTAACCCGTACCAATCTCCGTATCCGCAATACCTGGCCCGATATGATACAATTGCAACTGACGGCTTCACATGAACAAAGCAGGGTAGGAACAAAACTCTATAATGTACAATTGGTAGTGGATAATTCTACCGGTTATAACCTGGATGATATACAGGTAAAATTCACAGAATGGAAAAACAGTGTGGAAGTTGGTTCGGATACCATTCATTTCCGTAATACGGGATATGCTTCTCCCGCCCGCAGGAATATTGAGGGTATATTTCGTGGCGATAGTCTCTCTGCAACGTTTACCTCGATCAAATCAAAAGTGTTTAATTTCTGTTACTCTGCTGATAAAAAAAGCAATTATGGAAATTTAAACGACCGCTGGTTTTGTAAAGAATAATTTAAGTACGGATAAAATTTAAATCAACTAATATGGCGCTCTATTATCTTCCTTTGCTGATCCGCAGTGATCGTTTTTTTGTTGCCAAGCTGGATAATGATGCAACTACAGGGAACCGTGAAGAAACAGAGTACAATTTTGTAGCACCTGCAGACGACCTGGTAATTACCCCGCTGATCACGATCGAAGACCCTGGTCGTGTAGTATTGAACCAAATGGCTCCTTCAGAAAAACAGGACATACCCTTACAGGAATGTCATATTTCACTGGTGAAGACCGGAACTGATTTTGATCTGCAGATCCGGAAGAGCAATTCACTGGTAGTGGAGCCTTTTTATGATGAAGAAACAGGGCTCCGTCTTGATTATTCAGTAGGCCAGAAAAGAATTTCTGTTGGATATTATAAACACAAGGTAGAGCAATTCCCCTTCAATATTCATGTGACGCTTATACATAGCGAGAACGAGAAATATTCCGGCAAGTTTCAATTTACCATGGTACGCGCTCAGCAATGCCACCGCGTGGTGATTGATTTTGGTAGTGAAGCCAGCCAGGTGGGATATAAGAATTGCGGGCCGCAGGCCGCAGTAGTTCCGTATGATATACTGGAGAATATCATCAGCCAGCTCAATAATAATGATAGAGGTAAAAACTGGCGCAGGGATGATTTCCTGAATCACGAAACCGGCCAGCATTCATTATACCGGTCTTTTTATGCGATAAAAAAAAGGATCAGCAGAAAACAACGGGAAAGTTTTCCATTCAACTTCACCGATGATTTTTTTGAGGATGAGGTGCGGCTTTTTATTACCCGCCAGGAGGTTAGTGCCATGGATGCCACCTTTCGGGATAATTACGAGATCATTCCCAACCTGAAACTGGGAATAGAAAAAAGCCTGCAGCTAATATCTGATAACAGGACGGAGGATTATAGTATCCGCACTCATAAAAAAGAATTGATCAGTGCGGTATTGCTGCGGATCTTGAGACTGATGATCAGTACAAAGCCTGGCTTTCAAAAAGGCGGGTTGATTGTTACCCTGCTCGTACCCAACATCTATACGCAGCATGATGTATTTGAAATGCTGAATGAGCTTCGTGCCCGCACAGGCAGTTTACTTGAATCGCTGCATATTGAGAATGAGAACCTGTATATCGAGTATGAAACTATTTCAGAAAGTGACGCGGCGTTTATGGGGTACCAGCAAACCCACTCTTCAGACATCCGGATGGCGAATGGAGAAATGGCGCTGGTGGTGGATTGTGGGAAAGGGACTACTGATATTTCGATCGTTTTATCAGATGACAATGAGAATTATTCCAGTTTTTTCAGAACAGGTTTTGCGGGAGCAGGCAATGTATTGTCATATGGATTTGCAGAAGATTTTCTGACAATGGTATTAAGAGCTATACCCGGCAGCAATGAAATTTCTGTAAAGGATTTTATCAGTAAACAGATACTTGATCAAAATCTTACGATCAACGTGCTGAATTTTATACAGCTGATCGAAAATCAGAAAAGAAAGTACAAAAATCTGCAGGCAATAAGCATGACCGCGTTCGCGGAACTGGCCGAACAATCGCAAAGTACGGAACGTACAATAGGTAATTTGTATAAAGACCAGTCCACGCTGCTGCAATATGCTGATGCCATCCTGAAGGACAGGAATATCCGCTGGGATGAAGAAGTAACGGGCATTATCAGCAAGGCTACCGACTGTCTTGTGCATAGTATCATTGCCAGTATCCGTGATGTGATCACTAAAGACATAAAAAAACGGATCAAAGTGGTGATGCTGAGTGGCCGCGCGTTTTATTTCGATGAGCTGAAGAACAAACTTGAAGCCGAACTGAAATCACTGTTGGGTGATGGTGCTGTTGTACATACCGTCAATGCGGGCCGTGCTATCAATAATAAAAATATAGCGATCCATGGCGCATTTAGTGGTGCTTACAAGATCACTGATTTTACAGGTATTCCTGTTGATAAAAAAGAAGGCCTGTCGAAAAACAACGATGTGCTGAATAATAATATGTATCTCTACCGGGGTATCAAAGTGCAGCCCGGCAATGATATCCTGTATAATACAGCAGTGGTGCGACGCAACCATCAGCAGTTGATCGCTTTTAAGAACAAAACAGTAGATATGTATTTCACACGTGACAATATTTACCTGCGCCTGATGGAAAATCAAAAAGTAAAAGATGTGAGGTCCCTGTACAGTATACTTACATCTGTAGCAGAAGTGTATTCTCCTATTCAGGACATGAAAGCGATTTCCATGTTCCCGGGATATACCGGTGAACTGGCTTCTGTGAATACTATCTATGAAGATATTACTAAAGAAAAATTGGCCCTGGATAATAAACCTGTAAAAAAGAAAAAAGGCATTCTTGGTTTTTTCCAGTTCTGATCATTCGATATCCTGAATAAACTTAAACCCCAACTGATGAAGCATCCGTTTATAATAGTAGTTTTCGCCTGCTTATTGTCTTCTGCGCTATCTGCGCAGCAACAACCGCAGGATAAAAAATCGATCCGTATCGTAGATACCCTGACAACGCAGGAAAAAAATAACCGTAACCCGGTTATTACAAAAGAGGAGATGGATTCCCTTGCATCGGCATATAATATCAGTCACCCGGTGGAAAAACCATTGCCGGAGAAAGAAATCGTTCCCGAAGTGCCTGTATACTGGATAGCCGGAATGATCGTTGCACTCGCCCTCATCGTATTGCTTTTATACAGTTTACTTACACAGCAAAAGAGAACGGCTGCGGCAATTGCAAGCCTCGACAGGCAGGTGGGGAATATCGAACTTTCC
Source organism: uncultured Terrimonas sp. (assembly GCA_964528095.1). Taxonomy (GTDB): domain Bacteria; phylum Bacteroidota; class Bacteroidia; order Chitinophagales; family Chitinophagaceae; genus CAZGSG01. Next base: position 20,367 of record CAZGSG010000031.1, read on the forward strand.
GCTTTCTCTGCCGGTGCAGGAATAAATGCAGGTACAGACAGACCTGTAAAAAACAGGACAAACAATAAAAGCAGCGAGAACAAAAGTGTTGACATCGAAAAGCTGCAAAAGGAAAATCAAAGCCAGGAAATGTTGTTAAACGAATACCGGTTTATAAAACAGGAGTATGAAACGATCAAACAACAGATGACAGACGTGTATAAAGTGAGGAATTATCCTGGGTATGATAAAAACAAAACGGAATTAGAAGTATTGGAAGGATTGCTGCAAACAGAGAAATCGGTAGCGGCATACGCGTATGAGCATTTCTTAAAACCCGTAATAGCGATCACCGACCTGCATAAAAATGCACCTTCAAAGATCAGCAAGGAAGACCGGGAAAAAATAGTAGATCTCCTTCTGTCATTGTCCCTTTTATATAGCGAGTATTTATATCTGCGGGTAAATGAATTGTCGATAGGTGGCAATATAGCGGCACGTATAGCAGGCCTGCGTAATGGAAATGTGATAGACCCGGCATTGCTGAAGGAATTGAATACAGAGCATGGAAGCAGGGCATTGGTACTGCGAATGGTATTGGATAAAAAAGATATAAAAAAACTTTCTTATCCTGTTTTTGACGAGACGGACCTCAACTTATCTTAAAAATGCCGCCACTTAGCATCCTCCGGTTTTTTACGAGTCTTTCATTCCTGTATCTCCTTGCTATTGGGGTGATCATTATTTATGGAGCTCTTTATTACAGGGATTTTGTGCAATCGCGTTACCAGCGCCGCCGTTTCCCGGTTATCTTTTTTATTATCACGGCAGCCTGTATTTTCTTTTTATGGAGCAACATGCACGCGCCGCTTCAGTTAAAGACCTTTAGTAACCTGGATCATCACTTTATCCGGCATGATGGATTCGCGGTAAACGGTGCGATAGAACTTGGGCGCTCCGATACGGCAAATGACCGTTCAGCTTCTTTTAACCGGTTTGTATTCAGCAGGAAAAGCGGGAATGTAACAGTAAGTGCTCCTTACTCGGAAGATCCTTTTTATATAAGTGGTGATACAGGTTACCGGATAGCTTCGGTCAGTTATCCTGCTGTTGCTCATGCGATATCTTTTCAATCTGAAAAAGAGCAGATCAGTTTCAGGGTAATTAGTGAAAATGAATACGAATTAAAAGTAGGAGATAATCTGTACAAAAAAGAACAGGTTGTCAAAAGAGGGATTTCCTGCTGGAATATTTTCCGTGATGAGGAAGGATTTATCAATTCACCTGCATATAATGATGAACGGGTTGTGAACTGTTTAAAGAACATTCTTGTGCTGCGGGATAATATCCTGCGTAAGAAAGGCGGTGAAGCAAGGTTCTTTTTAAGCGGGAGAGTGTTTGCTTACGTAAATAAAGTAACATACGATAATAAAGAAATACATCAGCAGGATCAACGCTATGAGGCAGTGCTTCCTGATAAAAGCAATTTTGCCTGGGGCATAGGTTTCTTAGATAATAACCGTAGCCAGATGCAGGTGAGATATGGGGGTAAGGATAGTTTTTCTGTTCTTAACCGTTATCCTGTTGCATATCCATTGACAGAAGAAAGCAGGCAGGATTGGGGTGAACATGGTGTAAGTAAATTCCTGGTATCAGACTCAAAGGATATGCTGAATATGCCAACTGTATTCAGGGAAGGGTTTATGTTTTCTTCTTATAGCGAAGACAAGGGCAATCATTTTATTCCCGTATTATTATCGTACCGGAAAGCGGCAGAAAACCAGCCTGTACAATTAAAGGCAAGACAACTATATGGGGGAAAGGAAATCCCGCTGACCCAAAATACTTTATTCCTGCCTGCTCAGTCGGGCGGGGCTAACTGGATCTTTACCATCCGGAATACATATGATTGGGAGTTTGGAGGTTTTACATTGACGGCAGGTCAATGGCAACTGCTGGTATTTGGCGGTATTGCGTTTTTTTTCTTATTGATCTTTTTTACTTCGCTGGTAAAACCAGCGGAGAAGTTAAGCTGGGTATGGCAGCTATTATCCTGCATAGTGATTGTATTACTAACTACCCGGTTTTTTCTTTATTGGAGGTATAAGAGCTTCCCCCCTTATGAAGGAATGGATCTTCCTTCGCAACAACAGTTGAATAGTTTCAGCAATTTTGGTATTATTCTACTGGCGACTTTCCTGCTGGGTATCATTTTCGGGTATAGCTTTTTGAAATACGCGTATGTTTCTGTTCGCAAAAAGGCAGGAAGGCTTTTAAAGAAGCCGTATTATGGTACTTATAATAATGAAGATATACTGGTTTCGAATGCTGTAAATGTTTTTTCAAAAAAAATATCCTCTTCCAAAAAATTTAGCGCCAGGTTTATATTTTTTGTTTCGTGGTCACTATTGCTACTGGGTAGCGGTGGTTTTGCTGCTATTAACAATTTTGATCCCGGTGTCTGCAGGCACCTGGCCATAGGCCTGGTCATCGCGTATTTTGTTTATCTGTTTATTTCCTATAAACACTCGCCACTTGTTTCTTCGGCATCGGAAAGCTGGTGGAATATCGGTACCCGCAAAGCACTCGATATTGTGGTCAGCAACCCGGTAAAGATCCTGCTTTCAGTTAGCTTGCTCGCGGTCTTTGTTTTCATAGATATCGGTTTTGCGATCGTGTTTCTCAATTTTCTTTTATTCAACGAGGCTTTTCTTTGTATTAATTATAGTATAGCAGGTCTTTCGACAGGCAGCCGTAGAAATGCAGGTCTGTTTGGTGCGCTGGCCCTGGTTTACCTGGCGCTTTTTATTGTTAACCTGTTATTTGCTCCTTATATATTCGATTACCTGCTTCGTTTGTCAGGCGCACTCTATATAACAGGATATGTTTTGTTTGGTATTATACTGGCATATGTGATCGTGCGGCTGCTCACCGGTTGGGCACAAAGAAAAAAAGCGATTGCCGGTTTTGCTACTGCTATTGTTTTGTTTCTTGTCGCTTTCCTGTTTTTCCCCAAGGAGCGGATTCTGAAAAAAGCGGAAGTCACCCGGTTTAGAATAGATGTACTCACAACACCTATAGATCAGGCAATAGAATCGGCTTATAAGGAAGGTAAAACATATGAGCCTGTTATAAGGGCCGCACAAAACCAATGGTTCATCAATACGTTTATCGACGAAGACAACAATCCTGGTGTACAATCAACAGGATTTAACCTACTGGCTCATGCGCCCCAGAATAAAGGAGCCCGTTATAATGCACAGGCTACCGACCTGGTGGCAAGCCGTTTTTTTATAGCTGAACATGGAAAATGGTCGGTTCTGTTATATGTATTATTATTATTGCTGCCCATTATTATGTTAGGGTCGTTTTATAAACTTTATCCTGACTTTACCAATAGGATCAATAACAACTATCCGACGGTGACTGCGGGGTTTTCCGTACTCAACTACCTGCTCATTACGGCGCTGCTGGTGATACTGGCGGCTACAGGACGGTATATATTCTTTGGTCAGGATCTTCCCTTTGGCAGTATCCTAAGTAAACAATCGGTGCTATTCCCTTGTGTATTGATTGTAGCCGCCGTCTTATTGTTCAGAGATATAGCGCCGCAGCATTATGCCAATAGGAAAAAGATGATACCAGGGGCTATTGTTTTTATGATATTAGGAATTCTCTTATTCCTGGTGAAGCCTTCATTTAATAAGAACAAAGAGTTTGGTGTAGCCGATCTTTCGAAAGAGATGGATAACTATATCCAGTTGCGCCTGCAACCGGTGCTTGAACATTTTGATACTTCTGCATCAACCAGGAGATTATCACTGATAAAAAAAGACCAGTTATTCAGCGATTCTGTTCGTAAAATGCTTGACGCGGGCATGCTGGATGATGGAAATCTTTTCTTTGCCAATGAGATCACCGCTTACGCCCATACAGGTTTTGCCCGTCACCTGGACCAGCGCAAGATGCTCTACCTTGATCCGTATACGGGTAGTCTGCAGCTTACGGTAAATGATAATTATTTCAGGGTTGAACCTCCGCCACACCTGCAGGAGCTATGGACCGGCAATGTGTTCGGCGACTCTACTGCGTATAATATTGCGTTATGGGATGCAGGCTCAGGAGCTGTAGTTCAGAAGAGAATTATTGGCTATACCAATGAGCCGGTTACAACCCTTAGTGATGATCTGCAGCTTTCTTTTCGTTCGCCTGCAGCACAAAATATTTACCAGCGTCTTTACCTGGTTAATCAATCTTCCACGGCAGTGCAGGTAAACAATGGTAAAGAGACAAAAACACTGCACCGTAATGATAGTATTCTATTGAATAATCCTGATCGGATGGTCATCACCAATGCGGCAAAACAGGAATTCATTTTGAGCTGTGAGCCGGATGCTTATATGAAAAACTATTATGTAAATGGCAGCAGGTTTTATGTATACCCACTGGAAAGCCGATTTATCTGGGCCAGGAATTTTGCTGAAAGCATATCGTCTGAATACACTTCTGTTGGTAATACAAAACAGAACGCATTTGTATCATTTGACTATGAGCTCATGGATTCGTTATCATCGCGGATAAAGTATATGATGAGTCATGATTCCGCTTATAAAAAAGGAGCAGAGTATGGGATCACCATCGCTGATGGTAACGGAAGAGTGGTTGCTATGACGGATTTTATAAAAGGGCTGGCTCGCCCAGATCCCAATAATAAAAGCGCGTTTAATACAACGCTTGCCGGCGATAATGGTTTTGTATCGCAGTCGCAACTCAGGAAACAGATAGGCAATATCAACCTGCTTCGTTTAAATCCGGGTCCGGGATCAACCTTAAAGCCGATTGTTTTTTCAGCTATCGCATCACAACTCGATATGGATTGGGACGCATTTGCAGCAGACGGGTTTACAGAGCCACAACGATATTACGGAGGAGAGAAAGTGGCGGAATATGATTTTGAAAAAAATAATGGTACTATCAGTAAAGTAACAGACTACCTGAAGTATTCAGATAACTATTATCATTCCAACGTATTATTATTAGGGTCTTATCCAAAACAGGCTGCTGGTAAATTACTGTCAGATAATTTTGTTGGAACGAATCCTGAAGCAAAATTTCACTGGCCTTATTTCTCCTATAAAGGCAAACGATACTGGTTAGAGAATTTTAAACACTGGCCAGGTTTTTTTAATGGCAAAGCAAATTTTGGAATGGACAGTTCCTTTGTTTCGATAGGACTACTGAACAACTATGGTATTTATACAAAAAACGCCGGCAGGAGTTTTGAAATGTTCCCTGCGGCATATGATTCATTGTTGTTTAGAAATGCCTATCGTAAATCCGGGTTTATCCTGCCTGAGAATTCATTGTTTGATCAGCAGGGCGCGTCGATAGATCACCGGATACCGTATGATCTGTTCACTACCTCATTCCGCGGGCATGTAAAAGGTAGCAGCCAGGTAATGATACCTCCAGTGAAAATGACCGAGGTATTTGGTAAGATGATCAGCCAGAGCCGGAATTATTCATTAACATTAAATCCCTATGCCCGTGCCGCATCATTTTCTCCTTTTTATGTGGATGGAGGCATAGTGTATAACAATTATCTTACGTTGATGCGCGAAAGTGTTTTTGAAGGAATGAGACAGGCGTTGTTCGGTGGAACGGCAGCAGCATTAGGTGCACAGTTGAAAGACGGCGCGCCTTATTATTACTATGCAAAAACAGGAACAACAGGAGATAATGAAGTGAAGACAAAATCAAAATTGCTGGTGTTGATCGTTTCTGCAAAAAAGATCACTGACCCGGGATTTAATTTCAGGAACAATAAATTTTATACAATCTATTTTACATCACAGAATGGTCCTGCAAAACAAAATGAGCAATTTCAGGCAGCGGTGATAAATTATCTACAGAGTACACCGGCATTTGCGAGATATATGCAAAAATAAAAGGGGTAGCTTTCACTACCCCGTATTAGTTATTAATACAATTAAATTGTAATGATAGCTAATAGTTTTCTTCCATAAACCCTGATGGTTGATCAGAGCTTGTAATATTCAAATAACCGTCCGTGTTATTAATTGTTCTTCCGTAAGTTTCGAACCGGTCGTTCCTTCCGTCAAAATCATTTTGTCTCGTATTCATAACGAAGGAGAATTCGGCTTCTATTTCTTCCGGTGATTTCAGATAGTTGTCAACAGGCTCTTTATCGGTCAAACCTTTAAACGGCAGAATCTTTTCGATCTGTATGAAACTCTCTTTGATGAAAGAGACAGCCGAGTTTTTAAAACCGGAAAACGAAAAAAGGCTTTCGGTTTTTGAGTTTTTGACCTCATCCATATGACAGCAATTTGTTAAATAGCTCAAAAATTCATGCCGGAAATTATTGATTCCCAGCTAAACATATAAAAATCAATTAATTCGAATTGGAAAATGTGGAAAACTGAAAACGGGCAAGCGTAAATGAAAATTGACACCGGGTTGGATAAATTAGAAATCTGTAGAAAAAAATACTGCTGGGAAATGGGAGCATGGAAAAGTATACACGTATTCGGTTATCTAAACCTGATGGTGATGATGTTATTTTAGGGGTTTTCCTGCCTGGACCTATAAGGTTCCGCTGACGGCTGAGGTGAGATGGTGTGCTGAACCTATAAGGTTCCGCTGA
>CAZGSG010000031.1:27112-28445 GCA_964528095.1 uncultured Terrimonas sp.
ACCTTATAGGTTCCGCTGATGACTAAAGTAAAATGGCACGCTGAACCTATAAGGTCCCGCTGACAACTGTGATAAAACGGCACACTGAACCTTATAGGTTCACCTGTGGACTTATTATACATTAAAAAACCCTTTACACTGATGTAAAGGGCTTCTTAATCCGGTTTAAGACCGGGAATGGAAAATTGATTGCCTTATTGGGCTGCCACAACTTCCCCCGAAATATGTAAAACCTTCTGGGTTTCGATTCCAGCAAGCTTAATGTATACATCTTTGTTGAATGGCCCTACCGTAGCCGCATTGTACTGCACTTTCAACTTACCTGTTTTGCCTGGCTCAATTGGCTTCTCAGGTTTTTCAGGAATAGTACAGCCGCAACTTGCAGAAGCGCTTTCTACTACAATTGGTTTATCACTGGTGTTCTTTATTTCGAAAAAATAAATAGCAGGAACGTTCTGTTTGATTTTTCCGAAATCGTGCTTATCTGAATTCATTTTAAGCACATCGTCAACTTTGGTCTGCGCCATTACAGCTACGCTAAACATGAATGCTGCCGCGATCAATACGAGTTTTTTCATTGTATGTTATCGTTTAAAGGGTTTGTTTTTTTAGAAATTGAACAGAGGCATTAGGAGGCGCAGCACCTTCCGGAGCTTTCCACACTATACCTTTTATCTTTAACGTTTTTGTTTGATTAGAGTTGTATGTAATAGTAATTACTTTTTCGAATACACCTTCACCTGCCGCATTAAATCCCACTTTAATGACTGATGTAGCACCTGGCGCAATCGCTTCCCTGTTCCATTCCGGTGTAGTACATCCACAGCTCGCATGTACATCATCCAGCTTTAACGCGGTGGTGCCGGTATTTACTACTTCAAAACTGTAGTAAACGGGCTTATTCTGTGGTATTTTTCCAAAATCGTGTTCGGTTTCTTTGAGTTTCAAAGCTTCTTCCGGGATGGAAGTACCCTGCGCTCCGGCAAGAAAAAAAGAGGAAAGCAGCAGTAAAAGGGTCGAAATTCTTTTCATAAAATTGATTAAGGGTCAAATCTACAAAAAGATGTCAGATTTTCGTAATTGGTTGCAGCATTAACAGCTCATTTTTTACCTGGGCTAAAATGAAGCGAATCTCCCTATTTTTGCCAAATGGATAACGCAACTCCTGCAATGATGCCTGCCGATGCGAAACTTTCCTTCCATAAGTTCCGGTGAGAGGTATTGAATGGCTACCAGCTTCGGTATATCGACCGGGAAACCAGGATTTTAAGCCCTTACGGGGGTCCTGACGGGACAGCCAAGATTTGGCTTTTTTGGGGATGGTCAGAGGTTG
>CAZGSG010000032.1:0-28444 GCA_964528095.1 uncultured Terrimonas sp.
TGCCGCATTTAGCTGTGCCGGGATTGCCGGGGGCAATATACAAGGGATTGGTCCAAACACTCTGATTGAGTTTCCAGGCAAGGGCATGTTCCCTGCCTCCTGAGCCTAATAATAAAATACGCATGGGGAATTTTAAAGTCGGATTTTAGTTGGTTGCTTTATGCTACGAAAGTTAAAGATAGTTTGAAAAATTATGGAGTGGTCAAATTTCTGTATTTTGTTCGATAGTACCGGTTAAGTTCCCTGATTTTAAAACCAAAAAGTAATTTATGAGTCAACCTGCTTCTCCAAAAGGCCACCCAAAAGGTTTGTATGTTTTGTTTGCTACAGAAATGTGGGAACGATTCAACTATTATGGAATGCGTGCTATTCTGGTCCTGTTTATGACCAAAGCATTGTTGTTCGATGATGTTTTTGCTTCAAATTTGTATGGTAGTTATACAGGCCTTGTATACCTGACTCCATTAATTGGCGGTTATATTGCGGATCGTTATTGGGGAAACAGGAGATCAATCATTGTTGGTGGACTGATCATGGCCGTGGGTGAGTTTTTATTGTTTTTTTGCGGCTCCTTATATAGTACCTCTGAATCGCTATCTACATTACTTTTTTTCTCGGGACTTGGTTTCATGATCGCAGGAAATGGGTTCTTCAAACCAAATATTTCATCGCTTGTAGGACAATTATATGCAAAGGGAGACAGAAGGATTGATGCGGCTTACACCATTTTTTATATGGGAATCAATGTGGGCGGTGCACTTGGACCAATCGTTTGCGGCCTGGTTGGTGATACCGGCAATCCGGCAGATTTTAAATGGGCATTTTTAGCAGGTGGAATAGCAATGCTCTTAAGCGTACTGGTTCAGAAATTGTACCAGGAAAAATATGTGATCTCTCCGGAAGGAAAGCCATTGGGCGCCACTCCATATTCAGAAATTGTAACAGACCCTGTAACCGGTATAGTGGTTGAAAATGAAAAAAGACCTTCAAAAGCCTGGCTCAACCCGATCTTCATTACTGTCGGTATGCTGCTTTTTTCAGGAGTGGCCATTGGCGCGCTGTATATTGACGCTGAAGTTTTTGGTTTTCTTTCTTATCTATTACTGGCAGCGGTGATCTATATCGCATTCTTTCTTTTTTCTGATAAATCGCTTAATAAAATTGAAAAGAACAGGATGGCTGTTATTTTCATTGTAGCCTTTTTCGTTGTTTTCTTCTGGTCGGCCTTTGAACAGGCAGGCGCTTCACTTACTTTTTTTGCAGACCGCCAGACTCAACGTGACCTGGGATGGTTTACCGTACCGGCAAGTCTTTTTCAATCATTGAATTCAATCTTCGTGGTGACATTCGCACCCGTATTTGCATGGCTTTGGGTAAAACTGGGCAAAAAAGAGCCTTCCGCACCCACCAAAATGGCCCTGGGTCTCTTTATGCTGGCACTCGGTTATTTATGGATCGCTTTCGGTGTCAAAGATGCAGGCCCGGGTATAAAAGTCAGTATTATCTGGCTGACGGGTATGTATGCCTTACATACCTGGGGCGAATTGTGCCTGTCGCCTATTGGTTTATCGCTGGTAAATAAATTAGCCCCTTTAAAATTTGCCTCTCTCCTGATGGCTGTATGGTTTTTAGCCAATGCTGCTGCAAATAAATTAGCCGGCGTTTTGAGTGCACTATATCCCGAAGGAGGAAAAACAACTTCTTTCCTTGGGTACCAGATGAATAACTTGTACGACTTCTTTATGTTATTCGTATTTATGGCAGGACTTGCGTCTGTCATCCTGTTTTTATTATCCAAAAAATTGCAAACGATGATGCATGATCTGAAATGATCATCTCAATACTATAATAAGGTGATAGGAATTGCTGTCACCTTATTTATTCTCACTCCTGTACGTTCTATTTATTATCCAAAACGATAGCCTTATGTGGAAGAAACATCCTAAAGCCCTGCCCTTTTTATTTTTTTCAGAAATGTGGGAGCGCTTTGGTTATTACCTGATGATCGGCATTTTCACCCTGTACCTGAAAGATGCCGTGAATGGGTTTAATATGGATGAAAAGGATTCCGCCAGTTTATACGGCACATTCATTGCCCTGGTCTTTTTTACTCCTTTCCTGGGAGGACTGATCGCTGACCGTTACCTGGGCTACCGAAAGTCCATCATACTGGGAGGCTTGCTCATGGGCATTGGTTATTGTACGATGGGGGTTCATAATATTACCATGCTGTACATATCCATGGCATTGGTCATTATTGGCAATGGGTTTTTTAAACCCAATATCTCAACCTTACTTGGCAATGTATATTCCACGCCGCAATACAAAGCCCAGAAAGACGAAGGCTATAATATCTTTTACATGGGTATCAATATCGGCGCTTTTGTCTGTAATTTTTTCGGAGCGGCATTGTATACCACCATTGGCTGGGGGGCAGCATTTTTTGCTGCAGGCATCGGTATGTTCATTGGTGTGATCACATTTATCACCGGTACCAAACATTACGCGGCATTTGATACACGCAAACCACTGCAACCCGGCGATATGCCATTGGCAAAGATCTTTGCCCTGGTCATTCTCCCTTCTTTTATATTTGGTGTGATAGGCTGGTTTATCAAAGGAGATGGTTTTATCTTCGATAGCAACAGTACGGATGCGTTCATCTTTGCCTGTATTCCTGTACTGGTATTTTATACGGCGCTGCTGATGCGAAGCAGCAAAGAAGAAAAACCCGCTATGGGCGCCATGCTGGCGATCTTCGCGGTCGTTATTTTATTCTGGGCCATCTTCAAACAAAATGGGTCAGCGCTCAATACCTGGGCCAGCCGGTATACCGAAAGGCATGTGGAAGGCACCATGGGAAACGTGCTCTCCACCTTTAAACAAACAGAGACCATTGCCTATAAAAAAGATTCTGTAACACAGCTCGACTTTCAATTCCGCAAAATAAAAGTAGCCGGTAAAGAAATAAAAGAATGGAACTATCCATCTTATTTCAAAAACATGAACCTGCAAAAAGACCCGGTACAGGATGGCGGCACTGTTAAAACATGGGTATCCAGTCTGAGCCAGTCGATCAATCCATTTTGGGTTATTGTGCTCACGCCACTGATAGTTGCCTTCTTTACCTGGCTGAGGAGAAAAGGCAAAGAACCTTCCACGCCGACCAAGATCGCTTTGGGTCTGTTGATCTCTGCTTTAAGTGTACTGGTAATGGTAGCTGCTGTAAAAGTAGGAAGCAATGGTAGTGAAAAAGTAAGTGTCTGGTGGCTGATGGGCAGTTATGGGGTCATTACCATTGGGGAGTTATTATTAAGTCCCATGGGGCTATCACTGGTATCCAAATTAAGCCCGGTACGTATCACCTCATTAATGATGGGTGGCTGGTTTCTCTCCACATCTATTGGTAACAAGCTCAGTGGTATTCTCGCCAGTAAATGGGACGAATATGATAATAAGGCCGATTATTTCTGGCTAAATTTTATCTTGTTATTCTCTGCGGCTGTATTTCTTTTTATTATTCTTCGCTGGTTGAATAAGGTTATGAAAGAAAAGGGAGTGAACTAAAGTTGAGGTTTTTTTCTGAATTCAAAATTCAAAAGTAAAAATTCAAAAACAGCCTCCGTATTGCCTAGCGAACTTCGGTTTCGGGTTTTGCATTTTTATTTTGAGTTTACCGTCAACCATCCCAATTCGCTCCTTTCTTATCATCATATTCCGTCATCACAGAATCACAAAAAGAAATACAACCATATTCAAAACAGGAGTTCATCACGCAATACGGAGGCTGTTTTTGAATTTTTACTTTTGAATTTTGAATTTAACTCCGGCTCGCTCATTTGAAATTCTGATCAATAAGTTTTTCCTATCTTCCAGCTACAAAATCAACCTGCTATGGCAGAAATAAAAAGTAATTTCAAGCCTTTTGTATCGCCGGAAACGAATATGAAGGAGTTGACGGTGAAGTCTATTTTATTAGGCTGTCTATTTGGAGTAATATTTGGTGCGTCAACCGTATACCTTGCATTAAAGGCAGGCCTCACAGTTAGTGCATCTATCCCAATTGCTGTAATAGCGATTACTTTGGGAAGACGATTTTTTAAAACAACTATCCTCGAAAATAATATCATACAAACTACGGGCAGTGCAGGGGAAAGTATAGCCTCTGGAGTAGCATTTACCTTGCCCGGATTTTTATTCTTATCCTCTCCTGACAGTGGAAAATATTTTGAGTACCTCACGATTTTAATTCTAGCAATAGTTGGAGGATTGCTGGGAACGTTACTGATGGTTCCGTTACGGAAAGCCTTAATCGTTAATGAACATAATAATCTCCCGTACCCTGAAGGTACTGCCTGTGGAGATGTACTGAAAGCAGGAGAAAAGGGCGGCGATTTCGCCAAGACTGCTTTCTGGGGTCTGGGCGTTGCTTTTTTATACGCTACGCTACAAAAGGTGCTGCAATTCATTCATGAAGCCCCCGAGAAAATGACCAGCCAAGCCAATAAGTTCTTTCCCTCTGCTAAAATCAGCGGTGAAATAACTCCCGAATACTTGGGTGTTGGTTATATTATCGGGCCACGAATAGCGGGTGTACTTGTTGCCGGAGGTGTTCTCAGTTGGCTGGTATTGATACCTTTGCTGGCCACTGTAATACCTGGAGAAACTATTGCCAAGCAATTAGTCGGATTAGGCTATCACTCAAATATTGGCCTTGATGGTGGTAAAGGTGGGTGGCATGCTGCTATCCAACCTTTTGATGACTATTCCGCTGCCATTTACTTTGCTTTTATCAGGCAAATCGGTGCAGGAGCTGTAGCCGCTGGTGGAATCATAACATTAATAAAAACTATCCCTACTATCATTAAATCTGTCAGATCAAGTGTAGCTTCTCTAAAGGGAAATAAAGATGCCGCAAAAAACACAGTGCTTAGAACAGATAAAGACCTGAGTTTAAAGATCGTGGCAATTGGGAGTTTAGCTCTTGTTGCTCTCATTACAATATTACCGCAGGTTCCTGGCAACAATATCGGACAAAAGTTGCTGATCGGGATACTTGTTGTTCTTTTCGGCGCACTTTTCGTAACAGTTTCTTCCCGCATTGTGGGTATGATAGGTTCTTCGAATAATCCTATTAGCGGCATGACCATAGCCACGGTAATGGGCACTAGCCTGATTTTTATAAGTGTTGGCTGGAAAGGCCCGGAGTTCGAGCCGTTAGTACTGGTTGTTGGTGGTATGATATGTATAGCTGCCGCCAATGCGGGCGCAACTTCGCAGGATTTGAAAACAGGCTATATCGTTGGCGCCACACCAAGAAATCAACAAATAGCTTTGTTTATCGGCGCAATTGTGTCTTCAATCGTTATAGGTCTAACTATTAAATTCCTGGATAAACCTACAGCAGAAATGATTAGCCAGGGAATTGATCATGCAATTGGATCGGAAAAACTGCCCGCACCTCAGGCTACATTAATGGCAACACTCACCAAAGGTATACAGTCTCAGGCTCTTGACTGGCAATTTATATTCGTAGGCATTTTTATTGCTATTGTACTTGAGCTCTGTAACATTAATTCATTAAGTTTTGCTGTTGGCGCATATTTACCACTTTCGACTACATTACCTATTTTTATCGGTGGAGCAATAAAAGGTCTTGTAGATCGCAAACGAAAAAAAGAGAAAATAATAACAAGCCCCGAAGAAGAAGAACTTGGAAAAGGAAGCCTGTTTGCCACAGGTCTGGTCGCAGGAGGAGCCGTTGCCGGGGTAGCCGTTGCTTTTGTTGCTGGAACGGATAGTGGAAATAGGTTTTTGAAAGCTGTAAGTCTTAATGATACAATGACAAATGCACTTGGGACAGGTGGATATATGTTGATGGGTGTTCTTTTTTTCGCTTTAATGGCCTTTTTATTGTACCGCATAGCGATCAGCAAGAATAAACCCCTTTAGACCCTCTCCCTGTTTAATAACTAAATTATCAAACAATAAAACGGCCCCGGTTTCAAAACCAGGGCCGTTTTTATAATATAAGAGTACGGATCAAAAACTAAATAAAACTCATCGACTCGTATTGTCTGCCTAATATCTTCACGGCATCCGCGTTCAGCCATTTATCGATTACTGTTGCATACACATTTTTAAAATCAATTTTATATTTCAGATCGCCTTCATTCAGATCGGCGAGATCCGGCAGATCATTGATCATTCCTTTTTGTTTCAGACCGCCGCTTACCAGGAACATATTATTTGCGGTGCCATGATCTGTACCACCACTTGCGTTCTGCGATACCCGGCGGCCAAACTCCGAAAACGTAAACAGCAATACATCATTGAATCGGCCATTGGCTTTCAGATCATTGGTAAACGATTTGATAGCATCATTCATTTCTGTAAATAATCTTTGTTGCTGACCATTCTGGTTGGTATGCGTATCAAAACTTCCTAATGAAACATAATAGACTTTTGTATTGATATCGGAAAAGATCAGCGATGCGATTGTTTTAAGACTGGCACCTAACCCTGTTTTAGGATATTCCGCAGAGCTGGGATGGAGTTTGCTTTGTTTAAAAATATAATCGGCAGATGACAAAGTTTCTGACATCGTCTTGTATAAATAATCCACGGCCTGCTCACCCTCATTATCAGGGTGATTTTTCATCACATCCTTAAAGAATTTTTCATTGGCCGTTCCGAATAAACGACGCGGATCTTTTACAGCAATGGCTTTATTATGTTGACCTTTCATGGAGAGGCTGAGAATATCATCAATTTCTATCGCCTGGGTCGGTTTATCACAACCGCTGCATTGCGCATCAAGATACCGGCCTATCCAGCCAGACGTCAGGTATTCGCTGCTTTGGCTGGCCGTTTGCCAGATATCCATGCTTCTGAAATGAGAACGGTCCGGGTTGGGATAACCAACATTATTGATGATGCCCAGGCTTCCATCATCATACAGGTCTTTGAATCCGGTAAGGGCGGGGTGCAGACCTACTTCATCGGTAAGCGACAACGCTTTTTCTTTCGCGATGCCCAGGCCTGGTCGCGATTTATAATACAGATCATTTCTTACGGGGATCACCGTATTCAATCCATCATTTCCACCGCTTAGCTGAAGTACCACTACCACTTTATTGCCAGCGGGCACCATCGGTTTGCCTTCAAAAGCTTTCAGGAATTTAGGCAGCATCAAAGACGCTGTAGCCAGTGAGCCGATCTGTATGAATTCTTTACGTTTAAAATACATGGTATTCTTTTAAGAATAATGATGAATTATATGATCTTAGCAAAGTTGGTATTCCGGTGTGCTCATGAGTTGTATGGTAGCCGATCTGATAAAGCTATCCCGGCCAGTTTCATCCGCATACTGTTTAATGATATCTGCAGCAACTACTTTTTTTGTTTGTAGCAATATGCCTGCCATTGAGTTGATCAGTTTTTCCCGTTCTGTTTTTTCAAAATGGCCGAGATACATTTTCCAGTCCACGTTTGCATTAATGGACTGGGCACCCCTGATCTTTACAGACTGGGCGCCGGTTTTGGGCTTTACTTCAGTCGCAGGCCTGCCCATCATCTGGTCATCATCATCTTTTGGTTTTACATTCATTTCGTCCAGGTCGTTGATCAGTTGTGGAATCCGCATCCGCATCATAAGCGTGCTGCTATCTATCCATGTCCTGCCCCCGGCCCAGCCTGCTACATTAGGTGGATAAAATAATACCTGGCCAAGTATGCGCTGTAGTACCAACAGGGTTTCTTCATTTTCCAGCGTCATTGGCAACATGCGCTGAATACCCGCCAGCAATACCACAGGTGGCTTGATAATAGCCGCTATGTTTTTTTCATCATAGAACCAATCGCTGGTAAAGACATCTTCCATTAATTTGGAAATATCATAGTCGCTTTTATAAAAACGATCAGCCATCCATTCTATCTTTTGTTTATCCGGCTCTTCATTTACAAAAAACCGGTAGATCTTGCCGGATATGTATAGTGCTGTTTGTTTCTGATCAAGCAGTATATTCAATACGTCTTCTCCATCCAGGTTTCCTGATTTTCCCAATACCGTCTTGTTGTCAAAATCATGAAATCCTTTACGGAATACAAATTCACCTCTCGCATTGGCCGACCAGCCGGTAAAAGCCCGTGCGGATTCCTTAATGTCATCTTCTGTGTAATTGCCACGCCCCAGCGTAAATAGTTCCATTACTTCACGGGCAAAATTCTCATTAGGGTGTCCTTTCCGGTTTTGCTGATTGTTCAGGAAATTCAGCATCGCCGCTGATCTGGAGACCTCCTTTAATAAAGTACGGAAATTGCCCAGCGCATTATTCCTGATCACATCCAACAAACCCTGCTGATAAAATACATTGAGATTGCGGCAGGCAAAATGCCCATGCCAGAAAAAAGCCATTTTTTCTCTTAGCTGGGCGCTGCTATTCACCATTTCCTTGAGCCAGTAAATATTGAGATTACGTATGCTCTCCCTGTTCTGCTGCTGTACCATCCTGCGTTCGTCGGCAGTTAATTCCTGCTTTTTTTGACCAGCTTCCTGCAATCCCATCATCAATCCCTGGAGATAGTTATCAGCCACGTTGATATAGGCCGGTTTTTTGGCAGAAGCCTTCATTAGCGCCGAGTAAAATTCTTTTGGAGAAAACCGGGAAAGATCATTCAATTGCTCGACGGCCGGCCCAAAACCGGCACGCCATAATAAATGTTGATTTTTCAACTGGTTGGTCAATGGCATGAATTAACTTTTTATTGAGACTGTGAAATAACAAGGAGGTTTAATGAGAATAGTATCAAATCAAAAAGAAATGGTTATTTTCTATATTTGGTTGATTCTATGCGTATCAGAGCTTTAAAATATGCCTCTCCCCTGCTCATTTATATCGGTGCATGGTATTCCTTCCATATTACCGGCTGGGCGGTCTGGCTTCCCCTTATTTATGCATGGGTAGCTATCCCCCTGGCAGAACTCTTTATTAAACCCTCAGCGTATAATATGAGTGCTGCAGAAGAAGAACTGGCAAAAAATGACCGGGTGTATGATCTGTTACTCTACACTATTGTTGTGGCGCAATACCTGCTTTTGTTCAGGTTCCTGGATAGTATGTCGCAGGAAGGACTTCACTGGTACGATATTGCCGGCAGGATCTGGGTGATGGGCCTGTTATGTGGTGTTTTTGGAATAAATGCAGGACATGAATTAGGCCATCGGGTAAATAAACCAGAACAGATAATGGCCAAACTGCTTTTATTGACCTCGCAATACATGCATTTTACTATTGAACATAATAAAGGTCATCACAAAAGAGTGGCTACCCCGGAGGATCCCAGCAGTGCCAGGTATGGTGAATGGATCTATCATTTTTATGTAAGAAGTACCGTATCCGGTTATATAAGTGCCTGGAAGATCGCAGGCAAAGAATCGAAGAGAAAAGGAAACCACTTTTTCTCCCTCCGTAATGAAATGATATGGTTTACGTTTATTCAACTGGCTTTTATCACAATGATCTGGTTTGTTTTTGGCCCTGCCACCACGATATATTATCTCCTGGCAGCCGCTATCGGTATTGCCCTGCTGGAAACAGTGAATTATATAGAACACTATGGTCTCACACGCAAATCCATTGGGAATAATAAATATGAAAGAGTGATGCCGGCACATAGCTGGAACAGCGATCACAGCATCGGGCGATTAATGCTTTTTGAACTGAGTCGTCATTCCGATCATCATTATCTCGCGAGTCGAAAATACCAGGTGCTTCGTCATCACGATCATTCTCCACAGATGCCTACCGGTTACCCCGGCATGATGATACTGGCTTTGATTCCGCCCGTATGGTTTTTTGTAATGAATAAAAAAGTAAAGAGATCAGTTGATCTTTTGCACAACGTTGAAAAATAAATCTACGCTCTGTTATTTTTTTTCTATCCCTTCATGCATTTGAAAATGCAGCTTATGCATTATAAACTACCAGGTACATGCCATCTCAAAAGTGTTCTTTAATAGGATCATGTAGTAGCTGGCCATTTTCGCTGTGTGAAAATACTCCTTAACTCAACCTCCGTGCGAATAGGTAAGTCCTTCCTTCACCCATTTTCATTATTAGCACCTTTGAAATACCTGTCGAAATACATGAGCTACCAATTTATTTCAAAAACCCACTGGCAAGTCTGAACGTGTAATGAAGAAATACTTTTGTGATAGTTCTGGTTACTATAGAACTGTATTGTAAAAGAAAACCCTTAGTCATAATGATGTAAGCAACGGTGTTTTTACTGCTATTCCAGCATATTTACCTGATTTGTATAAAACGTAAAAAAACAAGCTTGAAAAAAAATTTACTCTCCTAAAAAGAAATAAATTTAGTAAGACCATATTCATCACACACAAAATTACCTTATTATGAAAAGAATCACTTTACTCCTTGCAGGAGGTTTCCTGCTTATGCTAGGATGTAACAAAACTTCCAGTCACACTGAAGAAATCACAACTACCCCCGGACAGGATGAACCTGTTACCGCACTTACTGAACGAAAATGCAATACCTACGAAGTGTTACAACAACAATTGATCGACGATCCTTCACTGCAAAGAAGAATGGATGAGATCGAAAAATTCACCGACCGTATCGCTGCAAGTCCTGAACTTTCAAGACTGCTTGCCAATGGCATTGTAGAAATACCGGTTGTAGTAAATGTATTATACAGGACCGCTGCGCAAAATATTTCACAGGCGCAGATCCAGTCGCAGATCGATGCGTTGAATGAAGACTACAGCGCCGCCAATGCGGATTACAACCTGACATCCACTTATAATAGTGTAAAGTCAGGAGATGTAAGAGTCCGGTTTGTACTGGACCAGGTAATTCGGAAAAGCACGACTAAAACAAGCTGGACCACAAATGACGCGATGAAAAAAACCGCGCAGGGAGGTCTTGCGCCAACAAGTCCCACTACAAAACTAAATCTCTGGGTCTGCAATCTTAGTGGCGGCATACTGGGTTATGCACAATTTCCCGGCGGTAGTTCTGCTACTGATGGAGTAGTGATAGATGACAATGCAATGGGCAGGACTGGTACTGCCGCCGCTCCTTTCAATAAAGGAAGAACGGCGACACATGAAGTTGGTCACTGGCTAAACCTTCGTCATATCTGGGGCGATGCCACTTGCGGCAATGACCTGGTTGGTGATACGCCATTACACAATACAGCTAATTATGGCTGTCCGGCATCAGGTCATAGAAGTACCTGTAGCGGCACACCCATAGAAATGACCATGAACTATATGGACTATACAGATGATGCCTGCATGTATATGTTCTCAGCAGGTCAAAAAACCCGGATGCTCGCTGTATTTGCTTCAGGAGGTCCACGTAACAGTTTTGCACAACCTTGATAAGCTAATTAGCAAATTATACTAAAACAGCGGCTTATTTTAAGCCGCTGTTTTAGTATATATATCCAATATGAATTATGATTTGCCTAACAGAACCCTGAAGCCAACATATATATTTGATGACGCGTTGTTTAAACTTGTTGCAAGACCAAATCCGGTTGTTGTGATCGATGTTGGTTCTCTTTTTTCCCTGAAATAATTAAGAGACGCCAGGTTACTAAGTCCTGATTCCAGGTGTAATTTTTTACTAACTGCAAATGATATCCCCGGATTGGCATTTAAGCCAATATTCAGTCGTTTAATTTTGTTACGGGGAGTATTGGGGTTAGCGCTTATTGCTTCCTGGACTGAATTATCTACGTTCAGATCGCCCTGGATAAAAATATAAAAGCCTCCTGATCCTATATTCTTGTACTTTCTCACGAAAACTCCTGCTCCATAACTTTTACTATTGTATTTGTCACCGGCGGATTTTTGAGTGCCGATTCCAAAATTAAGTCTACCGCCGACCACGAGATTGTCCTTGATAAACTTACCTACAACAGGAGAAATACCAAACCCGTTTTGTACTACATCATCGACTCCGGGCTGTTTCGTTGTTTGTGTTGAACCACTCAGATTTCCGCCAAGAAAAACAGAACCTTTTTTGATCTGTGCATTCACAGAGACTACAGCAAGGGCAACCGCAAAGAATGAGAGTAATAATTTTCTCATAGATAAAATATTAGGTAATAAAATTTGTTTCGGCAAATATGTAAAACAAAAAAGGAAACAGCGCTATTGTCTGTCGCCTTTAACCAAGTTTTATCTTAAAGAAAATAAAAATCCTTTTCGATAAACAGTAATATTACTTTTTCGCATTCTCCATAACATATGCTGTTACCTGCGAAGCGCCGGCAGCGTCAAGCCTTGTCTTGCGTATCATGGAGCGCAGGATCGGTTTCCACTGATCTGCATTCCAATTGGCCACCGGCTTGGCTTCATGACATTTGATACATTTAGTTTCGTATATCAATTTACCTGCAGCAAGGTTGATACTAACTGAATCAGGTATGACCACTTTAACAGGCGCAGGTGGCAATTCAGTCCTTTCAGTCACATTTGGAACCGCTTTCCGATGACATGCTATTAAAATAAAAGAAAAAATAATGACGACTGCAATGATCTGTTTCATCTAACTACGTGTACGGATTAATTAAATTATTCTATGGAGTTTCTTGTTGCGGCCCTGGCATTAGTTTATTATACCATTTCCAAAATAAGCATGGAGTACCTCCGGTAGTTTTATTCCTTCTGCGGTTTGGTTATTCTCCAGCAGGCAGGCAACAATACGGGGTAGTGCCAGTGAACTACCATTTAATGAATGCACCAGTTGTGATTTTCCTGCCGCATCTTTAAAGCGGACCTTCATACGGTTGGTCTGGTAAGACTCGAAATTGCTGACAGAGCTCACTTCCAGCCATCTCTCCTGGGCAGCGCTGTATACTTCAAAATCGTAGGTCATTGCAGAGGTAAAACTCATATCGCCGCCGCATAAACTTAAAATACGATAAGGCAATTGTAGGCTGTTTAAAAGTTTCTCTACATGTGCCACCATTTCTTCCAGTACATCATAGCTCTTATCAGGGTGTACCAGTTGTACCAGTTCTACTTTGTCAAACTGGTGTAGACGATTAAGCCCGCGAACATCTTTCCCATAACTTCCGGCCTCTCTCCTGAAACATGGAGTATATGCCGTCATTTTCACAGGAAGATCTTTTTCTTTTAAGATCTCATCTCGGTAGATATTGGTAAGCGGTACTTCCGAAGTTGGTATCAAATAGAAATTATCTTCAGTTGCATGATACATCTGTCCTTCTTTATCGGGCAACTGGCCTGTACCATAGGCAGATGCTTCGTTTACCATCAATGGCGGCTGGTATTCCATATAACCTGCGGCTGTATTAAAATCCAGGAAATACTGGATCAATGCACGCTGCAGTTTGGCGCCTTTGTTCTTATAAACGGGAAACCCGCTACCGGTGATCTTATTACCCAACTCAAAATTGATAAGGTCATATTTGGTAGTCAGTTCCCAATGCGGTACCGATCCTGCAGGTAGTTGCGGTTTACTTCCGCCTTCCTTCACGATAACATTATCTGCGGGCGTTTTACCTGCAGGCACTTTACCAGAGGGAAGGTTGGGCAACTGCACGAGTTCCTCCTGTAATTGTTTTTCTATACTGGCCAATTTTTCTGTTATTGGCTGCAATGATGCTTTCAGTGTTGCCACTTCCTGTTTTTTAGCTTCTGCTTCAGTTTCCTGTCCTTTGGCTTTCAGGGCACCGATTTCCTTCGAGGTACTGTTGACTTTTGCCTGGTTGGTATCGAATTCGAGTTGCAGTCTTTTACGTTCATCATCCAGTGAAATGATCGTATCCACGAGACCGGGATTACCGAAGTATTTTATACCCAATTTTCTTTTTACCTCTTCAGGGTCCTGCCGAAGTACCTGTAACTGCAACATTTATTAGAAATTTGCTGCAAAGGTAACAGATGACCGGCATAAGAACAATCCGGGTGAGCATCATAGGCGCGGAGATAGTACCTTTGTGATTATGTTAGCAAAAGACGATTTACAATCCCGTTGGTGGACCCTGGAAGCGAAACTGGTAGAGCGGTTTGAAAAAAAGCCCGACCTGGAAACAATTTTATTCCTGATCGGCATCCAGGAGTTTGGCCAGATAAAAGAGAAATTCACCAAGGAACAAAAACAGGACCTGATGCATATAGCTGTTTGCAGCTTGCTTTCCCAAAGCGGTTATTATGAATTACAGGGAACCGATGCCGAGGGCTGGCCGCATTTCAACCAATTAAAGCCAATGCCGGATATGAATGCCTTTGAACAGGAAAATTTTATAAAGGATCACGTATTGCTTTATTTTGAAGAGAATGAAATGCTCTGAGATTTCAACTATTACTTACAAATATCTGTCTGAATGAAGAAACTACTCTTTGTATGCGCCGCTTTATTGTCATTGCATCTGGCCGTAGCGCAAAAGGAAATTGTCATTAAAAAGAAAGACCGGAAAAAGGATGTATTGTTACAAACAAATTATGGTGATATGGTGATCCGGCTTTCTGATTCCACGCCATTACATCGCGACAATTTTTTAAAGCTGGTGAAACAAAAGTATTACGATAGCGTGCTCTTTCACCGCGTCATTCAAAAGTTTATGATACAGGCAGGCGATCCCGATAGTAAAAGAGCGATAGCTGGTCAGCCATTAGGTAATGGTGGGCCAAAATATACAGTTCCGGCGGAGTTCAGGCCATCTTTATTTCATAAAAAAGGAGTGATCGCTGCGGCAAGAGAAGGAGATGATGTAAACCCGGCAAAGGCCAGTAGCGGCAGCCAGTTTTATATTACACAGGGAAAGATATATACGGATGCGGGTCTCGATTCACTGGAGAACTTTCGTCTCAGAAGAAAGATCCCTGCTGAATACAGGGCCGCTTATAAAACCGTGGGTGGCGTTCCTCATCTTGATCAGAACTATACGGTATTTGGGGAAGTGGTCAAAGGAATGGATGTTATAGATAAAATTGCTGCTGTTACTACCAGTAAGGGGCCGGACAGGGACAGGCCGGTAGATAATGTAATGATCATTCATGCTAAACTGATTAAAAGGAAAAAGAGTCGCTGATCCTGCAATATTGGCTTATATCTTTAACCGGCGTTGTAGTATTTGGTGCAGTCGTCTACGACAATATTCCTGATCTCATTTAAAGTTCATCATAAGAATAAGGAGGCACGGATAGATAGGAAATTTCCTATCTGTTTTAAATCCTTCATTGACCGCCCTGCTCCTACGCTGAAGCTTTAGCATACGCTGGCTGCACCGTGTTTTGTCACCATCATCTCCGCCGTTGTGACCTGTCGTTCATCTACAATTATTGCGATACCCAAAACAAAAAGGCACCCTTTCCGGGTGCCTTTTACTATAAAGAAATAGATTATTACTGTCCTACGCCAGGTTGTCCACCTGATGAATTAGCTCGTTTGTTCTCGTCCTCAGCGCCTGTTTTGCGTTGGCGTGCTGCCTTTACCTGCATGCTACCAAAACGATAGCTGAAATTGAGTTTAAACTGACGGCTTTCCCATCTGCCACTTGCTTCGGCTCTTGTACCGGTGAAGTTGGTCTCTCCTTTAAATTTCAAGGTCCTAAAGATATCACTTACCGTTGCCTTCAATGTGCCTTTTCCTTTAAAGAGCGTCTTCTGCATACCACCATCAATACTGTACATTGAGTTCATTTTGAACGTGCCCTGCCAGATAGACGGTGAGTTATAAAACCCACTTAGTTCCGCTGAATATCCTTTACCTAATTTAAAGCTGTTTTGCATAAAGAAGCTAACGGCCACCACATCGAGGTTTACCACACGATCACCACCACCGAAGTCTGCTTTATACTTTGAATAATATGAATTCACATTCGCGAAGAAACTATACCATTTATACTGGAAAGGATAACTCACATTCAGACTTACGATATCCTGGGTAGCAAGGTTTCTTTTGGTCATGAATGCTTTCGATTTTTCTGTTGTATCAGGCAACTGCGTGAAGATATCTTTCACATGACTATAGTTCAGGGTTGTGTTCAACTTGTACTTGTATGTATGTGTTACGCCAAAACTATTGGTGTACTGAGGGCGCAATTGCGTGTTACCCTTCATGAAAGTGTAGTCATTCAATTTAAATTCAAACGGGTTCAGATCCTGGTAAGCCGGGCGGTCAATACGACGGCTATAGGTCAGGCTGAACATGCTCATCGGGTTCTTATTGAAGGTTACAGCCGCGCTGGGGAAGATATCTGTATAGTTACGATTGACTGTTGAGTCATACGGATCATACTTGTTAGCGACTGCATTCCATTTCAGACCGGTAGAAAGCCCTTTGGAATGTGTATTCTCAACGCGCAATCCACCCTGTACCATGAATCCTTTGAATGCCCGGTTATAATTTACATAACCCGCATTGATATTCTCTTTGTACTCAAACCTGTTGCTACGGTCTTTATCCAGTGTTTCGGTATTTCCAACAACATCATACCGGTTGAAGTTATTATCTGTATTTACATAACCAATCTTACCTCCATAACCCAGGCGACCTTTTTGAAAATTCTGCTCATAGTCCAGTTTCACTGAGTAAATATCTATATCTGTAGGCGATATCATCCGGTACACATTACTGTATAAAGGATTTCCTGCAGGATCTGTATAGTTATTCGGCTGAAACTGGTTATTACGAAGATTAAAGAATCCATAGTCAGCATCAATATTTAATTCGCTGCCGCCTGTTTGTGCATAACGATAATTGATATTGAAGTTCATATTATTCCTTTTCATATCATTATCACTGGTTGCAACCAGGATACGATTGAGCTGCCCGGTTGGCTTATAGGAAATGTACATGGGTCCATTACTTTCTATCCCATTCTGTGAAATATTTCCATTTACAATAGCGCCAATAGTGCTCTTTGCATTGATAAAATAATCAATTCCCCCTTTGAAATTATGACCCTTGTTATCACTCAGCATTTTATTGGTCTGGGTGAAAACAGAGTCAGCCTGCTCCCTGTAAAGAGTAAAGGTGCTGATATTCAAACCCTGGCTATAGTTATAATTACCAAACAGGTTGATCTTGCTGTTACGATGGTTAAGTGATCCACCACCATTGAACTTAGCGTAGGTACCAATATTGTAACCGGCATTCACTGTACCATTTGTACCGAATGTTTTGTTTTTCTTCAACCTGATATTGATGATACCCGCATTGCCCGCCGCTTCATATTTGGCAGAAGGGTTAGTAATGATCTCCAGCGATTCTATCTGTGAAGATTGTAAAGATTTCAGGTAGTTGGCCAGGTCGGCTCCCGCAAGAGGACTTGGTTTTCCATCAATATATATTTGAACGCCATTTTTACCGGAAAGGCTGAGGTTCTCATCTTTGTCCACCATTACTCCGGGAGATTTGCGTAAGAGCTCAAGAGCGTCATTACCTACGGCATTGATTGTGCCTTCTACATTTACAATCATTTTATCCGCTCTCACTTCTACAATCGGTTTTTGAGCGGTAACTGTTACACCCTGCAGTGTAGCATCCGTTTTTACCTTTTTTATTCCTGGCAGCTCCATATCACCAGTACCGGCAAATTCGAATGATTTGGAATAAGAAGGCGTATATCCAATATGGGAAACGCTGATAAGATATTGACCGGCTGCGTTCTCCGCAAAAGAGAAGCGGCCATCGTCGGTAGTAACTGCAAATTTAGCAGTTGAAGAATCTTTTGCCCGTAAAAGTGAAACGGTTGTCTTTTCCAGTCCTTTGCCTAACGGATCTTTGACCTGGCCGGAAATTTTTTGTGCATTTGCTGCTGTTGCCAGCAGTAGGGTAGTTAAAAAAAGCGTAGTTAATTTTCTCATGATCAGTTCCTCTTTTTTGATAAGGTGCACAAAGATATTAGCATGTCACAGTACTGTAAAGCAATGGCCGACAAATGGTCTAAAAACCAGCATGAACGGCGTGAAATTTCCGGCGAACTACGAAAAAAAACAGGCAAAAATCGCATAGTCATTCATTTTACTCATATTTTGCGGTATAAATCATTAGTTTATGAGTTTTCCAACCAACCTGCGCTATACAAAGGATCATGAATGGATAAGCCTTGAAGGAAATATTGCCACTATCGGCATTACGGATTTTGCTCAAAAAGAGCTGGGAGATATCGTATTTGTTGAAGTTGAGACGATTGGGAAACCATTAGCGGCAGGCGTTGTATTTGGAACAGTAGAAGCGGTAAAGACTGTTTCGGACCTTTATTTACCGGTAAGTGGCACAATCAATGAGCTGAATGCGGCTTTAGCAAATGAGCCTGAGCTGGTGAATACAGATCCCTACGGAAATGGCTGGATGATAAAAATGACCGTTGACAACCCGGCTGATGTAAGCGGGCTGCTGGATGCTGCAGGTTATGAGGCCGTGGTAGCCTAAATCTAAAAATAAATACTTATCGTAAATGAAACCGGACTATAACTTACGCCTGGTTTTTGTAGCCTGATCAACTAATTGAACCCCCAACAATCATATACAGAACAGGAGCTTGTTGCGTTGTTACAACAACGAAATGATGTTTCGTTTGGTTATCTGTACGATAATTATTCGGGGGCTTTGCTTGGAGTAGTGAGCGCGATAGTGATAGATCATGAGACGGCGAGGGATGTGTTGCAGGATGTATTTATAAATATCTGGCGGAAAATTGAATCGTATGATCCTACCAAAGGCAGGCTTTTTACCTGGATGATGAATGTGGCCCGTAATGCCGCCATCGACAAGATAAGATCCCGCGGATACCAGGATTCATTAAAAAACCGGTCTATCCCTGAAAATACCGATAGCAGTATGTCTGCTATGACAACCGCTCCGAAAATCGATGATGTAGGGTTAAAAAAGGTGTTGACCCGGTTGAAAGATGAACAAAGAGTGTTGATCGACCTTTCGTATTTTCAGGGTTATACACACGAAGAGATATCGAAATCGTTGAATATTCCATTAGGGACAGTTAAAACAAGAATAAGAAGCGCTTTGATACAATTAAGAACAATGA
The DNA here is from genome assembly GCA_964528095.1 of uncultured Terrimonas sp. Lineage (GTDB taxonomy): Bacteria > Bacteroidota > Bacteroidia > Chitinophagales > Chitinophagaceae > CAZGSG01. The sequence goes on from CAZGSG010000032.1 coordinate 19,057, forward strand.
TTCAATAAGAGTGAATACGCAGGAATACATATCAAGTGGAATTGTTGAAAGCTACGTGCTTGGTCTCGCTACAGAAGCGGAAAGAACGGAGTTTGAAAACATGTGCACGCAGTACCCCGAAGTATTGGAAGCACGTAATGCATTTGAACTGGCTCTTGAAAAACAAGCCATGGCAAATGCTATTGCTCCGCCTGCAGAACTGAGACAACAAATAATAGCTGCAGCCACTACAGGCGCCAAAGTAGTGCCGCTGAATGCTGCTCCTGTTGTAAGAACTAACTGGCTTAAATATGTTGCCGCCGCATCAGTCATCTTACTTGCAGGTAGTCTTTACTGGAATGTTTCACTTTATAACAAGAATGGCAAGTTGCTCAGTGAAAATGAATCCACAAGGACACAATTAGCAAGTGTAGAAGACGAGATTGCAAAAATCCGTCTCAATCCTAATATGAAGATGGCCGCCATGAAAGGCATGCCTGTTTCTCCCACTTCTTTCGCGACGGTGTATTGGGATACCACTAACCACGACGTATACTTACTAACGAATAATCTCCCTGCTCCTCCAAGCGATAAACAATACCAGTTATGGGCAATATTTAATGGCCAGCCCGTAGACCTGGGAGTATTTGATTTCAAAAGGGAAAAATTACTGATCCAGGCCAAAAATGCACAAGGCGCTCAGGCTTTTGCTATTACCCTCGAAAAGAAAGGCGGAAGTCCTACTCCAAAAGGAGATATGTACGTCATGGGTAATCTCTAAAAAAAGTTGCTATCCCCAAAATCCGGGGTTCCCCATTTATCGTAAGTCTTATTACAAGCGTTGATTAAATCATTACTATCTATATCCCTAGGTAAATGTTGGTTCTATAGTTGGTTAAATAAGGGATCTCCTTTTGGAGGTCTCTTTTTTTATGCCTCTTCCCGATCTCTCAGAATATCCACCTATTATTGCAAAAAAAAATCTTGAAAAATAAGGTTTTCTTCTTACCGGCCCTTCTCTATCTTATTATCTGTACCATTCTTCTTACTCTTCCTGGATCCTCCTTTCCTCAGGAAGACTGGTTTAGCAAAATCTATTTTGATAAATGGGTACACACGGGCATGTTTGGGTTGATGGTCATAGTTATCAGCTGGGGATTTGCAAAAAAAGCAGGAGGTGAGGGCATTAGCAGGTCATTGATCATTAAGATCGGAGCAGCCTGTCTTATTTATGGAATTGCGATGGAGTTTGTTCAACGGTATTTAGTCGTAAACCGGTCTTTTGATATAACTGATATCCTTGCAGATGCGTTGGGTTCTGTTCTGGGAGTGCTGATAAGCTTCAGACTGTTTGTAAAAAAATAGACCCCTGTGGAAACAGGGGTCGCAACCAAAACTAACTGCTTATGAGAAAATTGACTGCTTTTATAATGAGTTTGTGTAATTCGTAATTCTTAATACTATAACGCAAATTTACTGCCATTAGTGCGAACTGTCGTGTTAATGAAGTTTTAAAAGATTTTTTACGTGTTTTCACCCCATTCCTCTTCGTATAACTTCAAATTTGTGGATTTTTTTCCCATTTCTTCTGCTCGATACTACTCTTCGTAAAATCCTCCAATCGCCAGTTTCTATAAGAACTAATATAAACAGTATGCTTATAATACATAGATTACATAAATCAGACCAAAGCTGCCAGTCAAAGAGCCCAAGGGTTTAAAAACATGTTAATCCGGTCAGAATATTATCTTACCCTATTAGAATCAGTTAATTACCACTCAAGTTTCATCTGACCGTTCACTAAACGTTAACTAAACAAACCTTTTATCATATCTGCGATTCCGCCTCCCTGTGTGGCTTCTTTTTCTTTATTCTGCTGGGCGCCGTTTGTTACCTGGTTGATGATGTCTTGCAGATTGATGCCGCCACTATTACCATTACCACTCGTCAATTGACCCAATAGATCCTGGAAATTAAACCCTCCTGCAGAAGATTCTGAAGTAGCAACTTTTCCCCCGGTCAATGAACCGATCAGGTCGTTCAAATCGAATGCATCATTGGATGGATCATTATTGGTTGTCCGTTTCACCAGGTCGCCAATCACATTTGGGATCAGGCTATTGGAAACATTACTTGCCTGCGAGGCGCTCATATTGTATTTGCTCGTCAACTTGCTGATAAGATGCCCGATCATCATCGTGACCATCGGATTTTTTAATAAGCCCTGTATTCCTCCATTGCCCTGGGAAATGGTATTCGTGTTATTATTGCCGCCACCGGTAAACATAGAGATGATATCCTGCAGACCGCCGCCTGCTAACATATTTTGCATACCGGAAGTGATCGTATTAGTGGCTTCTGCCAGTACCGCATTATTTTCCCCGTTTGGGATATCGGGGTTATCGACAATAGTTTGCTGGCCATATTGGCGCACGAGGTCAGAGATTTGTTCTAACATATTATTTGGTGTTTTATACTAGTAAGTTACTACTTCCAATAATATGCGACAAAAGATGCTCTATTAATTCTGGCTGGCCATTTTTTCCGAATTCTCTGCAAACTGGAGCGCTTCTATAAATTCCTGGATATTGCCATTCAATACATCATCCAGGTTATAAACAGTGAGGCCAATACGGTGGTCCGTAACCCGGCCCTGGGGGAAATTATATGTTCTGATCTTTGCGCTTCTATCTCCTGTACTCACCAAACTTTTACGATGACGGGATATTTCATCCTCCTGTTTTCTTACCTGTTCTTCATACAATTTGGTCCGTAGCATTTGCATTGCTTTTTCCCTGTTACCTAATTGGGAGCGCTCTGTCTGACACACCACCACCGTACCGGTAGGAATATGGGTAAGCAATACTTTTGTTTCTACTTTATTTACATTCTGTCCGCCGGCACCACCACTTCGCGCTGTTTCCATTTTTACATCAGCCGGATTCAATTCAAAGTCCACTTCTTCTGCTTCCGGCATTACTGCCACGGTAGCCGCTGAAGTATGCACCCGGCCGCTGGTCTCCGTATTTGGTACTCTCTGTACCCGGTGTACACCACTCTCAAATTTCATGGTGCCATATACATCATCGCCCGTTACCTCCAATTGTACTTCTTTATAGCCACCTACGGTGCCTTCACTTTCACTAAGGATGGCCGTTTTCCAACCTCTTCTTTCGCAATACCGCACATACATCCGCAGCAGATCGCCCGCAAACAGGCTTGCTTCATCACCACCAGTACCGGCGCGGATTTCCAGGATGGCATTTTTTTCATCCTGAGGATCCTTGGGAATAAGCAATTGACGGATAAATGCTTCCTGCTGTGTCTTTTGTTCTTCCAATGCCGGGGATTCCATTTTGGCGAGTTCCCGCATTTCTTCATCATCTCCATTCAGGGCTTCGCGGTAGAAATTGATATCCTCCAGGATCTTCTTGTATGCGGAATAAGCCACCACGATCTTTTCCAGGCTACGATATTCCTTACTCGTTTCAGCATACCGCTTATTATTACCAACGATCTCAGGATTGGTAAGCGCTACGCCCAACTGGTCAAATCTTGCTTTTATCGCTTCTAGTTTGTCTAACATAAATTGAAATACTAAGTACGAAGTACGAAATTTGAAGCCGGCGTTCAGGCCGGTTCAAATCGGGTCGGCAAAGTTAAAAGAAATACAGGCATGGCTTTTCAAAAATTCAGGGGAGATCAATTGTTTGACGGCTACAGACTGCTGGACGACAAGCAGGTGCTTGTAACTGGCGAGAAAGGCGATATACAGGGTATCATCCCCCTCGAAGAAGCCGGCGATGATGTTCGTAAGTTCGACGGCATTCTTTCCCCGGGTTTTATCAACTGTCATTGCCATCTCGAGCTAAGCCATATGAAGGGACTGATTCCCGAAAAAACAGGCCTGGTACAATTTGTATTCAATATCGTCAAACAGCGGCATTTCCCGGAAGATGAAATTCTCGAAGCTACTGAAAAAGCTGAGGATGAAATGCTGGTAAATGGTATTGTGGCCGTAGGCGATATCTGCAATAGCACGGATGCTGTTTTGCAAAAAACAAAGGCCCGGATGCGCTATCACAATTTTATTGAAGTAAGTGGCTTTACTCCTGCTGTAGCCGACCAAAGATTTCAACGCGCCCTGCAACTATATAATACGTATACAGGTAATCGGGTAGATTCTGTTTTAGATAATTCTATTGTACCCCATGCTGCTTATTCAGTGACGGATGAGTTATGGCAACACATTATTCATTTTCCCGGCAATGAGCTGCTCACTATCCATAACCAGGAGACAGCGGCCGAAGATGAGTTGTTCTTAAATGGTAGCGGTGAGTTCTTATTGCTTTATGAAAAAATGGGTATTGATATTTCTTTTTTCAAGCCACCTGGCAAAAGTAGTCTTCAATCTTTTTTGCCAAAATTTTTGCCGGATCAATCCGTGGTACTTGTGCATAATGTACATACATCAAAACAGGATCTTGATTTTTGTTTTACTACTGAGCAAAAAATGCCAGCGCTCAACTGGTGTCTTTGTCCGAATGCTAACCTGTATATCAGCGGGCGGTTACCGGATGTTGAATTACTAACAAGATACAGTAGCAATATTGTATTGGGTACAGATAGTCTTGCATCAAATCATGCACTGAGTATTTTGTCGGAAATGAAAACAATGAATCAGCATTTTCCGGGTCTGGGAATGGATCAGTTATTTAAATGGGCAACTTCCAATGGGGCAAAGGCATTAAAAATGGATAATCAGTTGGGAAGTTTTGAACCCGGTAAAAGACCAGGTGTTTTGGTTTGTAATACTAATCTGACTAAAGTACAAAGGATATTATAGCCAGTTGTTTTTTATCGCATTGTGAAAACCCCGGTTTTTAAAATATTATATGTAAATAAGTAATCATTACTTTCTGCAGATCAAAAAAGGAGAAAGAGATTTTACGCAGGGCTAAGGAGTCAATGAGCCAGGGAAGGGTTTGGTTATTTGTAATTTACTATTTGTTTGTGATAGAGCGTTAACAGAGGGTTTTCTCTGACCTGAAAACGGCCCTCCTGTTAAAGACAGTTTCTTTTCACAACAGTGAAAAGTCTCCTTTGCTCATCGGCGCAAACATATAGTAACAAATCAAAGGGCGTGATAGAATTATCTCTTTATCTCCTTAGCCCTGCGTGAAATCTCTTACTGGTATTTTTGAGCTCCAGGCCTTAGCAGGATTTTCTTCCCAAACCCAGAATAATCCCTAACTGAGTATCTCCCTTAATACCGGCAGGGTCTTCATATTTCCAAAGTCCTGGATATGCAACGCATAATACCGTTCATACGCATATAAAAGATTGCGGCGGAAATCATGATTCAATTTTATATCCTGTAATTCTTCTGGTTGTTGCACCTTTAATAATTGAGAAGTGATATAGGCATATTTATCTTCCAGGAAATAAGGATGCGCGGGTACTGCATCAACAAATCCTCCCTCCTGCAGATCAAGTACGGTTTTTTGGTCATTGTAATTATCATTAAACCGGAAACCAAAAAACACGGGCAGGTGTAGTGCAAAGAAGAGCGGGAAATTGGCGGCTACTGCCTGGTCAGCCTTATCGAGATGTTTAAACGCGTCTTCGGTAAAATAAAATAACTCCGGGTTGTTTTCAGGTTGTTTAAGACATTTAGTCAATAGTTCTACCATAAACAGCGCTACTGCATTCTTAGGCACATCTGTCAGGATGGATGTATATAAATAAGCCCATCTGAATTCTTTTATCCGGTGCAGTTGTTTTAATTCATTATGGTATACAACCATATCCAATATTGCAGCAGGTTGAAAAAGACTGGCTTTACCCCCTCCTTTTTTAGTCGATACCCGTATTCCGTTTATTAAATATGATTGCAATCCGAATAGTTCGGTAAACATTGATACGATCAAACTCGTTTCTCCGTATTTTACTGTGCGCAGAACGATTCCTTTTGTATGATGTAGTTTATCCGCCACGGCTATTTACTTATAAAAACGATTTTTGATACAGTCTTTTCTACTTTAAACGCCGTTGCCGGATCTGTACTTACAATAACAAGGTAAACACCTGTTGAGATCTTTCTTCCCCGGTAATCTTTGCCATCCCACACAGCCTGTCCTCCCAATGCCCTTGTCTGGTAAACCAGCCGGCCGTCGGGCTCTGTGATCTTGACAATGGAATTATCCGCTAGCCCCCTGATAGCGATCGTTCCGCTAAACCCCGGAGGTACCGGATTGGGGAATACCAGCACATTTTCATGTTTGTCTGTTGCTTCTGTAGCTGTGCTCCTGAATGAGCATATGCCATTTAATGTTGCAAAAAAAACTTCGCCTGTTTTTCCATCAATTGTTATTTTTTTTACATCATTACTTAACAAAGGGCTATTAGCTTCTGTAAACTGGTAGATCACCCGCTGACCGTCTGCACTGATCAGCGACACACCGTTGGCAGTAGCTACCCATTTTCTGTCGGCCCCATCCACGGCAATGCTTCTTATTTCCTGCCCGCTGAATAAATAGCCGGCAAAATTCCCTTGTTGAACAATTGGCCAGATCGCATCGCAACCCATACTTCCAAACGCGTCCTGCGCGCATTGAATAACACCGATCCCATTCGAAGTGCCTACCCATATGAAGCCATTTCTGTCCTTAGCAATACAAAGCACATTATTATCCGGCAGATTACCCAGGCCTGTACCGATAGCATATTTTTTCCAACGATCGTCATTGGTGTTCTCAAGACTTTCTCCACTGTCAAAACAGATCAGCCCATTACCTTTTGCCCCAACTATCCATTTGTAATTATTCTCATCGATCAGTATCTGCGCAAGTGAATTTTCAGAAAGAAAAAAAGGTGTTGTAAAACGTATCCAGGTATCATCATTCTTTTTTACCAGCAAGGGCTGCGTAGCGCCATAGTTGGATACCCATAGATTGTTGTTGGCATCAAATGCCAGGCCTGATACCCTGTAGCTGCCGGGATCTCCCACGGCGGCGCCCAGCTCACCTTGTTTATATATTTGAAAAGACTGGTCAGTTTTTACATGTAGTAGTCCTCCTCCATAGGAACCTGCCCATATTGTCTGATCACGTTTATCGATTGCTATGGCAATATAATCCAGCAAGGTATCCAACTGGGCGAACCGGTAACGGTTAATATTGGTCCATTGGCCTTCTTTAAGAACATAGATACCATTTCCATTGTACTGGTAGTTCCAGGCTTCATTTATTTCACCTGCGGTTGCATAGAATACATTGTTGAAAACGGTCATTTCGCCGCTGGCTGTAGCTTCGGGAGAATTAGGTTTGAATTGCTCAAAAGAAGTGCCGGTAAAATGTGAAAGCCCTCCAAACTGATCTGCCAGCCATACCATATTATCAATCAGTATCGCTTTGCGGGGAAAAGAAATAATACCAGGCTGTACGAATGAACGGTCTGTTATACCATCGGCCCTGAGTACGGTTAACTTTGCTTCACCGGTATTTTTTCGCTGACACAATATGATCCTGTCTTCAGCAACATTGCTGTTAATAATGGGCCAGTCATTATAAAAAAAGAATGTCCAGTTTGTTCCGTTTTGTACAAACAGGGAATCATTTTTTTGTACGATTATTTTATTCTGCAGTTTCAATACGTTCTGTACGGGCCCCGGTGAAAGTCCTTCCTGTAAACCCATCACCTGCCAATTAGCATAATTTGCCGGGTTGGTCGTGTTCTCCCTTGTCTTCTTTAGTCCTTCTTCTGTGGCTGCATAAAAGAAGCTGCCATCGCTTGTAAAACCATTCACCTGCACCCGGTTGCCACCGTTTCCGATAAACCAGGAATCTTTTATTTCATACCGCTCGCCATCCACCACGATCACCCCCAGACCGGTCGAGAGATAATAATCAGTGCCACGGGCATACACGGCATATATCTTTTTATTACCGATAATATTATCCTGTTTTATATCAGGAACGTTGATAATATCATTGCGGTGGATTATATCGATATTGCTATTGGCATAGGCAATAAAAAGTTTTTCATTCAGTGCATCATAGCAGATACTGCTAATACCGGTCTCGCTCAGGCCGGTGACCTTGCTCATTCTTTCAAATGACCTGTCTGCTATATTATAAGTAAACAGACTATATGGAGTGGCACAGTAAATGCGGGTAGCACTCCCGGCTACATCAATAGCGCTGCCATAAGGCAGGTGTTCGCGCCATAAACCGACAGGGGGTAAGGGCTGTTGCGCAAAGAGGCTGTTGAACTGAAAAAAGAATATGATCCAAAACAATACTCTCACTTCTCAAAATTATCGTAAATGGATCAATGCCTGCCGGTATTATGTGTAAAATGATCGAAAACGCCCTTTAAGCAAGGAAGAATTCCAATAATCTTTTCCATTACCGGCAGGAACAGCGCGCTATTGTTGTTTTTCCGTTTCTTTGCGCTCTGTTTAATTAAGAATCATCTAAGCGGTTAAATTCATACTATGTGGCATAACCTGGGGAAGTTTATTCTGAAATATCGCATTGTTCTTTTGATCGCTCTTGGCGGCATTACCGGCCTCATGGCTTATTGGGCGAGCCAGGTACAGTTAAGTTATGAATTCACCCGGGCTATACCCTCCAATCACCCGGCAAATATTACCTACCAGGCATTCAAAAAGAAGTTTGGTGAGGATGGCAACCTGATGGTGATCGGTATACAGACCGACCAGTTATTTAAAGATAAATTGTTCAATGACTATATGGCTCTTCAGCGTGAACTGAAGAAGATAACAGGCGTGGAAGATGTGATCAGCGTTCCTACAGCTGTCAACCTGGTAAAAGATTCGGCGACGGAAAAATTGAAACCATCATTTATTTTCCCTGACCAGGTGCTTACGCAGGCACAGATAGATAGCGGGGCCGCAGTTTTCTTAAACCTTCCTTTTTACCAGAATTTATTATACAACCCCACTACGCATGCCTGGATGATGGGGGTACGGATCAACAAAACGATCATGAATTCGGCTAAAAGAAACGGCGTAGCAGAAAAGATCCGTGAAATAGCAGAAAAGTTCGGGAGCAATAACAATACTACTATTTACCTGAGTGGATTACCTTTCATACGTACTGAACTTTCTACCCGTATTGCCGGTGAAATGAGATGGTTCCTGCTCGCATCGGTAGTGCTATCGGCATTAATCCTATTACTTTTTTTCCGGTCATTGAGTTCGACCGTATTATCGCTGGCTGTTGTGATCATCGGCGTGTTGTGGAGCATGGGTACGATGCACCTGTTTGGCTATAAGATCACCTTGCTAACGGCCCTTATCCCGCCACTGATCGTAGTGATCGGGATTCCCAATTGTATCTACTTCCTCAATAAGTTCCATACTGCCTATAACGACTGCGGTGAA
>CAZGSG010000033.1:0-28250 GCA_964528095.1 uncultured Terrimonas sp.
ATACTACTGCAGGAAAGCAGGGGTAAGCGTCAATATATCTATCTGTTGAATGATAAAGCCTATTATGAAACCCTTGTAATAGATAAACCTTCTTATTTCACCGGTTTCGATACATTGATCAGGGTAAATAAGGAAGGCACGGGGGTTCATCACTATGATGGCAAAAATGTATACCTGGATATTACTGACAAAACATACAACCTGACCTATATTGCCGGCAGTGATAAAGGAACCGTTCTTTCTTTCCGGGTTGCCAATGAAAAACAGGCAAACAACTGGAATGAATATAAAAACCAGGAAAAGATCAGGCCTTATGCAGGTGCAGTATCGGATCTGCTGGGAAAGCCCTACCCTGCCGAGTCAACATTTCGTGCAGAGCTTGATCAAAGCTGGAAACAATTAATACAATCAACATCAAAGCTGAATCAAAAAGAATTTGATTCAGCTTTGATTAATTTTAAGACGAAGTATTCATTAAGATGAGCCATTTCCGGTTATTGAATTATACCTATCCAAAGGTTAATAATTTTTTATACTAAGAAGCGCATACAGTTACTACCACAAGTAAGTTTTAAGATTTACCGTGCCGCTGAAATTGATAAAAAGTAAATTACAGTCCTGGAAATTACAATACTCAAGCTGTGTCAGTCCCCTGATATCAACCGTAACCGAAATTGGATTATTCTTCAGGTTCACAGATCGCAGTTGTGGCGCTTTGCGCAATAATACTGTTTCAAAACGGTTGTTTTCTGCTTCGATAATCTGCAGTTGATCCAGTCCGCTCACGTCTAGTTTTGTAACCCGGTTGTCAGAACAGTATATTTCTTTCAACTGCTTCATTTTTGACACATCCAGCGTGGTAATAAAGATATTCCCCTGTACATATAGATGTTCAAGCTCCGTGAGTCCACTGATATTGAGTTCGCTGATCCGGTTATTATTGGCATACAGATATTTTAGCTTCTTCAGTTTGGATACATCGAGACTGGCGAGTTTATTCTTATAACAGCCAAGTTCTTCCAGGTTGGTAAAACTATTGATACCTTCCAGGTTCACGATTCCAAGATCCTCCACATAAAGTTTGGTTACCTTTTCGGCTTCCGAAACCTGTATCTGGTTATCACCATTGGTATCATAGCCCAGGGCAATGACACGCTGTTTAAAATTATTATCCGGTATCCTTACCACCTGTGCAACACAGAAAGCTGGAATTATCAGCAGGGCTGTAAACAGTAGTTTCATCATGATTTATTTATCAATAGGTATGTTTCAATTTTGTTTCAACTGTTTCCCCAGCCTGTTTTATTTCGACGATGCCGGAAACCTCCGCTCCTCCTATGCCCGAAGGAAAGTGAACGAGCCACCCTATATATTATTTACCGGGTTTCAATCCCCTAAAACCAAACTCCCCTTTTACTCCATATACCTTCGATTCTATCCGGAAACAACTGGCCACCCGGGATATGGTAGCGATTCTTTTTCCTTCCTTGTTCTTTTTCCTTAAAGAAAGGTATTCTTCGATATAAGGCGTAAGCGGGTATAGCGTAACAACAGCGCCCAGGCGTCCATAGATAGTTTCGCCAACTTTTATTCCAATCGGAGTTCGTTTTTCATAATAAACAACCCCGGCAATTCCGGCATCCCCGTCATTCAGCATATCGCTGGCCATCTTAATATCAAATTCAACCTTAGGCTGCATGATCTCCACCTGTTTTTGCGAATAAACAGGTTGTATGCAGAGAAAAACAAGCAATACTACAAGAGGTATTCGTTTCATTATTTAAAAATTATTAAGCGATAATATATTTCCGTCGTATAAGCGAACAGGCTACGCGTACTATTCAACAATAATCAACTAAAGCCGTACCCTCATCTAAAATAAAAGAAATGCAGGCTATCCGAAACAGATTTAGGAAGGCATGAAATAGTTTTTTACCGGTTGATAGACAACTACCTGCAGTTAATATTCTCTTATCGATTTTTAGTAGCTACTTATTGGCCGTTTATATACCGCGCCATTATTTTACAGGAGGTTAAAACAGGCAGTGAATGGCTGAGGTTGGTAGAAATAAGGTTAATTCCCCGGTTTTAGATAGACCCTTATTTCCGGATAGAAGCAGGTTGCCAAATCAACAATGGAGCAGGTTATACATACCCTGCAGGTACAAAATCCTGTTTTTAGAGAATATGCCCGGTTCGGCATCTCTCTATTTTTGAGCCTGTTGAACCGGCAGGAAATTTATTACGCTGAACATAGGTTTATCATTAAACACATAAAGACCTGCGGAATAACTAATCCTGATCAAACTGATAATATGAAAAAAAGACCTTTTATCATTACACTGATTAGCATGATCTTTATGCTGTCTGCATTCCAACTGGTGGACGATATTTTATCAAGACTATCGCTAAACTCCATCACAGCCCAACGTTATATTCTCTGCAATTTTGTCGGTGATTTTTCAAACCCGGGAGAAATCCCTGAAGACCATGGATCAGTTAATAGCGCAGCGATATCCGCGGAAAAACAAATGGAGTTTTTCCAGATTCCCCGTATATCTAAACTATCGGCTATTAACAAGATTAAAGAGAAATTATTTTATTTCTACATCTTACGATGATTTAGCTTTCCTGGTAAACAGCTCCGGGTAATGGCTCACAAAGCCCTGGTCATCCACATTTATAACCGCTTCAAAATCGTTAGGAACGTTTTCATAATGATAGGCTGAATCTGAAAGACGTATGTAGTTCTGATATACCGACCGTATCCTGTTTTGTAGCAAATCGATATAAATCACTTTAATTTGTCGCGCCTCATTGGTACTCAGTTTTAACCTGTTAATCGGCAGGCTATTGGTAAAAGGCGTTAGCGGAATATCAACATCAATACACTCTGCAAATTCCCGTGTTGATACGCCATTCATTAACCAGTTCTCATTCTCGTTTTTTTCGAGTTGTATTTTCTGTGTTCTATTTGCGTGATTACATACAATATCAACAAACTGTGTTATCCAGTCTACGGAAGTACGAATCAAGTAATTGACCCGGTAAATTTTATTCTCGTAATACCCTATAATGACTGAATTAATTTCATATCCACCCTCATGCCGGCTAACTATGCAGTTTTCCAGGGAATAATATTCTATGCCGGTCCAGAGAAGATTGGCTTGTAGTATTGTATTGGAGTTTTCCATGATACTTACAGGTTATTTCAATTTCATAAAACCAATTTTTATACCATAAACTTAAAGAGTATACAGATATCTACAATACTAAAACCCTATGGTATTTAATTTTTTGAGTCTTCGCAAGACCGGCGAGGAGTCTACGCCCCCCTTTAGTCATTATTGGCTATAAGATAAACCAGGCTGATCTTAAAGCAGGATTGATTAATACCATACCAGGATAATTCTATCCTACTTAAAATTCCTCCCACCGGGAAATACCTTTTCTTCGTCTTTTATTATTTTCTTCTCATACCAGGGCACAACCGGTGAGCGTTCATCGCCGCGTGATAAGGTCAGCACCGGCAGGTCTTCTTTGCGCGACGAGGTGAGCCGGCCTAATAAACGGGTGAGGTTATAACAGGTCTGTACGATCACATGGATCACTTCACCTTCGCGTTGTAGTGTTCCTTCTACCATGATCAGTTTTGATTGCAGGATCTCTTTGCGATATTGCTCAAACAGGGTTTCAAATACTACGAGGTTGGCAAAACCTGTTTCATCCTCAATGGTCATAAAACAAACGCCTTTGGCTGTACCAGGTCGCTGGCGTACCAATACAAGGCCTGCAACTTTTACCAGGTCGCCATTCACGGCACCAACAAGTTCTGTAGCTGTTACTACATGCAATTGCGTAAGCTTTTCCCGTACAAAACTGACCGGGTGTGCTTTTAATGATAAGGATGTACTGGCATAATCCTGTATCACATGTTCAGGATCACTCATCAACGGCAATTGTATTGGTGTTTGTATTGTTTCTTCTGTTGGTTGTCCTGTAAATAATACAATGGGACGATCCTTTGTAGATATTTCCCATAATGCCTGGCGGCGGTCGAGTCCTATTGACCGGAATGCATCTGCATCGGCCAGTTTCTCCAGTGCGGTTTCCGATAGTCCTGTATCACGCAATGCATTCATATTTGTATACAGTTGTTTTCGTGCAGCTAACAATACCTGCATATCTTCTTCGCGTAAACCTTTTACCTGGCGAAATCCTAAACGTAATGCACAATACCGACCTGCTTTTTCTTCCAGGGTATTATCCCATAAGGAATAATTGATATCAACAGGTCTTACTTCTACCTCATGTTTACGTGCATCACTTACTAACTGTGCAGGCTGATAAAACCCCATCGGCATACTATTGAGTATGGCAGCGGCAAATACATCGGGGTAATAACATTTGATCCAGCTTGATACATACACGAGCAGGGCAAAACTGGCTGCATGACTTTCAGGAAAACCATAACTGCCAAATCCTTCCAGCTGTTTGAACACCCGCTGTGCATACTCTTGCGTATACCCGTTTTTTATCATGCCTTTGATCAGCTTTTCTTCAAATTGCGCTACCATTCCTTTTGCTTTGAAAGTGGCCATACTTCGCCGCAGCTCATCTGCTTCTTGCGGCGTAAAACCACCTGCTACTATAACGATCTTCATTGCCTGCTCCTGGAACAGTGGCACTCCCAGTGTGCGTTTTAATATATCCTCCAGTTCTTTCGATGGATATTCCACAGTTTCTTCTCCATTTCGTCTACGCAAATAAGGATGCACCATATCGCCTTGTATAGGCCCGGGCCGCACTATCGCTACTTCGATCACGAGATCATAAAATGTACGCGGCCGCAACCTGGGTAACATCGATTGCTGTGCACGGCTTTCGATCTGGAACACGCCGATGGTATCTGCCGCACAGATCATATCGTATACAGCGGTTTGATCCTGTGGTATATTCGCCAGTGTCAGGTCAAGTCCATAATGTTGTTTGGCAAGATCGAATGCTTTGCGGATACAGGTGAGCATGCCGAGTGCCAGCACATCTATTTTTAAAAAACCCAGTGCATCTATATCATCCTTGTTCCATTCTATGCAGGTACGATCTTCCATACGTGCATTCAGTATCGGACATAGATCGGATAGTTTACCACGGGTGATCACAAATCCTCCTGTATGCTGACCAAGTTGTCGCGGAAATCCCATGAACTGTTGTGTCAGTTCCATCACTTTGCGCAGGTGCTGATCACCGGGGTCCATTCCCTGTTCGGTAATACGGTTCTCTTCAAACCATTCATCAGTAAACTCCCAGAGTGAACTCGAAAGCCGGTTGATCGTATCTACTGAAAGCCCCATCGCTTTGGCCACATCACGTAATGCTCCTTTCTGATGTTGCTGGGTCACGGTGGCAACGATAGCGGCCCGGTCGCGTCCATATTTCTGGTAGATATACTGGATCACTTCTTCACGTCTTTCATGTTCAAAGTCCACATCTATATCAGGAGGTTCATTACGCGCGGAAGAAATAAAGCGTTCAAAGAGTAGTTCAAACTTGGTCGGGTTAACTGATGTAATGCCCAAACAAAAACAAACGGTAGAGTTAGCGGCAGAGCCACGCCCCTGGCAGAGTATATTTTTTTCGCGAGCGAATCGTACGATATCAAATACCGTTAAGAAATAAGGCGCATAGTTCATCTCTTTGATAAAACCCAGTTCATAGTCGATAGCTGTACTTATCTTTTCGGGAATGTCTGCCCCAAACTGCTGATGTGCACCCCGCCATGCCTGGTAGGTCAGCTCCTCGAGCGGTGTACGTCCATCGCTGGTCAGTTCCTCCGGGTATTCATACTTTAAACTATCGAGCGAGAAACCACAGGCTTCGCTGATCTCCTGCGTGCGCCGGATAGCGTCAGGGTATTGCCTGAACAGGCGCAGCATTTCTTCATTTGTTTTCAGGTATCGCTCCGCGTTAGGATGCAAACGAAAGCCTGCAGTATAGATCGTACATTTTTCGCGAATGCATGTCATGATATCCTGCAATTGCCGGCGTGCCGGTTCATGATAATGGATATCATTAGTAGCCACCAGCGGTATGTTTAATACAATCGATAACTGGGACAACCGGTGCAGTTGTTTGTGATCATCTCCCTGGTAGCGGCGAGATGCGGCGAGATACAGATCTTTTCCAAAAACAGCGCGATATTCTTTTAATTGTGCAGCAAAAGAAGTATCCAGCTCAAATGATTCGTTTAATACAGTGGGCGGCAGAGCTATTAACTTCATCTCCTTCGCGTAATGGTATACATCTGCTTTATACAAATGACATTCGCCTTTTTCTGCACGGCGATTACCCAATGTGAGTAGCCCGGAAAGTTTTGCATAGGCCTCCCTGTTTACCGGGTATACCAGTAAACTGGGACCATCCAGCAGATCAAGCCGGCAACCAACAATGATACGTATGCCTTTTTTCTTTGCCGCAGCATGTGCGCGTACAATGCCGGCCAGTGTATTGCGATCGGTAATGGCGATCTCTTTATATCCATAGACAGCAGCCTGCGCTACCAGTTCCTCGGCATGCGAAGCACCACGTAGAAAACTGAAATTAGTCGTTGCCTGTAATTCTGTATAAACCATATAACTTTTTTTATGCAAAAAATCCATGTATATACCATTGCTGTGTTTTATCACCGGTATAATGTCCCAGGCGAAACAACCAATAACGCCGGCCTTCTTCATCTTCTACATAATAATAATCACGATGCTCCCCTTGCTGCAACCACCATTCCTGCTCAATACGTTCGGGTCCGTCTGCTTTTGCGATCTTATGCAGTTGTCCTTTATAGCGAAACAACATCGGTGGATAATCAGGAATGGGTGCAGTGACTTCGATGCGTTCTGGTTTGGCCAGTAATTGAATTGGTCGCGGCCGGTCGATCTTCCATCTGGTACCGGATCTTTCATTCAGATCCCTGGTGGCTTTGATAGATCGTTCCGGCCAATAATGTTCATCAGGCAGGTAACGCTGAATAGCAACTGTTGGTAGCTTACCAGCAATACGGTCCAGCAATTCAGCCAATGCGGGATCATCCAGGCCCGGTGTCGTATTCCATAACTGCTCCTGCACCGGTGATACATCTTCTACTTTTGAAGCTTCCAATAAAAACAATTCTATTCCCAATGCCGGTTCCATCGTATCGATCTTTAATGCAAAGAGTTTAAAAAGATGATCGATATTATGCGAGGGACGATTGGTACCGACGCTAATCTTTTCTATTTTACCATCCACGCGATAAGCTTTAAAGATTGCGTTACGCAGTCCTTTTTGTTCCTGTTTTAGGCGGTGACAGATCGTATTCAGCAGTTCTTGCAAAGCGATTTCAATACCGGTAGCTGTTACGATTGGTTCCAAACAAGGCAGTCGCTCCTGGTAAGGAACAATCGGCTGGATGGGTTGAACGATCTCTTCTTCATGCCCGAGTGCCTGGCTCAATCGCTGGAGCATGAAAGAACCAAAACGCCGGCGTAATACAGCAAGTGGCATGGCAATAAAATGATTGAACTGTCGAAGACCGAGTTTTTGTAAAAGTTCTACTGTAGCTGTTTCTAATCGCAATGCAGCGGGGGGTAATGACAATAACGCATTTTGTTGTTCGCCGCTTTTGATAATTGATATCCCTTTTCCAAAATGCGCAATAGCCCAGGCAGCCCCAATGGTATCGGCCATTGCTGCACGGGCATGGTAGCCGAAGCTGTTTAGTTTGTCGATGATCACTTTTAAATAGGCTTCTTCGCCACCGAATAAGTGTGCGCAGCCCGTCACATCAAGTATGAGTCCATCCGGCGGATCAATAGCGACTGATGGAGTATAACGGATACACCATTCCGCCAAACCCCTGAGTAATTTGACAGAAAGCCCGGGCGCGTCATCGATCACCTGCAGCGATGGGAAAAGCGCCCGCGCGTCTGCGACCTCCATCCCCTTATCAATACCCTGTGCCTGCGCAAGTCTATTGGCCTCCGTGATCAGCATGCGTCCATGATCGGGTGTAGCCAATACAAAGGGGATCTTTTTCAGATCCGGCTGGCGTCTGACAAACCAATCTGTATGCAGATAGGGAAACCATATCGTCATAAAACGTACAGGCATCTTATCCGGTTAATTGTTGTTGTTCCTGTACTGGCATTACAGCTCTTACAGGTATATACCTGAATCCTCCTGCCGCCCATTCTATCTGCCAGCTGCCGGGGCGACCATTGCGGATTTTTAATAGCTCTACATTCCATCGTGGAAAACCAATGCCTGGCAGATCATCTACTGTTATACCTGGCAGGGGGTTGATCTGCCAGCGGCTGATACAGGCAGTGGTCACCAGTTTGCGCGGGTTCTTTCGAATGATGAAACCGGTCACGCCGCTTTTTTCTACTGCCAGTTGCAATCTCCTGCTTTCAGTAAAGTTGAGTTCCTGCAACTCTCCTACCACCCCGGCAAGACCCTTGCATTTGAGCGCCTCTTCCATCACCCATATCACATCTTTTTCTTTTTGCAAATCGATAAAGATGAATTGGCTGGGATTGAGTGCAAAAGATTGTAGTGCTATAGGAAAGATGCTTCTCGAGGCACTGATATAAATCGTGGCGCCGCTCTGTTGTGTAAGTTTTGCCAGCAATCCTGCTATAAAAGCCGCGGTAGCCGCACTCTGTTCGCGGTTAGTAGTAATGAATTCATGCACAGCGGCAACGGGGAAACAATGATTGGGAAATGCATGGGTGATGGGACCCAGTTTGAAAGAATTGGGTTTGGAGTTGGTCTTATAGCCGAGAAGTGGAAGGATTTGCTGTTGGAGCTGGGCGATAATATGGGGTTTGGAGGAGAGCATTCGCGGCAATAATACTAAATATATTAGTATTACTGATGCTAAATATGTTAGCTACTGATTATCAGTGGTATTGAGGGATGTTGTTGAGAATAGTGTTATTGGTGGAAGGAGAAGTGTGGGTTAATGGAAATGATTTACGACCTGAATTGTATCCTGTCAGGCATAACTATAAATCGGCCGCAACTTTTGAACAGTACCTATGATTCGATAATCCTCTATCCTTCGAACGTAGATAATACATACTAAAAACCGGGTAGTATTTTAATACTCCTACCCGGTTCTGATTATTTATTATATAATGTATTTAATAGCGCTTTACTTTCAGCATCAATTAATTTATAACCAGTTTACTCGTTTCAATCATGCCTGTTTTTATGTTGGTGATTTTAACAGCATATATACCCGGAACTAATTTTGTAAGCGGTGATAAAATATTGTTGCCATTTGCCAGGAATGAAGAATATACGACCTGACCGGAGCTATTATAAACAGTAGCTTTTGCTCCCTGGGTATATCCCTGCAATTTCACCTGAATTAAATTGTTTTTAGTGGCCGGATTAGGATATATGAACACGCTCTGTTGATTGGTAGCAAAATCCACCAGCCGAATATCAGAATACGCGATATTACCATCCATATCAATTATTCTCAGGCGATAATAGTTTCTACCCTGCATTGGTTGATAGTCCTTATGATTATAGGTCTTACGACCGGTAGCCGGAACTGTTGCTATTGTTTCAAAATTTATTGCATCATTGCTACGCAATACCTCATAGCTGGTTATATGCTCTTCAACACCCACCTGCCAGTTGAGATTGGCTATCGTATTATCTGTTATTTTACTGGCAGAAAAATCATGAATTTTTACAGGTAGCACCGCCGAGTTACCTGCATTACTGGCAAATCCGAATGTCGAAAAAGAACTGACTCCACTGTATTCAATATAATCCACTCCATCCTCCGTACCCGTTAACAGGTTTGTATACCAGGTACAGTTTTTTACTGTCTCTGGCGTTTGATCTGCAAGCATATTCGCCAGGCTGGAAGGATATTTAAACCATTTTGAACTTACTGCTGCATTCAATATCGTGTTCAGCAGTTCTGTAGAATCAATATAAAAACGGACTTTCATTCCACCTCCCACAGGATAAGTACCGGCAGAAGGATCATTGATGGTTAAGCTACGGCCCATTATATGCGTTGTGTTTGTTCCATCCGTTACCTCATGAACTGCTGGCTGGTAGTTTACCTGTCCAGTAAAATTATCAAGAACAGCAGCGGTACCGTTGCCGTTTCTATTTATCGCAAAGATCCTCCTGGTACCATTATTCAGCCCCTGCGTTCCATCAGCATACCAGTATCTCCATCCTAATTCTTCGCAGGTAGTGTTAGATACACTTGCTGTATTGACTACCGGAAGATCAGCTACTCCTTCCGCACCATTCTCTATACGTGCAAATGTAAAGAAGGAAGTGCCTGCCGGAAATTTAACCGCGCATGTATAAACGCCACCGCTTAAGATCAGATTGGTTGTTGCAGATATAATAGTGGTAAACCCCGCGTCGGTAGCCACAACAAGTCGCAGTTTCTGACAACCAGTCGCCACCGCATTACCGGTTGTACCCAGCATCGTTTGTGGTATAGTAATCTGTACCTGTTGAGATAAGTTGGTATTTTGTAAACGCCAGATACGGTTCATTCTAAGATTAAGGCTACTGCCATCATATAAAAATGCGGTACTGGCCGTTGCCAATGAAGTAGTGATCCCATTATCACCCCATACCTGGTAGGTATTGTCCTTTGCGAATACACCCGCGTTAGCGGCGTTGCTGGCGGCAAGTGTACCGAGGGCCATGACTACCTGGCCATTTGTATTGGCATTTACGCTGGTGCTTTGTTTTTGATTCAGGCCTTCGAGGTCATCGCGCCCGATACCGGCCACATTATTTTGAAAAGTACTTGCCGCTGTAGACCATATTGTACTTCCTGCCGTATTTACATAATCAACAGGCGATGCCATCGTACCAAGTGTAACGCCATTTTTCAACGCCAGGTAACTATTGACCCTGCTTGCTTCAGCGGCACTCAGCGATTTTTTATACCAGGCCAGTTCCATGATATCACCGGGGAAAGGTGTGGGCGTATCCCATCCACTGGCATTTCCTATCAGAAAATATTGCCCAAGGATATGAAAGTATTCCCCTGCTGCGATTGTAAAATTCTGCCCTACTCCATCTAATGCAAGGTTTAAGGTCCCGCCATTCGTTACGGGACTTGCCTGTGCCGCATTGTATGCAATAATTGAGCTTTTGTTGGTAGTGATATTCGGTGTTGCCGTGAACGGGTAAGCTCCTTCGTAAAATTTATAGAAATATGGTTTGCCTGCCGACACGGCAAATCCTGGCTCCGACGCGAAATAAGCATCGTTATCAATACCAGCTATTTTACCTGTGCCGGCGCTTGTTGGTCTTACTGCAGAGAAAAAACTATAGGAAGTACGGGTAGGAACTCCATAGGAGTTATCCGTTGGCGTAAAGGAAGGATTAATATCCCTGAAATAATTACCACCTGTTCCACCTGTAAATCCTGTATAATAAGGATGATAGTTATGCGCGGCATTAGCGGCGGCCAGCGTTGGCCCTGCTCCGTTAATTTCAATCGCGTTATGATTAATTGAATTATCCGGCCAGGCAGCGCCGGCAGTAGCATTGTCTGTTTTTGACCAGAATACTAGTTGATCGCTTACTCCACCCGGGGACGTTATGTATGCGGCGATGGACATGTACTCCCCATTATTTATTACCACTCCATTGACAGTACCATTGGTTACTTTATAAAGACGTGTATTGGCCGGAGTAAATACCGCATCTGAACTAACCATTATATAAACAGTAGTAGCAGGATCATTACCAAATCCGAATTTATTGGTATTGATACTTACCGTCCAGGCGGGCTGTGTACTTGTTTGTGATCTCCAGATACGGTTGCTTCTAAAGTTAAGGATGCCCGTGCTGGCACCATTACTAAATGCAGTACCGGTGGGATAAATACCGTAAGTAGTATAACCGGTAAGATTATTATCTCCCAGCATCAGAAAGCTATGGTCAGCATTTATGGAATTAACATTCTGGCTGTTTAATGCAGCCAGTGTATTGCCCAGGTAAACCGATATGGACGAATCGCCCATTGAGTAGGTCTGTTTTTGATACAGATTGGAATTATCATCCCTGCCAAGTCCAAAAATATTATTTTGATACCCGGTATTGCTGGTACCTGTCCAGCATTGGGTTGTGTTATCACTTGCTATATAGTTCGCCTGACCCGTAGGATCAAGTGAAATACCATATTTGATAGCCAGGTAGCTTTGCAGCCGCTGTACATCATTCGCGCTCATTGTTACGCCCGGCCCTCCATAGATAATCACCTCCTGTATATCACCATTCAAATAATCGGTACCCGCATCACTGCCGATCGAATAAAAATTGTACGGCACGCCCGGATAGTTCAGCGAATAGGCCGTGTTGGCAAAACTGGCTGGTGTACCGTTCCAGATAACAGTTTGATTGCCTGTTTTAGGCATTAAACTCGCCGATAGCCCATACCTGATATTTTTTGTTGTATTGTTTTTTTCAACAGCACCGGTACGGCAACTCACTTGTTGATTGAACCAGTCCGAATGATTATTGTCCACATAAAACGAGGCAACAGACTGCCAGGCAGTTGCTCCCGCCCCGTTTATACGGGAAACGGAGAAAACATGAAACGCGTCTGTTGAATTAAAATACTGACTTGCCGGATTGATATCATCACCCCCATCAAATGTCAATGCCGGATTATAGTTGATCAGGTAATTACTTCCGGCACCTGCATACCTGGGTTGTTTTGCGGAAGTTGCCTGTGCGTGATGTAAGTTGTTGCCTGATTGATCGTTCCATGCAGTGACCAGTGCACCATTAACAGTTGTACTTGTACCGGCATCCGCCTTTAGCCAGACCTTTAATCCGGAACTGATACCTCCGGGGGATTGAGCATTGACAGAAAAAAATACGCATAGTAAGGACGTAGTAAGCAGAAAGAAAAGTTTCATAGTAGTACGATTTAACCTGGAGTATCAATTGATATGACCCAGGCACTCTGGATGATTTTTCAGAATGGTATAGATTAAATAAATTTTGCAACTTTAAATTATAGAAATAATTTTTACTTTCTTTCATGTTTTATTCTAAATAATAAAATAAATCGAAGTGATAAGTGTTTCAACTTATTCTCACTAAGGCGTTCCACTTTGTAACCCAGGCATTGTTGATTTGATAAGGTAAATGAAGGAGTTTTATAATAAATAATAGAGACGCATTGCGTCTCTATTATTTATTAGTCCGTTAACTGCAACAGTGTTATGAGCAATTATCCATAGCAGGATGAGAATGTATTGCTTGTACTATCCTATTGAAGAATGTATGTACTGTTGTAAAAAGCTAAAGTACTTTCTCTAAATGTGAAATGGCCGTTTGCAGGGCATTGGCTTCCGAAGGTCTTGGAGCATTTGTTGTATAGATTTTTCCATTTTTACCAGTAAGCAGGTAAGAAGGAAACCCATTGAGCTTGTAAGTACCCATAAATAGCTTTGTGGCGTCTTCATCAAAGAAATAATTTTCTCCCTCTATATTTTTTTCCTTTATCATTTTTTTCCATTTTCCCATGGTAGACTGAAGACAGAGATTAACAAATACGATATCCCTGCCTTTATAGGATTGATGTAACGCTGGAACATTTTTTAATTCTTCAAGACAGGGCACGCACCAGGTGGCATATACGTCGATGTATAAAATCTTACCGGGATATTTTTTTGCCAGGAAATTGAATACATCCGTCGGCGGAATTGCTTCAACCAGCGTATCAGCATTTAAATAACTGATCCCTTCAACCACTGTATATGGAAAATCCGTTCGTTGTACAAGAGCGGTTACCTGTTTTAGATAATCATAAGCCCTGGCTTGTGTAAAATATTTCCGGGTATCTCCCAGGGAATCAAGCAATGCCGGCATTTTACGGGTAAAGGACGAGATAAAGTGGTGTAGCATATAGTCACGACATATTCCAGCAGGTTCTTTTAGCAGTACCGCAATTCCCTTTTTTATACCGTCCGCTTTTCTTCCCTGCATTAATGCCGCCCGTATAGAAGGTTCAGCATAAGTGATGCGGCTGGCATAAGCGCTAAGGTGATAGGGAAACATCATGGTCTGGAAATTAGCAGGATCATGGATCATAAAAAAAGGGTCCGCGAATAAGCTCGCACGTGCTCTTTTCTCCTGCATTGATATACTATCAATGTTAAGATAATCTGACATCCAGTTGCCTATTGAGTATTTAATATCTCGTTCCGCCCATTGTACAACTTCCGGAGCCAGGGCATTTTCCGCAGCATATTTTCTTAATATGCCCATCTGTCTTTCGTAGTCCTTTTTTATTGCATCCAGCATGGCTGCTGGTGTTAATGAATAATCATAATCCAGTGAAGGTATTTTGCTCAAATAAGAATGACATTTATTCACCTGGTTGCTAACAACGGCATGATCACCACCAATAGTAACCCATTCAAAGTCGGGCTTGTCCAGTAAGGATGCATCAATCGTCAACTGTACTGAATCACCCGGATGCACATACAGGTTGATAAAACTACCATTATATTGTATCGTCATATTCTGCACAAAAAGCATTTCTTCTCTTACACAAAATTCATTGCGCTCATCCAGCTTTGCGCTTTGCGGACTGTTCTGAAAAGGATTTAAAAAATTAATCTTAAATACCCTGGGTGTTGTTGCAGTTACGTGCACAAGTTTGCATGTAATAACCACTTGTTTTGTTTTGACAGGTTCTGCGAAAGCACAGGGCATAAGAAGGACTGCCAGGATCAGTATTGATACTTGCTTCATACTAGTTATTTAATTTGTTAAATTATGAATGAGTGTTAACTCATACTGTTTAGCGCTTTTTTTATTTTCTCCATGTTTTGCCTCGAAATCGGGATACGGGAAGCATCTTCCATTAGCAGCAGACCGCCGCTTTCTTTTAGCAGGCTTTTTACATATTGAAAATTGACAAGGTGAGACTGGTGTGTCCGGTAAAAATCGTAAGGTTTTAAAAGCTCTTCAAATTCCCTGAGCGTTTTACTTACAAGTACTTTATCACCATTCTGCATATAGAAACTGGTATAATTATCCGAGGCTTCACAGCGAATGATCTCGTTCACTTTTACATACCTTGTTTCCTGTAGCGTAGGCAATGCGATCTTTGGAGAATCTTTTTGCGATCTCTTCATATAATTCAACAGGTTACCAATACTCAGGTTTTCCTGCCGTGCTTTTACTTTAGTTTTTGCCTTTTCAACTGCCTGCTGCACCTCTGTAATGTCAATAGGCTTGAGCAGGTAATCCAGTGCGGAAAATTTAATAGCCTGTATGCCATAATGGTCAAATGCAGTTACAAAAATGACTTCAAATTTTACTACAGCTATGGCTTTGAGCACATCGAACCCCGATTGCGTAGCTAATTGGATATCAAGAAAAACCAGGTCAGGATCAGTTTCCCCAATTGCCCTGATCCCTTTTTCAACATTCATGGCAGATCCTACCAGTTTTGTCCCGGGACACCATTTTGCAAGAATGCCGGCAAGGTTTTCTATGTTATTAAATTCATCATCGATGATTACACAGCGGATTTCCATATCAGATCCAGTTGTTTAATGTTATTGTGATCAATGTGCCATTGGTGGACGACTCTGCCTGTAATAGCACAGGCGGGCCTTTATATACCTGGTTGAATAAATTGATCCGTTCACGGCTCAGTCTTAAACCAAAAGACGCACCCATCTCGTTTTTACGTTCCACATCAAATCCGTTTCCATTATCTGCTACAGATAACACAAGCGTATTTTCTTGCCGGGATGCGGTTATCGTAATAAGTCCTCTTTCCTGCAGGCCCGCGATACCATGCTTTACCGCATTTTCAATAAAGGGTTGCAATAGCATCGCAGGTATCTCTATATTAGCCTGGTCCAGGCCGGCAGCAATTTCCAGCTTATACTCAAACCCAAAACGAAGTTGTTCCAGTTGCAGGTAATCTTCAGCGATCTTTATTTCTTCCTCCAGGCTGATCATTTCCTGTTCGCTGGTGTGCAATACCTTGCGGGTCAGTCCAGCGAATTTAGAGAGATAACGATTGGCATTCAGCAAGTCATTTTTATTCATCAGGTTCTGGATAGAACTAAGGGCATTAAACATAAAATGAGGGTTGAGCTGCGAACGGATGGTTTTTAATTGTAATTGTGCGGCAGTACGTTGTCGTTCTGCCTTGTACAATTTTCGTTTTGCATAGTATCGCGTGCCTGCAAATAATACAATGAAAAAAAAGAAGATTCCCGCGATATAAGGCCAGAGTTGTTTAAAAGAGATGTTTTGCTGCGACGAAGAAACAGGCAATACATCAAAAGGTATTCTTAACAGTCGCGCTTCATTCCAGCTAAAATATTTTTCCTGCTGCATAATAACCAGTTGATAGTGTCCAGGTTTTGAAAAATTATTACTGCCAAGATAGAATGCGCCATGTTGATCAACAAAACCCTGGTTAGAAGTATCACTATTCCCATTTACCGTTTTAATAAGGAATACGGTATGTAAAAGCGTTTCCTGTTTTTTAAATTCAAAAAGCAGGCTTTTGACACTGTCGGCAGGGAATTGAAAGTCTAATGGAACTCCTGTTGCCCGGTCAAATATTGTAGCATACCCATGATTAAGCTGCGTATATGCAAGATTAAAGTACCTGCCGGATCCTGATACTATCAGCTGCCTCATGACAGGTTTGTAATCGCTGCGCCAGTCGAATACGACCCCATCTCTTATACTGTAGTTTTTTGCGTTAACCACCTCTACCATTATTCTTTTACCCGGCGCATTGTATTTCCCCAAAAAACCATATGGCTGCCTGGCTCCGTAATGCTGTGCAAGTGTCGGAACAGGCGACCAGGGCACCAGTTCGGTACTATCATTTTCAACCACATGATACCTGAAGTCGGCTGCATTTTTATGGTTAATGCCCATGGCGATCAACACAGCATCAGAGCTATCTGAAATCAGGTAACTTGGATATTCATGGGAAATTGAATGAACAACGGTAGAGAAATAGTTGACAAGTGAGGGATTTAATTTTACCGCCAGTATAAGCGGGCTTTTTGCTGTGGTGACAGTACCGGTCGCTGAATCTTCTTTGAACTGATCGAAAATTCTGTACAGGGCGGTATCACTTACATTGGCAACAAGCGGTTCGATGACCATCGCTTTTTTATCGCGGCTTAGCATTTCGAAAAGGAATACATGACCAAAAGGCCTGGGATCTTTGTCTTGTGCCGACGCATTGTATACATACCCATTGCCTACAAAAAAAAGCAGGTATATGATCAGCGGATATTTAGTCGAATTTTTCATGAGCCGTTCTTAAAGCGCATATCTGTTATAAATGCACTGCAAACATGCTCAATATAAAGTAGATGACCAATAGTCGCCGAGAATTAAGGGGAAAGCAGTTAGAATCTGGTATGGTATTATCTTAGTTTGCTATATTTTAAATATCAATATTGCTCCTGGCATGGGTGATTGTTGAAGGTATTGTATAGCGGCCGAAGTATTGATAATCGGGTGCATTTTATCCCCGATTCCACCCGTATATTGCTGTACAGCAGATCAAATACTTCGAAAGAATAAAATGTCATTGTGTAATATGTTACAGCACGGATGCAATATCAGGCTTGTTGTAAAATGCCTTCAAACTTCCAAATCAATAAGCCTACCTGGTTATGTGACACATGCAATTGCCGAAAAACAGCTGTTGTGAGATAAGGTAATCGCATGTATCGTTTACAATTCTTAGTCCTACATACAATGGAGGCTTATTTTCTTGAAACCCTGATCGTTTCAATCGATTGCCCTTTGTGAAAAATTTCGACAGATAGATACTGATCGATCTTCGTTATTTTTTCGTTGTACTGCACTGGTTTAAAATTTTCAGGGCTGGCATCGCCCGCGTTCTGGAGGTCCAAAAGAAGAATGGCAGGGTTTTTTCCCTGTGGAACTTTTTTATGCAATTCCGGCATAACGTCGAGCATACCTACATTGGCTTCGCCATTTACAATTATTTCTAATCCTGCAAAGCCTGAAATGGCAATTGCTTCCCAATTTCTTGATACTGACATAAGATGAAGGTTTATAAGCAAAAAAATGACATTAAAAAGCTATAGCAAGTGTACAAAAAAAAATCATCCCTTGTAGGGGTGTTTTCACTGTATTATCAGGTTTTTTATTGACTAGAGAAACCATTACTAACCAGGAAAACTGTTTATACTGATCAGATAAGAATGAAACTGATGATAAGGAATACAACGCAGGTTTGTTTTAAAGAGCGGGTCAACTTACAATAAACCCATGCAACAATATTTATTATGCAATAGTAAGCGGAGTTGAAATTTTAATCAGAACAAATCGTATATAACCAAGTTAATTGAATGAATTGCTGAGAGTTCTTGGCTTTTTATTACGGCCTCTTTCTCAAAAATAACTTGAAAACTTATAAAAATAACTATCAAGCGGCACCGCTTTATTTGCCAGCAATACCAGGCCCAAGTTCTTTTTCTTATTAAAACATATAAAAGAAGAAAACCCTCCCGTCATACCATTATGCCAGATATAACCATTATACCCGATTACACGGGCTAGCAAACTATTTTTATAATGCCATGCCATCCCTGTCTTTTTGGTGATCGGGATATGTGTAAAGTGGATCGCTTTATTTATCGAAGTCTCACGGGTGTTTATATTTTCAATTAAGAATTTTAGCATATCATGCCCATTGGATAAAAAACAGCCGGCGCCGGCCAGCACTTCATTATGCCAGTGTTTGTTTTTTTGCCCGGAGAGTGTATACCCTGTCGAAATGCCTGCTCCTTTTTCATCCTTCCCAATTGTTCTTGTGTGGACCATTCCCAATTTTTCAAAGAGTAATTCACTGGCTGTTTCCTGCAATGATTTTGAGGTGATTCTTTTTAAAACTTCGGCCAGTATCCCATATCCCAGGTTGGAGTAAGAGTACTTTCCTGGTTTATTTAACTCTTCCGGATATTTTAAATAATCATACAGGTCTTCCAGGATCAGGCAGGAATAGGGGTCCTGCATATCTGTCATTTTCTTATATAATACATCGGGAAGTCTTGGCAAGCCGGAAGTATGCGTCAGAATATCCTGTATGGTAAGAAGTTCAAAGATCGGGTGGATGGAATCCGGATCAAAATAATCGGATACAGGTTTTTGCAAATGAATTCTATTTTCCTGCAGTAAAACCGAATAAAGAACAGCAACAATTGGCTTGGTAACAGAGCCGATCTCAAACAAGGTTTGATTGTCAATTAACTCATTTTTACTATCATCGGTATACCCATGGTTATGCTGAAAAATAGCGCCATCGTGGTAATAAGAGATATGCAGTCCTGTTAGTTTGTCTTTTTGCGCATAGTTAACAAGGGCGTTTAAAACCTTATTCTCCATAAACAATACAGTCTTTTTAGCTACGCAATGATTTACCGGTGAACAGCCGTTACAGAACCAATAAAGAAATTACCGGCTTACTGCAATTTAATTTAAATTGGTAGTTAAATAAGCTATTTTACCATTCATGATCAGAAAATTACTCGCCGGTATCGGGATTGCGGTCCTACTATTAATCGGGGTCCTGCTATTTAATACCTTTCGCGCTAAACCATGGCCCATTGTATCTGCCAGTATCGAAAACCCGCCACTGCCAGACTCTGCCATACAACATCTTAGCCGCGCAGTACAGATACCTACTATTTCAACAAATGAGGATGCGGCTATTGATACCGCTGCTTTTAAGGAGTTTGCCGCTTTTATTGAACAGGCCTATCCACTTGTACACCAGCATCTCTCAAAAACTCTTATTAACCAGCTGTCTTTTGTATTTGAATGGAAAGGACAGCATGCCCAATTGCCTCCTTTCATCCTGATGGGTCATTATGATGTGGTACCAGTGGAAACTACTGCTTTAAGCCAATGGAAGTTCCCGCCCTTTAGCGGTACCGTTATGGATAGCTGCATCTGGGGGCGTGGCGCTGTGGATGATAAATTTGGCGTGATCTCCATACTCGAAGCGACAGAAGCCTTGTTGCGCAAGAGTTTTATACCACAACGTACTATATACCTCTGTTTTGGTCACGATGAAGAAGTACGTGGCCGCAGTGCCGAAGCCATAGTGCAGTACCTGGAACAAAAAAAAGTACATGCAGAGATGGTACTTGATGAAGGAGGAGAAATCACCGAGGAAAAAATAAAGGAAGTGAACCGCCCTATTGCCCTCATCGGCGTAGCTGAAAAAGGGTATGCTTCTTTTGAGTTGGCTGTACACAAGGAAGGCGGGCATTCTTCCATGCCCGGCAAAGAAACCGCTATCGATATTCTTACGACCGCATTATACAAATTAAGAAACAACTCCCCTCCTGCAAAACTAACGCCCCCGGTAAAAGAATTTTTACGTCGTATCAGCGCTTCCTCTGATAATTTTTTAAACAGGATGGCAGGCGCTAATATGTGGTTGTTTGAGGGTGTTAGTAAAAAAATTATTTCTTCTAAACCGGAAGGCAATGCCATGATACATACTACCATTGCACCTGTTATCATTGAAAGCGGTGTTAAGGAGAATGTAATACCCTCTAATGCCAAAGCTATTATCAACAGCAGGATCCTTCCGGGTGAAACTGCCAGGACGGTGGAGGACTATATTCGTAATACGATAGATGATGAGAGGGTGGTCATTAAAAACATCAGTAAATCCGGCTCCGATCCTTCTACTGTTACCAGTATTGAATCGGCTGCTTTTAAAAGAGTGGAGAGCGCTATTTATAAACATATACCCAATGTGATACCTGCCCCTTTTCTGAATATAGCGGCTACCGACTCGAGGTATTACCGGCGCATAGCAGATGGGGTAGTTAATTTTCTTCCCATGACTGACAGTAAAGGATTTCATGGTATCAATGAAAGACTGCCTTTACGTGATCTGCAGCGTGGCATTAATTTCATGATCACTATTATTGAAGAAGGAAACCGGGAATTCAAATAGGACCCTGCCCCTTCCCAATCCCCCAAAACATGTTTGCAGTTATTGCGACAGAAACACTTCATAAGAACTAATCAATAACCATTAGTAAAAATATTGCAGTATGAATTAGCAAAGCAAGTGAGCGGATTGACGCACTTCTTTCAGGACTTAGAGTGTATTCGTTTTTTTAAACAAACCACGTATAAAGAATATCTATCACCTCCGCTGTACGATCAATTTAACAACAGTATTGGTTTCGCTTAATCGTATATAATAAAAACCATTGCTGGTATGCTGAAGATCGAGCCTGAGATAATTGGCTCCCTGTTTTATGCTCAACCTTGTTGACATTACTACACGACCATCATTTTGATACATTGTACACATAGTACTAAAGTCGCGTGTTGAGTAATAATACAAGGTGGCTGAAGCCTGGGCAGGATTGGGATAAATATTGATGATGGACGATGGTACAGCAGATTTATCGAAAGACAAAATGTTGCCGGGAGTTTTACGTTGTGATCGTTCCTCTTTTATCCCTTGTTCTTCATTTTCGCAATTACTGTTATTCATACTATACCCATCACCTTCACCACCGGCAAATGGAAAACAATCTACTGCTGCTGACTGGTTACTGGCAGCGCCGTCTTCATTTCCTCCAAAATAAAAAACACAGGTGGTAGCGGCTGAAAGATTGTTGCTGGCACCGCTTGCATCGCCACCTGTATACTGCATACAACTGCTGAAAGCCGATTGACCGGCCTGGTAACCCGACCCAATACCTCCCGTATAAGGTGACTGTGCGGCCGTGTCTATAGCCGCCGCCAGTAGTAATGCATATAACAGATTATATTTTCTCATAGCTTCTTACTGTCTTCTTGAAACACCACGTCCACCGAACGCGTAACTTCTTCCCTTACTATCAGGCGTTGGGATTCTTGAATTAAGTATATAAACGCTTCTGTCAGATATTTTCAGTTGATCCCCGCTTAAGTTTGTCCAGCTTCCACCTCTTGCAGTAAACGAATAGACTTGTGAATTATAGTCATCTGGTATTTGACCCGGCCAGCCCTGGTTGGCATAACCCGCAGCAGGGGTTGTACTCAACTCCCCATCACCATGATTTCCTGTAAAAGAAGGCCCTTTACCATATAAAGAGCTGTCTGCATTGATACATAATTCATATACGTTGCCGCTCATTTCCATTACGCCATAATAGGTAGCACCGGCTTCAAATCTGTTGGTAGCCGATTTGGCCGCAAAACCACATCGTAGTGGCCCGCCTATGCCATATAAGCTATAATTAGCAAGGCCTGTACCAGGCGCTATCACATCACTGACCGACTCATCGGGCATTCCATCGGTACCTATTGTGATGGTGCTGGCATTGGTGACCTGGTTGCCTCCCCATGCACACTCACCTGCTACGGGCAGATTGGTACTATCACCACGGCAAGCTTTTTCATATTCGAGTTCGGTGAGCGGGCTCAATGCCGACCAGTCGAGAAACGCGCTCAGGTCTTCGGGGCTGATATAATTGCAGGCACGATCGGGTGCCAATGCAGTAATAACAGGCCATACGCCTGAGAGCGAATAACGGGCAATGGTTGCAAATGCCGCATTATACCGGTTGGCACATGCATCCTG
Organism: uncultured Terrimonas sp.; assembly: GCA_964528095.1. Classification (GTDB taxonomy): domain Bacteria; phylum Bacteroidota; class Bacteroidia; order Chitinophagales; family Chitinophagaceae; genus CAZGSG01. The sequence continues at coordinate 22,679 of CAZGSG010000033.1, forward strand.
TGCAATGGTATTAAGAAAGTCAGCATACTGTCCCTGTGAAATTTCATATTTCATACAATAGAACGCATTGTATCCCTTCGGATATTCAGCAGGAAGCATGAATGCTCCATCTATATTCGATGTGCTCCATAGATCACTGCTGCCGGCACTTCTATTGATCGCAGCTTCACTATTCACGTAATAAGGATTATCAGTATCCCCCTTTTTAAAACTCCATGGCGATACTCCATCGCCGAGATAAAAAGCCCCCTGAGTGATATGGACCATTTCAATACCAACTACTTTATACTGATAGGTTCCTGATGGCGGTGCATCCAGCTTTAGCTGAATATTTACACTGCTTATATTACCGGTACCGTCCACAGACCGGTAAATCATGATACCTTTCTTATCCGTGTAGGCATCGGCAAACAAAGGTGATCCCGCCGTGTGAGCTGTATCTTCATCAGCCAGGTCTGCATGCTGCCACCTGATGCCTGCGCAATCTCGTCTTTTTACAAATATCCAAACCGCATCATAGTTGCGGGGATTGCTGGATACCCGCCAGCTATTATCCCAACTGATCGTAAAATTGAGAAAATGATCAGTACCTACAACCGTTTCGGTTACCGTACCCAGTTGTATATTATTTGCCATAACTACAAACCGGGTAAAAAGAAAAAAAGATGTAATAATTATATACTTGTACATACGAAAGGTTTTATCGGGTAAATACACGCATGCAGATCAATGAAAGCTATTGTTGTTTGATCACTTTTAAAATTAGATAATTTGTAATTGCATCGCTACCGTTTTATAACGGTAAAATGGAATGTTTTTTAACCGGGTTAAGGGTTTTACCTGATACATCACTTATAAGATTTCCTGTGGAATAGTAACAACCGGCTATTGCATTATTAACAGTCACTATATAAAAAGAATCCGGTGAGGCGTGGGTAGCATTGCAGTCTTATTTCTCTTCGGATCAGCCAGGGCAGATAGATCAGTGGTTCTTCTCTGATAAAAAAGTCTTTAGGAAGTAATGTAATTATTTTGAGAGCTATGCGCTTTTGTTTCCCGGCGTATGCGGCTTTACGAATACGCCAGTAGCAATTATAGATCATACACAGGATACAGTTGCGAATGTTTAAATTTGTAAAATGAATGAAATAGCTGATATCGGGTCGCTCGCAAACATAAAACTACTGGTTGACGAGTTTTATAATAAAGTGAAAGAAGACCCTTTGCTTTCTCCAATTTTTTATGCAGCAATCCAGGACCACTGGCCTAAACATCTTGAAAAAATGTACCGGTTCTGGCAAACAGTATTATTAGAGGAACATACTTATTTTGGTAGTCCTTTTCCGCCTCATGCGAACCTTCGGGTCAATCAATCGCATTTTGACAGGTGGCTTGCGCTGTGGAGTGAAGTAGTCGATACCAATTTTTCAGGGAAAAAGGCAGATGAAGCTAAGTGGCGCGCGGAAAAAATGGCGGCGATGTTTCTTTCAAAAATTGAATACTATAAAAATAATTCGTCTACTCCTCTGCTATAAGGTGAGCTTTCAGAAAAGCTGAATGATCCTGGCTGTCTTAACAGATAAAACTAAACCACTCATAAAACCGTATACCTTAATTAGCGTTTCCTTCCTGTTTCGACTCATCACACCCTGACTGGCCATGTATCTTTATCGTACGGGTGGTTTTACCTTTGCTGATCTGCAGCTTACCTTTCTCCATATCCAATTCATTTATGCGCTGGACCGCCTTTACAGACAATACAACGGTATAACCTGCTCCTTCATACGTGCTGATATTAGTTGTTTCTATGGTTTGTGTATTTGTCAATTGTAAGTTCACCCGCTTTCCTGCAATACTAATTACACCCCGGTTCTGAAAATCAACCACCAGTATAAATTTTTTCTTTGCAAAGTCTACCGTATCATAAGTATACAATGCTCCGCAATCCCTGATAGTGACAGGAATTTTGCTAATATAATCAAGCCGGGGGTTTTGTTGTGTACTTGCATAGGTTGATACAATACAAATAATACCTGCCAGAATCGCCCACTGTTTCATATACTGATTTTAGACAAAACTAGCATGGCTGAAAAGACTATTGGACGCAAACCAATCTATGGCAGGTTTTAACAGAAATCCGGCGGGTATGAGTACAGTAGAGGTAAAGACCGGAACAATCACCGGTTTTTTAGTATGCGAAGACATTCACCGATCGCGGCAATTGATATTCGGCATCAGTCATCAACATAAATCAGCCCTTTTATACTTTTCTTCTACATAATACCCCGGTCCACAAATAAAAGGGTAAAAATATTCCCCGGCCTTGCAAGGTGAAGATCAAGCCTTCAGGGACTTGCTGCTGGCTTGTTATTTGTTTGCCTATATTCAACTGTTCTTATTTATTCATGCTTTAATAGTATTTATGAAAACTATTTCATCAACACATCCGCTCGGATTTTTGATAGGCAAATGGATATCGGAGGGAGAAGTGCAGGAAACGGACACGATGCCCGCTATCAAGATTTTCGGTACCGATCAATACGAATGGATCCTGGACGGGTTATTTATACTACACCGCGTAGACATATGGATAGGTGATAAAAAAGTGGAAGTGCTGGAACTGATCGGTGAATATGATGAGCAGGAGAATACCTATATGTTCCGTTCTTTTGACAATAGCGGGCAATCTGCAGCCATGACAGCATCCATTAAAAATGAAGCTTTGTTTACTACCGGTCAGGATACCCGTTCTGTATTAAACTATGACAGGTCAGGCCATACGATGCAGGCCAGCTGGGAGCAACTGGACATTTCGCAACAATGGAAACCCTGGATGATCATGCATTTCAGAAAAGCCTAGCAGATAAAAACTACAACCCGGCAGCCGGGCCGCTGATTAGAGTTCCTGATTCGGAATTCCCCCTTAGCGGTTTATGTAATGCGCTATTAAAGCGCATCTGTCTTTGAAACAAGGCCATGAGAATATTAATTACCCTCTTATTACTATCTCCCTTATTGTCTTTTGGGCAACCAGGTAATACGCTGCCTGGCCTTAACCAGGTTAAAAAAGACAGTAGCTGTATAGCAGCTCATTTGCCGGTCTTACCGCGAAGCGATTTTTCCCGTGTTTATGAACTGGAAAGCTATACGTCCAATGTGTATGTCATCAGCCAGGATTCTATCTACTACAAAATATTTTCCCGCTATCCGAAAGATTCATTACCTGTATTCGATTTTAAGAAACAGGAACTGCGGGCAAAGTCCTTTTGTACTTATTGCATAGGTCTTGGAACACTGAACGGACAACCAAAACATCGCAATGCCTGTTCCTATCGTTTTTCCTGGCTTCTATGTAATAAAAAATCAGAACAATAATATCAGCTACTTCAGGTATAAATTGCTTTATGTTACCTGTTGTCAAACATAAATTCCTCATCGGGGCAGGTATGAGAAAAACGGGCTGGTTGAGTGGTCTTTCATCAGCCAGCCCGCTGCACATACCCTTTAGACCAGCAGTATGGCCGGCTCTATTCTTTTACAAATACAATATCCGTCCTCCCCTGCTTATAGTTCATCTTATTTTCTCCAGGGTTGAATAGCATGGTAATATCAGCTGCGTCAAATTTAAACATGTGATTTTCAAAGGGCGTGAGGGGAAAAGAAGATTGTCCCGTAGCCTGGGCTGTCAGAACGTTATCTTTTTTTGTAATAGTGATCTTAAACTTAAACTCTTTACAGGAATAAATACCCAGGTACTGATCGAGATCTTTAGCTGTTACGGTTATATTTCTATCCAGGGGTTCATTATTTATTATTTTCCTGATATCTCTTATTAAGGGATTGAGTGCAACGCCGGCATTATTCTGTAAAAGTATAATGGTCCTGTCATTGTCGATCTGTCTTTCTATATAGGTAACATAGCCGCCCCAGCCGCCCGAATGAGCTACAATTTTTCCATACTTTTTATTATTGGAGAGTCCCCAGCCATATCCATAATTGCTTGACAGGCTATCCTTCGTTATCACAGAGCTAAATATCATTGTCTTATCCTCATCATTTACCAGTTGATTGGTATATAGCGCCCTGTCCCATTTGAAAAGATCTTCCAGGGTGGAATTGACCATACCATCACCCAGAATACCATCGAGATAAACCACATAATGGTCCTTACCCATTTCATCCGGTGTGATTTTTCGTTGCAGGCTGTCTGAATAAAAATATCCCTGGGCATAATTAGCCACTTTCTGAGGACGGTATCTCCGCCTGTAGATAAGCGTATTTTTCATTCCAAGCGGTTTGAAGATATTTGTTGCCAGGAAATCTTCCAACGGTTGTTTACTCACCCGTTCAATAATTGAAGCCAGTAGCACATACCCCGTATTGCTGTATTCCCATTTGTCGTTTGGCGCAAAAAGAGGGGCCGGTTTAGTTTTTTGAAAAAGGTTGATCATGTCCTGGTTAGTTGCAATCGTTGACCTGTTCCATTCTTTGTCGAAAAGTGTCATATAATCAGGCAGGCCACCGGTATGCGTCAGCAAATTCTTTATAGTAATATCGCCGTAAAAACTTAATTCGGGTATATAGGCAGCCATTTTATCATTATAGTCCAGTTTACCTTTTTTCTGTAATAGCACGATTGCCATTGCCGTGAACTGTTTAGATACAGAGGCCAGCTCAAATACTGATTGTGTCGTGAGTTTTTCGCCTGTCTGTTCATTAGCAAGTCCCCAACTTTTTTCAAAGATGATCTTTCCCTTTTCAGCTACCAGCGCGTTGCCGTTAAAACTGCCGGTTGTATACATTTTCTGGAGCAGGCTATCGAGTTGTAGCTGTTTGTCTTGTGCATTGATGATGATAACAATTGAAATGCACAGTAGTAAGAAAATGGGACGTTTCATATTTTTTTAATTGATGAAAATGATGGTTTTTTTATTGTTCAATTGGTACGCATTTGTGCCAGTTGTGCTCAAATTTCCAAAGGCAGCCTGATGTATAGTACTGTGATAGTTAGCTTCTATTGGGAAATGCCTTATACATCGGGGTTGGCTTTTGGACATAGTGGATAATATGAATAGTCATTCATCACCAAACCCCGCTGAGGCATACCCTACTATTCGCCGGCAAAGACCGCTTCTTTGTTGATCATGCTCTATATCTTATTTTTCTTCAACCACTCTTCACTGCTTCTTACATCATCATTATTCAGCTTACCGGTATCGATCGCTTTTTGCATAACCGCAATGCCCTGTTTTTTATTGCCAGATTTATGCAACAATCTCCCATAGGTATCAAGCGTGGCATAATCTGGTTTTTTATCCGTGATTGTTTTCATCCACGCGGCGCATTTTTTCAACACATCCTTGTCATCACAATGCTGCCAGGCCGACCAGCAGAAAGAAGCGATCTCTTCATCATCAATATTGTCTTTTTCCTTCCTGCTGGCAAATTTTTTAGCGGCTTCCTTCCACCGGTTCTCCGTCTGCAACATTTTTTCTTCCATACTATTGGCATAGGCGTAGGCTTCTTTTGCACCGAGGTTTTCTTTGACCAGCCGAATACTTTTATCAAATGC
>CAZGSG010000034.1:0-28168 GCA_964528095.1 uncultured Terrimonas sp.
TCGACGTCTCGATCCTCGAGCTCGGCGAAGGGGCCTTCGAGGTGAAGGCCTAATATGCCCTGGCCGCCTTCATTCCAGTAGTTCTTTACGGCATCAATACATTGATAAAATACGGGATAAGTATTGGTAGCAACTGTAGGTAAACAATAAGCGGCGCCGCCTTTATTACAATATTCATTCAATTTATACAAAGCCGCTGTTTCGGGAAAAACCGAAAACAGCCTGCCATACGCGCCATAAATCTGTAAGTCAACCAGGGCAGGACTGATAATGCAGCCGGCAAATTTTTGTTGCGACAATAACGGGTCGATCGTATTACCGGGAACGACTTCCAGGATTTTTCCATCTTTCACTACTACCGCATGATCTGTTAACCATTCTTCACCCGTAAAGATCCTGTCAGCGAAATAAGCTATTGAAGACATTATTAAATTTTACACCCTTTCAAAATGCAGGTTAAATTAAAATACAGATCGTACCTAATCGCTGAGTTTCCAGAATTTTCCAAACAACCCCAGGTATCTTTCCTTACTAACCGGCACAGCAATAGCGGCATCCTTATTATCGCTCATTTTTATTTGCGGTACTTTTTTTATGTCAAAGTATGAAATGGTGTATAAGACATACACATATCCATCTTTCATTTCGATCACCGGTGGTGAGCTGATCCTATTGGATGATTCGCGGAATTTTTTAAAATCTTCCTGTGTGGGTTTGGTAAACCAGGCGACAAGCAAAATTCCGATTATAAATAGGAAAACAACGGTTCTGAATTTCATGCGTTTCTTTTTACTAAGGTAGCGCAAACTTGGGGAAGAGATAAAACCTTTCCATTTGTGAGGCGGCTTTTATTTTCACCCAGTGAAGATTTTCCTTAGCTCATACCTTCAATCATATAGTAAGGACAGCGGTAAAGTAATCTCCCTTCGCTCATTTACTCCTTTGCTCTGCGTGAAATCTGTTGATTTTTTAGTGATGCACAAACAAGAATAAAAATCTTCAACTTTGTATCATTAAATCAATCTGTATAATAGCTTCCCTTTTGTAAGTTCAGGATTCCTGAGAGCGGTTTCACGCAGAGCAAAGGAGTAAATGAGCGAAGCAAGGTTCTCTATACTTTGAAATCCATTATCTTTCTAAAACAAGAGCTAAGGAGAATCTTCACTGCATGAAAATAAGACCGGCTGATTTATGGCCTTCTTTCTGAGTACCGGGGACGCACCAGTTTTGTACTGGCCCAACATGTGATGGCGATCGCCAGGGTCAAAATAATATATTCTTTCATCTGTTTATTGTTCTTGTTATCCTGTAACAAATCGATAACCGATCCCCTTGATAGTAATGATCTCCAGCTTTGCGTCTTCTTTCAGGTAACTGCGCAGCTTGGTAATGTATACATCCAGGTTGCGGCTATTAAAGAATGAATCGTTTCCCCATAACAGGTTGAGTATGTCTTTTCGGTCAATGATCTTATCGCGATTCTCATACAGGAGCTTCAATAATTCACTTTCGCGGTAGGAGAGTTTACGATCTTCTTTTCCATCATTCAATACCTGCCGGTTCAATTGAAAGTTGTATTTCCCCATACTCACGGAATCGCCGCTGATCTTGACCGGCGAGTCCGATTTATTCTTTAATACACTTTGTATACGCACGATCAATTCTTCCATGCTGAATGGCTTACGGATATAATCATTGGCTCCCAATGAAAACCCCTTTACCACATCCTCTGTTTGTGTTTTTGCTGTCAGGAAAATGATCGGCACCTCTTCATTGATCTCCCTGATCTCATCTGCAATAGCAAAGCCATCTTTATTGGGCAACATCACATCCAATACACAAACATCAGGCTCTGTTTTTTTAAACAATGCCGTTGCTTTAGCACCATCACTTTCCATGATCACCTCAAACCCCCGGCTTTCCAGGCTCTCCTTTACGATCTTTCCAAGAAAGAGTTCATCTTCTACATAAAATATTTTTGTCTTGCTCATGCGCTGTGTTTTGGTAATGTTACAGTAAAGATACTTCCAATACCTTCCTGGCTGCTCAATTCAATCGTGCCGTTGTGCTGCCGGATTACCTGCGCTACATAACTCAAACCAAGCCCATGTCCTTTTGCATTGTGTGTGTCACCTGTTGGCACACGGAAGAATTTTTCAAATATCTTTTCCTGGTACGCGGGGGCGATACCAATTCCATTATCCGTTATTTTCAGGACTACTGAATCCTCAAGTCCCTTTATTTCTACCTGAATCGACGCATTGGCCTTGCTGTATTTCATCGCATTATCCAGCAGGTTAAACACTACGCTCAATAAATGCAGGCGATCGCCTTCCATTGTCATATCTCCTTCACCCGTAACATTGATACGAGCCTGGAATTTTTCTGCCTGTAAACGTAAAGATGTCACGACCTCGTTCACGACCTCAGCCAGGTCAAAAAGCTCGGGCTTGATAATTATCTTCTTATTCTCAAACATTGACAGCTTTAGCACTTTGTCAACCAGCAAACCCAGCCGCTGCAATTCGCTTTGTGAAATATCCAGGTATTCTTTTGTTCGTTGCGGGTCATTCATCGCGTTGAAGTTTTTTAAGGCTTCTATTGCTACTCCCACAGTTGCTATTGGTGTCTTTAGTTCATGGGTTATATTACTGATCAGGTCATTCTTCATTTGGGCCAACCGGTGCTGGCGGATCAGGCTCCGGTATAACAATACAAATGACAGGATGGTAATACTCACAAGAAAAATAGAAAACAGGATTGGCAGGGATATTCTTTTCAGCAGGAAAGAAGATGCGCTACCCAGCTGCAGTTTGTAAGCAGACGGTTCATTCCCCATTTGCGGAGCAAAGAAACTTTTTTCTATTGTTGAATCCACCGGCTGTCGTTCTACGGTAAATGGTAGTTCGAGTTTTTCATGTTGCAAAACCCGGCTGAATTCCGCATGCAGACTTTTCAGCGGTATTGAATCATTGAGCAGGGAATCTACTTTCAATACAATTTTACCGCCTTTATCATCATTAAAATAAATAGTGTTTGCAGGTATTGCCTGCATTACCCTACTATTGCTATCACGGGTAGTGGTAGTGCTGATTGTCTGGGAAATAGTCGCCTTGTTATGCATTTTCCGAAGACCTGTTACATTTAATGAATCAATATTCATATTTATCATCACAGGCGGTCTTGGCGAAAGGCCTTTTATTACTGCCACCTCCCTGATAGACTCTGGATTTAATGAATCAAGGTTTATATTATGGCTGTTCAGACTATCTCCTTTGCCATTGTCCCGGATACGAATAAGCAGACCGCCAGTTGGCGCTTTTTTATTGGCAGTATCAAGTTTGAGTGTCTGGCTAAGCACATTAATGAATCTTGCCGCTCCATTTCTTTGTAGTATGCTTTTTCTTGAAGAAACTGCAGCCTTATCCCTTTTGAAATTGAAACTACCTCTTCCGGTCACTATAACCTCACTTAATCTTTTTTGCAGCAGGGAGTCCTGCATATTCCTTACCGTTTCGCGAAAAAGGCCATTGGCCCTGGCTTCTACAGTCGTTGCCTCCCGTTTATAATTGTCTCGCAACCAGTATACCTGGAAACCAGTGACCACCAGTATGACCACCCCCATTAATATTGCCAGTCCGCGAAGCCTGTTCATGTAATAAATTTAATACAGTAACAAATGTAATCCAATGTTGGCGGGCGTTATACCGCTATTAACCTTTATTAACCTTATTGCAAGGTGTCTTAACTTCTTTAGCATTTAGTTTTGAGACAAATAATTAACAACGATGAAGAAACTATTTTTAGCTGGCCTGGCCCTGCTCAGCATAGCCAGTGTACATGCGCAGCAAAAAGAAGGTAAGGTTATTTACCAGCGCAAAAGTATTATGCAGATGTCATTTTCATCCCAGGGGGATGCGCCACAAAGCAGTACCCAGACGAGAACAGATAAATTCGAGCTCAATTTCGCCAACAACCAGATGAGCTGGAAACAAATGGAAGACGAAATACAGGATGAAAATCCCAGCGGCGGCGCTTTTGTTATCAGAACAATGGGAGGAGGAGATGATGTTACTTATTGTGATTTTAGCCAGGCAAGAAAAGTAGAGTCTCGCGAGTTTTTTGATAAAAAATTCCTGATTGCCGACAGTATCCGGAAAGGTGTTTGGAAAGTAAGCGATGAAACCAAAACGATCCTTGATCATGTTTGTCGCAAAGGAACTTCCCAGCGTATTGCCAAAAGAATGAGCATGACAATGGCAAATGGCAAAGCGGAACAGAAAGAAATTACAGATACTTCCAGTATTGTCGCCTGGTTTACGATGGACATCCCTTTTTCATCAGGACCGGAGATACAGGGACAATTGCCTGGCCTTATCCTGGAACTGGAGGTGAACAATGGCAGAACGGTGTATACGGCATTGGAGATTTCGCCCAAGCCCAATCTTTCAGCCATCAAAGAACCTACTAAAGGAAAAAAAGTAACCCCTGCAGAGTTTACCGAAGAAAGAAATAAAATGATGGCAGAAATGCAGAAAAATAATCAGGGACGAAATGGTGTGCAGATCCGCATGAACTAAGTATCGCTTAAAAATAACACGAAGCCCCCTGTATACGCAGGGGGCTTCGTGTTAGTATACATATATCTCTTATACTTCTTATCCTCTTTTAACCTCTTAGATTTAATTACTTTTGTATTCTTCTTTAAAACAGCGTGAAAAATAAAATCTTAATCATAGAGGACGAGGACAAGATCCGTAGCTTGCTGGCCAGGATCATTGGGTTGGAGGGTTTTGAGGTGCATGAATCACCAACCATCAAATCAGCAATAAAAAAACTGGAGCAACTGGAGTTCGCAGTTGCGCTTAGTGATGTCAAACTACCCGATGGCAATGGGGTTGAGTTTGTAAAACAAATAAAGGCATTATCGCCTTTCACCGAGGTTATCCTGTTGACGGCATATGGAAATATAGCAGACGGGGTACAGGCAATAAAAAATGGCGCATTCGATTATATAACAAAGGGTGATGACAATAATCGTATTATTCCCCTTTTGCATCGGGCTATAGAAAAAATAGCGCTGGCAAAAAGGGTACAGCACCTGGAAGTGCAGGTCTCTAAAAAATATTCGTTTGACAGTATTATTGGGAATTCGAAAAATCTCGAACAGGTAATTGAACTTGCCAGGAAAGTAGCGGCAACAGATACAACCGTGCTCTTAACCGGGGAGACCGGCACCGGGAAGGAGGTGTTTGCCCAGGCTATTCACCAGGCGGGTGGCCGGGCCAATAAAGCCTTTGTTGCGATCAATTGTTCCGCTTTTAGTAAAGACCTGCTGGAAAGCGAATTATTCGGGCACGCAGCCGGGGCTTACACCGGCGCGACAAAGGACAAAAAAGGGCTTTTTGAAGAAGCGCATGAGGGTACCCTTTTTCTAGATGAAATTGGTGAAATGGCTATTGACCTACAGGCAAAACTGCTGCGGGTATTAGAAAGTGGCGAATTTATTAAGGTCGGCGAAAGTAAACCCACTATCGTTAATGTCCGGATCATAGCGGCCACAAACAGGGAGTTATCAGAGGAGATCAGGGCGGGCCATTTCCGGGAAGATCTTTTCTATCGTTTATCCGTGTTTCAAATGCGATTGCCTTCTCTCAGGGAAAGAACGCCAGATATTACATTACTGGCGAATGCTTTTGTGAAAACGTTCGCTGCAAAAGCAAATAAAAAATTACTCCATATTACTCCCGGTTTTTTAACGGCATTACAAAAGTACCAGTGGCCCGGAAATATCCGCGAATTAAAAAACGTGATCGAAAGAGCTGTAATTCTTAGTAATGAAACAGAACTGACCCTGAATGATCTTCCCATTGAAATTCAAACAATAGAGTTAAACAATGATGAAGGGTCTTCTGCTTTTACAATGGCCAGCATGGAAAAACTACATATTCAAAAAGTACTCAATTATACAAAAGGAAATAAAACAGAAACAGCCCGCTTGCTGAACATAGGACTAACCACATTGTATCGCAAAATCGAAGAGTTTCAGATTAAATCCTAAGTCATCATTTTCTGATTACTTCCGAACAGGTAGCTTCCCCCTACGATCCCCGGACATCGCTTTCGGGTTTTATTCTTCCTATCTTCTCATCATTTGAGTTGCGCCCCGTGAGTCGCCCAGGCCCGTTTTAGATAAACTATAGGTAAACGAAAGAAGAACATACCTGCGTAATGTATTCACACGGGAGTCCTCGATATAGTTTTGATTACTTGACCGGCTAATTCCGACATTCCTGTTCAGCAGGTCATTTACACGCAACTTTAGTTCACCCTTGTTGAAACGAAGCATTTGTTTACTGATTGAGGCATTCCACAATGGAACTTTTGCATTGTAGCCGGCAGACAATTGGTTGTTGATCGAATAATTGAATTCTGTACTGATATAAAACCCTTTAGGCAATTGCCAGTCAACGGACGTTTCATACAACTGTGAGAAGTAAACAGTATTCAGGGCTGGTTGTAACGAGTATTTTGTTTTGTTGTAGTTCATCCCTGCAGAAAAGGAAAGGTCAAGCTTATCTGTTGGGCTCATGTCCAGGCTCAGTCGCGGACCTGCAGTAAGTGTATTGATCGTATTGCTTTTGCCATTGATGAACTGGCGGCCTTTATTATATCCCATGCTCGAGCCAACCCGGAGTGTTCCCTTTAAGAAACGTGCCGGCAGACCCAGGCTGATATCTCCATTCATATTATATACTCCATCTGTGTTTACCGGCCTGGTTTTTCTTACCCCCGAAGAATAAACCGAATCATCATTCACGATCTTATTATCAGTGCGGTTAAGATTAAAAAATGCAAACAGGTTTTTATTTTTAAACGGATTGAGTCCGCTATAATTCAACTGCAGGTTATGGATATATTCCTGCTTTAGATTGGGATTACCTTCTCGTATATTTAACCGGTTAGTTATATCCGGAACAGGTTGTAGTTGTGTAATGGTTGGCTGATTGGTATATGCCCGGTAATTGAAAGTAAGATTTTTATACCTGGTAAAATTGTATTGAAATCTTGCCGTAGGCAACAGGTTGGAAAAGCTTTTTGTGATCAATGAATCTTTAATGCTGCCAGCAATTTTTCCTTCCAGTTCTGCCTGTTGCCAGGTAAGTCCTACCGCATAGTTATACTTCTTTTTCTGTGTGCGCACGCGAAGACCCGCATTTGTATAACCATATGTACTCAGGAAATTATTGGTCAGTGAATCATTTATCTTATCATATTTACCACTTCCTTTATTATAATCATAGGTGATCTTGTCGGATGTGCTCCTGGTATTGCTGCTGCCGACACTAAACTCCAGCAATGATTTTTTAAATAACGGCTCTGTGTATACCAGCCTTGCAGTATACCCACGCAGATCGCTTTGATTTTCGATATGCTGGTTTACCGAATCTGTTCGGTATAGTGCGCTGGCCTGGTTATAGAACTTATTTATGGACTCCAGGTCTCTGTCACCATCGCTATTGTTAAACGTGGTTTGCAGGCTCGCCGAAAAAGTTCTACCCCTGCGGCGGAATTTTTTTCGAAACAGTAAATCGTTACGAAAGTTATAGGCCGTATTGTCGGAAAGAGAGTTATTAAAGCCTTCATTGCTCAATCTTCCGTCTTCGCCAAATTGTTTGTAATCACTTACCGTTTTATTTTTTGTATGCTGGTAGCCCAATGATGGATTGATCTTTATAGAATGAAAGGAGTCGATAACATAATCGAATCCCAGGTTCAACCGATGGGAAGCGCTTTTATTATTGGTCACCGAGTTTCCGTTATAGAAATAAGAGGAGTCGGGTAATATATATTGTCGCTGGGTAGTTGATTTGGTAAGGGGATTATAATTATTGTAAAAATAATTGCTGGTAAAATCCACATCATTTCCAATAATATTATTATAGTTCAATCCTCCGCCCCAGATAGTCCGGATCCCCGAGCTGTTATTCCCTAACAGTCCGGCGAGCGGATCGTCGCCTGACACCGATATGCTCGTGTTACCTCCACGCATCATCCGGCTCAGTTCCCCGGTAAAGTTCATCATGTCCATAAAGGAAAACCCTTCCGTATTTGTATTGTTGGCCATGCCGATTGCAGACATTTGGCGGGCCCCCTTAAATGAATTGACATTAAAGCGGCCTTCGAAGCGGTCGTCTGTTCCTCCTCCGCCCATTATTTTTCCGAAGGCGCCTTTTTTCTTGTCTTTTTTCAATTTAAGATTGATCGTCTTCTCACTGTTACCATCATCAAAGCCGGTAAGCTGTGCCTGATCACTCATCTTGTCGTATACCTGCACTTTATCGATCGCGTCTGCGGGAAGGTTTTTTGTCGCCATCTTTGGGTCATTTCCAAAAAACTCTTTGCCATCTACCAGTATTTTTCTTACGTTTTGTCCCTGTGCTTTCACAGTACCGTCTTTTTCAACCTGAACTCCGGGCAGTTTTTTCAATAACTGCTCTACGCTGGCATTGGGCTGGGTTTTAAATGAGTTGGCATTGTACTGAACCGTATCCCCGATCAGGGTAACAGGCGGCGCTTCCGCCGAAAGGATAACCTCTTCCAGTACTTTTGTACGGTCGTTCATATATACTTTACCAAGGTCCGCGTTCCTGTTATCATCACTGATAGTAAAGTATCGGTTGCTATTGTGGTATCCTACATGCGTGATCAATAAACGGTAGTCTCCTTTTGGAATATCATCCAGCGCAAAATTGCCCGCATCGTCTGTCATTCCAAAAGTGACAAGAGCAGAATCTTTCTTTTGTACAATAGTGATGGTGGCGTTAGAAACAGATTTTTGGGCCAATGTATCGAAAGCAACTCCTTTGACAGTGCCTCTTTGAGCGAGAGCGGGAATCGCAGAGATCAGGATAAGAGCGAAGAGGTAGATTTTTTTCATGACCGGTGGTTTTTGTAATCGGCTACGAAAATATTCTTACACTCCTTCAAACCGGGTTAACCAGCATTGGATTATTGTTAAACAATGTTAATGCTACCGGGAAATAAAAAACCAGGTAAAAGAAAACAATTCCTCTTGTTGTCCTCTACCTGGTATTGAATATCTGTGTTGGCTCTAGTCTTCCACCACCTTTCCGCGCTCATCATCCTCTCTTTCGCGGTCGTAGATCATCAATTTTACTTTCCACTCGAGAAGCTCGGAGTAAATGACCAGCTCTACTTTCAATTTCCGGAAAGATTCATCATTGGCATCAAAGGAAAAAAGTACGCTGCTGAAGTTTTTTTCTTCTACTGGTGTTTCATAAACTCCATGCAGTTTGGAAGATCTTATCGAAAGCCCATTCATTTGGGAATACAGGGCTTTGAATTTCTTCTTTGCTTCGTCAAAGCTTTCTGTGGTCAGCATGATCGCCTGCCAACTTGATACGATCTTTGCCTTTGAGGAATAACGGGTAATGGAACTCTCTTCGGCTCCGCTGATTTTGAGATTGCATTGATAATCGGCAGACTGGGCATTTTCCAGGATCAGTTCCCCGGTAATATGGCTGAACTGATAAGGATGATCATCAATGACCTTTTTAATATCAGCAACCAATCCGTTTCCGGGAAGGATCCTGATTTGGGAACTGGCTGAAGAGACAAGAACGATTGTAGCAGTAATTACCGCAAGTGTTTTTACGAACAGATTCATTGGGTTGGATTTAACGGGTTAATAACAACGCACAATATTATTAAATATTACATTTAGTATATACTTTTACTTCAACAATTGCGTTAATCCAATAAGAAAATTTTATCCAATTATGAAAAACAGAAACATCGTCCATTCTTTTGAAGAGGCTAAAATCTACCACAGCTACTACAAACCTTCCTTTAATTTATTACGTGTTTTCAAATCTGTACTGAGTGTTTTTATCTCTGGCTCATCGCCTGCTGCAGGTAATTACCGGAGGAAATAAACAAACGGTATTTTAGCCCGATCCTTTTCTTACTACCCCTTACTAATATAAAAGTCTCTGCCAGTTGACAGAGACTTTTCTTATTTATGCTACTAATCTAATCTGTTAGTTCATGCGGACTTTTTCCATTTGACGGTCCATGCTCCTGTTCATACCGGGAGGCATGCCGGGCATCATCTGTTGCTGCTGTCTGCCACCGCCCATTTTGTTCAGGTTAAATAAGAGGCTGACCATAAAATAGCGCTTGAGCACTATGCTTCTTGTATCTTCCACGTAGTTCTCATTTGCTGTACGGCTGATGCTCTGGTTTTGGTTAAGGATATCGTTTATTGAAATCCGGATCTCCCCGTTCTTCTTTTTAAACACCTGTTTCTTCAGCGATGCATTCCATAAAGGGATATTCAGATTGTAACCCTCTGCACGACCCGTATTGATCAGGTAATCAAAATCTGTAGAGAGTATGATATTTTTTGGAAAGGTATAAGAGAAGTCTCCTGAATAGGTTTGGGTTATATACCCTTCATTCAGTGGAGCATTCAATGAGTATTTTACATCTGTATACGAGACATTCGCCTTTACACCAAAATCAATTTTTTCCTTGTTGATACTCAGACCGGCTCCCTGTGTTATGGTGAAGTTTTTCGTGAAGTTTTTGTCACCTTCGATCAGGCTCACATCCCGCGTATAAGATATGTTATTGGTGAAATTTAAACTGGACCCTTTCAGTTTCGGGTTCTTGAAAGGAAGGCCCAGCGTAACGAAAGAAGACCCCCTGTAGTAGCCATCCAGGTTATTATAGGTTGTTGTTTTCTGGTTGCCTTTCGTGGTGATATTGCTTACTATCTTATTCTGGGTAGTAGAGAAGCTAAGATTTGCAGCCAGCAACCGGAATGTAAGAATATTAAATGTGTTGTAATTAAGATTAAAACTATGATTAAACTCCTGGTCAAGATTCGGATTACCGATCCGCAGGTTCAATGTATCTGATACATCCACTACATTCTGCAACTGTGAAATGCTTGGCTGGTTGGTACGGCCATTATAGCTAAATCGCAGGTTTTTACTTCTGGCTGGTGTAAAATTAAAATTAGCCGTCGGGAAAAAGTTGGTATAGGTTTGTTTAGACAGGGAATCCTTACCGGTTGACGCCAGATAACTAAGGCTTTCCAGCGTGGATTGTTGTACACCGATACCAAACTGGTAATTATACTTCTTCTGCTGTACTCTGAAGTTAGCCCCGACCCTATGCGCGCTAAAGGTGTTTTCAAAATTATTGGTGAGTAGGAGATTGGGGATTTCATATTTCCCTGACCCGTCAGCATTATAGGTTACTTTATCCGACACACTTAAATTATGCGTATAGGCATAATTCAATTCCAATAATTTATTCAGGCCAAAAGGCTCTGTATAGGAGGTACTGAATACATTATTCTTCGTTTTAGTCTCCTGTTCGTTTCGCTGATCCTGCTGGATCAGCCGACTTATAGAACCATCTCTGCGGAATAATCTATAATCCGATATTGTATATCCATAGCTTTCGCTATTACCAAATGTATTATTCCAACCCAAAGTCAGGGTTCTTCCTGTTTTACCAAATTTGTGACGATAGAGCAGGTTATTGCCCCAATTCCAACCGGTACGGTTATTTGTTCTCCTGCTATTGCTTTTCAGGCCCAGGAATTCAAGACCACCGACTTCCGATATTGTTGAATCGCTACCCACGCTCATGTTGTCAGAGTTCTGCAAAGTAAGTGTTGGGGTATATAAGATCGAGTTGGATGAATCAATTTCATATTCCAACCGGAGGTTGAAGCGGTGATTGCGGTTGTTATTATCCGACATCGATTCTTTGTTGCTGATGGCTGTGGAGTCTGTATTGCGAAACCTTGTTCTGCTCAAAGATGTTTGCTCCTGTCTTGTATTTGTGTTAGAATAAAAATAACTACCCGTTACTTTTAACTTACTTCCAAACTGATCGCTGTAATTAAGACCGGCAGAAAATGATTTTATAAGACCGGTGCCGCCGCCACCGCCAAATCCGCCACCACCAAAGCCGCCGCCACCACCTCCACTCATTGAGAAACTCCTGACCTGCATGCCACCCCCACCGCCGCCGCCAAATCCGCTAAAGCCGCCCATAGAACTGATAACATCTGAAAATGAAAATCCCTGTTTATTGATATTATTACCATTCATGAGCAGGGATATCCGCTGGTTACCTTTGAATTTGCTGATACTGAGATTGCCTTCATAGTGCCCCTGATCACCATAAGACAACATTGACCTGCCGAAGTATCCTTTATTTCTGTCTTTCTTTAATTTAATATTGATCGTTTTTGTGCGGTTGCCATCATCCATTTTGGTGAATTTGGATTGGTCGCTCATATCGTCGAAGACCTGCACACTTTCTACCATGTCGGCTGTCAGGTTTTTTGTGGCGAGCTTGGGGTCATTTCCGAAAAACTCTTTGCCGTCTACCAATACCTTTTGTACCTGCTCTCCCTGTGATTTTACGCCACCATCTTTATCTACTTCCATACCAGGCACTCTTTTCAGGAGATCTTCGACGGTAGCATTAGGTTGCGTTTTAAAGGCACTGGCCCTGAATTCCGTAGTGTCGCCATTCACCTTTATCGGAGCCTCGCTTACGACCACGACTTCACCAAGGGTCTTATAATTTTTATCCGGGTTAATATCGTTCAGATCAACATCCTTTTTATCAGCAGTAACGGCTACTTCTTTTTTTATTTCACCGTATACAGCATGTGAAATCACCAGCCTGTAATTAGCATAGGCCAGGCTTTTTATTTCAAAAACACCTTGTTTATTAGATAATGTAAAAGTGACAAGAGAAGAATCTTTTGCATTCAGCAGGGAAATAGTGGCATCCGGTATCGGCTGTTTGGATGCTGTGTCCATTAAACGACCTTTAATACTACCATCCGCTTTTTGGGCATACGCCGCTGATACCATCAGCGACAGGGCAAAGAACAAGGCTAACTTTCTCATATACAGTTAAAATAATGTACGAAATTAGACGTAACCGCCTGGAATTACCTGCGCCCTGTTTTGCGATTTTGTAATAAAACAGTGTCAAACGGCTGAAATAATAGACAAACTGGTTAAAAAAGCGGACAAAGAGACGGATGGCTGCGGGCGCCAACCGGTTTATATCGCAGGCTTTTACTTGCGTCAGGTTAGCTTTCTCCGGCAGGAATGAAGAATACAGGCAGAGGTTGCTATCTGTTTTAGTTTAGCTGAACAGATATAATACATCCTCTTTCGTCAGGCTCTTTACAAAAGAGCTGTCATCAGCGATGAGCTCTTTGGCCAGCGCCCTTTTTTTGTCCTGCAATTGCAATATTTTATCCTCGATCGTATCCTTACAGATCATGCGGTATGCAAAAATATTTTTGGTTTGCCCGATGCGGTGCGTACGGTCAATGGCCTGTTGCTCCACAGCCGGGTTCCACCAGGGATCTACAATATATACATAATCGGCTGCTGTAAGGTTCAGACCCACACCACCCGCTTTAAGCGAGATCAGGAATACGCGTACTTCGTCGTCGTTTTGAAAACTCTGGATCGCTTTTTCCCTGTCAGGGGCTGTAGTGCTGCCATCAAAATATTCATACTTCACGCCAAGCTCGTCCAGTTTGGCTCTGATCAACGCAAGCATTCCCAGGAATTGGGAAAAGACCAATGCCTTATGATCCCCAATATTCTCCACAATCTCTCTTGTCAGTTCTTCCAGCTTGATTGAATGATTTTCAAACTTTTCTTCTTCATTCAATATTGCCGGCGAGTCACAGATCTGGCGTAGTTTCATTAACCCCTGCAGAATGGTAAGTTGTGATTTCTGAATACCCTGCTCCTGTATTGTTCCCAATATTTTATCCCGGAAATCGTTCCTGTATGCATCATAGATACTACGCTGCTGATCTTCCATCTCGCACCAGAGGATCATCTCTACTTTTTCCGGAAGATCTTTGGCTACCTGCTCTTTTGTTCTGCGAAGTATAAATGGATATAGGATCTTTTTCAGGTGATCCTTGCGATCTTTTTCTCCGAATTTATCAATGGGTATTGCAAACTCATTGCGGAAGAACTCCATTGTACCCAGCATGCCAGGGTTGAGGAAGTTCATTTGCGCAAAAATATCGAATGTATTGTTTTGTAACGGTGTACCGCTCATGCAAAGTCGGTTCTTTGAGTTTAGTAAACCCGCCGCTTTTGTTACTTTACTTGCCGGATTTTTTATCGCCTGTGATTCATCCAGTACTACATAGTCAAGAACAATACTGGTGAGTAGTTTTATATCACTGCGTAATGTGCCATATGTTGTAATCGTAACATCATGGTCCATGAGCTCTTCTATTGTTCTTGTGCGCGTAGCGCCATGATGAATCCGGTATGTAAGTTCGGGTGTAAATTTCTTGATCTCATTTTCCCAGTTGTAGATCAGTGTTGTGGGGCAAACCACCAGGGCTTTTATCCGTCCATTCTCTGTGCGGTAATGGTCCAGGAAAGAAAGGGCCTGTACTGTTTTACCTAATCCCATATCATCCGCGAGTATGCCGCCCCATTTAATATCTTTCAGGTAATTGAGCCATTGATACCCTGCAATCTGGTAGGGTCGCAGCACTGCTTTTAATGACGCGGGAGGTTCAATTTCTTTGATCTGGTTGAACTGGCGGAGGTTCTCGTATTTTTCTTCGAGCTGTACAACCAGCTCTTCTTCATCCCGGTTCTCATACAATTCATCCACTACACTTAAATGGTACCGCGATAGTTTTAAATTATTTGAACTTCCTTCACCAACCCTGAAAAGGAGTGAATATTTCTTCAACCATTCTTCGGGCAGGATTCCCAGCGTACCGTCATTTAGTTGAACAAATTGTTGTTTATTGGCCAGCGCTCTTTTTACTTCCGCTACCGTTACTTTCTGATCGCCAAACACGATATCTACTTTGGCATCAAACCAGTCTGTATTGCTGCTGATGAAGATCTTTGTTTGCGGCTTTGCTGTATTAAAGCGGAAATTTTTCAGCGCTTCAAAACCAAATACCGGCGTCTTCATTTCTTTCATTGCATCTACGAAAAGAAAGAACCAGTTATTCTTCAATACATCGGTACCTTTTAGTGCCAGTGATCCGGAATCTTCATTCACTATAAAATTGGAATGCAGGTTCTTTAATTTTTCAATGAAAACATTTTCTGCCGGCCTATTGCGATGCACGATCATTACTTTTTCTCCCTGTGGCACTACTATTTCATCCCGGTCCCTTGCTTTGGTCTCATATCCTTTATAAGAGAATGCGGGCTGAAAAACAAGATAGTCTCCTTTTTCCTGCAGGAAAAGCCTGACCTCGGGTTCTCCGGATTTTATTTCCTGGATGATCGATTTGTCAAAATCAACTTTATACTCTCTTGCCAATGGCAACAGGAAATCATGTAAGGTTTTACCCCAGTCTTCTTCCTTTACTTCCATTTTGCCGGTTGGCAAAAATTTTTCCGCGAGATGGATCACCTCATTACTCTTCCATAGATGTAATTGGTTATTGTATAAAAAGAACAAGGGGCTTTCACTTTCATTGTCGCCCAGGTCATACTCCATACTGCCGGTCTTTACCCTGCAATAAATATGGTAATCGCCATTTTTCCTGACAGTGAAATGCGGTTTTGCTTCTTCCTTTGCCACATGCAATGGTTCAAGGTTTGCGGTCTTGAATGTTTTATTGTCAGGCAATAAAAAGAACAGTGGCGCTTCTCCTGCATCGGCAAATAACTTTTTCAATTTTGGGAAAAGATATTCCGCCATCAACTCTTTTGTTTCTGCGGGCAGATCATCTTCTTCCTGGTGAATGATATTTTCCCAGATACCTGAAAATGGCGAGTTCCTGCTTACGTATTTATTGATCTCGGTCTCCTGCAATTTGCGAAGTATGGTAAGCAGTTGTTTATCTTCCTCCGTCAATTTCTCCGTTTCTACGTGTCGGCTGATATCTACTTTTTCCACCTTACCGGCAAAACCATTATTCGCATCATTCGGTTCCCCGATGATTACATCTACGGTGAACTGCGGATAGCTTTTTTTGGTAAAATTGAAAACCGCACCCAGTCGTTGTGAAGGTTTGGCCGTTTCTTCCTGTGTGATCACTTCTGAAACCGTCTCTTCTTTCTGCGGAATGATCACAGGCCGTAGCGGGGCTGCTACCGGCGCCACTCTTTTGATGCTGGTATCGAGCACCCGTAAAAAAGGTTTGCCTTCTTTGTATGCGAATTCAAATTTCCCTTTCAGATCGTCACTTAATGAATAACCGTATGCTTCGAGTAGTTTATTTTTTTCTTTGTCCCAGTTACGGATGCTGTCGAAATAATTGGGGCCATGCGCATTCAGCAGTTGAAGGAACACAATTATTTTAGGCATGCACAACAGGTGTTCTTCATCTTCGAAGTCACAGCTTGTATCAAAATTGCGTTCTTCGTTTTTACGAAGAATGACCTTATATGGCTGGCCATTATAATTGACCGTAGCTTTTACAATCTCGTTGTCTGCAGATTCTATTTTGACCTTATTCGTTTTTAAAAAGGTTTCCGCATCTATCATCATTTCCGGAGAGGAGAGAAGACGCAGCGTTTTCAGATCTATCGACTTCATCTTTGCCACTGTGTGTCGCTGATCATATTTGATCTCGCCCGACTGCAGGTGACCTTTATCAATCATTTCCTGCAACTGGAAAAGCGCAGCCGATTCATGCCGGCAGATATCTCCA
This sequence comes from uncultured Terrimonas sp., assembly GCA_964528095.1. Classification (GTDB taxonomy): domain Bacteria; phylum Bacteroidota; class Bacteroidia; order Chitinophagales; family Chitinophagaceae; genus CAZGSG01. The sequence continues at coordinate 16,736 of CAZGSG010000034.1, forward strand.
ATATTGTATGGACAGCTGCAGCGAAGTGAAAGATCTTTCGGATCCTTGAACTTCTGAATATATACTTTATAAAAAGTCGCGTAGCTATCATCTTTAACACGAAATACAGCAGATCCAAACAGGTCATCGTATTCAATCAGTTCAACATAACCAATCGAATGGATTTTTTTTCCTCTGCGGATCACTTCGTCAGTGCCATGCGTGTACACATACTTGATAAGGTGCGGTAAAGCCATGCGGTTTTCTCAATTTACTGTTGGCTGTTTGCAGTACAGTATTCAAACATGTACTCCAGCGTGCCCGGCGCCAACTGGGAAAAGGGCAACCGGCAAATCTAAAGGAAAGTGTAGCAGATTTCCTTGTAAAACGAGAGAAATAATAAATAATTCCGGGGGGGCTTTGAGGGAAGAAAAATAAACTACCTTGCAAGATTTTTTTGCCGGCATCCATAGATCAGCATCCCCGGGCCACTACAATTTTTAAACAACAGGAGATTGTTTCACCAGTAGTTTTCCTTCATTATAAATAGGCAATACATTGGCACTATCGGGTACAAGACAATAACGAATGTCTTCTTCCAATCCAAAGCCCATCAGGCGATTAAAATGCGAGGTTTCATTTTTTTTCATAAAACCAAAAAGGTCCTTTTTTCCTTTTACATACATAGCTTCTGCTATATGCGATGAGTCGCAGTTAATATCAAAATGTTGCCGTATCCTGTTGATCACAGCTCCGGCAAATAACGTGTCTTCCATATTCACTTTATCTTTCCAGGCTGCACAGCCCAGTATTACATTCTGTTTCATTTCTACCAGGTGATCACAAACTGCAGAGAGATTAGGAAACGACCCCGTAATGATTTCTTTGGCTCCTTTTTCCAGGGCCATATGCAATAACCGTGTTCCATTGGTGGTAGTAAGCACCAGCGTTTTTCCTTCTATGAATTCGCGGGGATATTCAAATGGCGAGTTACCATAAGAGAGGCCGTCTGCAATTTTACCGTCTCTTTCTCCAGCAGTAATGCCGTCTATTTGTTTGCTGATCTCAATGCAACGGGAAACACTATCAACGGGAATCACACTTTTTGCGCCGTTGTATAAAGCTGTAGCGATTGTAGACGTTGCTCTTAATACATCAATTATGACCACCACGCTATTGCTCACATCAAACAAATGAAGAAGGGCAGGAGACAGGGAGGTTTGTAAGGTAGGTTTATTGTCCATGTTATAAAGTCGGCAAAAATAACACAAGCGCGACTAATTATGAGACGTTATTTGAGAAGAAGCCTTTTCCATTTTTCCGATTCCGCAAACTCTTTGATCACAATATTCCGCTGTTCAATAAGCTTGCGCATGTATCGCGTAAGGACGAGGCTATTAAACCATTTGCCAATCATGCCATAAGGAGATTCGAAATGAATGAAATCGATCATAATAGTGCCATTCTCACAAGGTTTAAAAAAATGCTCGTGTTTCATCATTTTAAAATCCCCTTCTACCTGTTCGTCAACGAACTGGTCGTGCTTCTTCATCTCGGTGATCTTTGATTTGTAGATTCTTTTCTTAAAAAAATGCTTCGCCCGCCAGGTGACGGTCTCATCCTTTTCTATCAGGCCAAACCGGGTACCGGCAACAGCTTCTTCCTGGTGTTTGCTCATCGATTGTTTGTGCAGATCAATATTGCGGGAGAGGTCAAAGACCCGGTCTGCCGGGGCCGCAATAAAAGTGGTTACATGAATGGTAGGCATATCAGCTTGATTTGGATTTTAAAACTCCAGCTCCTGCTACAAAAATCTTTCCACTCTTTCCTTAGCTCAATTAAAAGGTAGTTTAGCAACCTTCGCCTGTAGTAATTTATCTCTTACCTTAATGAAGATCTGCGAATCGATGCCCGCAAAAGCCGTGCGGACATACCCCATCCCGATTGCCTTGCCCATACTGGGAGATTGTGTTCCGGAGGTTACAACTCCTATTACTGCCCCCATCTGGTCTTTTATTTCATAACCCTGGCGAGGTATTCCTTTGTCGATCATTTCAAAACCGATCAGCTTTTTCTCCAGGCCTGCTTTTTTCTGGGCTTCAAATATTTCCCGGGAAGTAAAATCCTTCGTGAATTTGGTTATCCATCCGAGGCCGGCTTCCAATGGAGATGTGTTGTCATCAATATCATTTCCGTATAAACAAAAACCCATTTCCAGGCGTAAAGTGTCCCGGGCACCAAGACCCACGGGTTTCAACCCAGCTGGGGTGCCGGCTTCAAAAATGGCATCCCAGATCTTTTCTGCATCATTCCCTTTGTCTTCGAAATAGATCTCTATTCCTCCAGCGCCAGTATATCCGGTAGCGCTGATCAACACATTTTCTACCCCGGCAAAAGTTCCTTTTACAAACGTATAATATTTCAGGTTGAGGATATCTAGATCTGTAAGCGGCTGCAGGATCTTTGTAGCATTAGGCCCCTGTATAGCCAGTAAGGCTGTTTTCTCAGACACATTATGCATCTCCGCTTTATTGGTATTATGCTGGCTTATCCAGTTCCAGTCTTTTTCAATATTGGAAGCATTGACCACCAGCATATATACTTTGTTCTCCTCTATACAATATACAAGCAGATCATCCACAATACCCCCAGTTGCATTAGGAAGACAACTGTACTGCGCCTGACCGGCTTTTAATTTCGAAGCATCGTTACTGGTAACACGCTGTATCAATTCGAGCGCATGTTCACCTTTCAATATGAACTCCCCCATATGACTCACATCAAATACACCTGCATTTTTTCTTACAGCAGCATGCTCATCATTTATTCCTGTATAAGAAATAGGCATATTATAACCGGCAAATGCGGCCATTTTAGCGCCTAAAGAAATATGTTTTTCTGTAAATGGGGTATTTTTCATGTAGCTGTTTTATAGGCGCAAATGTAAGCTGAAGAACTTATTAATAGGAACCGGATAAATAAAGTATTTTATTTTTAACGCCCGGCTTTGTTTCCGGTCTGGCCTGCAACAAACAGTTTAAATAAGTTAACCTGGTTCACCCGATCAGCCTACAGGCAGAAAGTGGCCAGGCTGTTAATAAAACTCCGGCTCCCGCAAAAAAAATCTATGTGATCGCTATTTTTCTATTCGTCCCAGTCTCAGGTGGATCGGGAATACAATGCGCATCCGTTCCGTCGTCCAGTGTTCTTTTATTTTCAGGATCAGTTCCTCAACAGGATTGTGGTGATTGGCTTTGAGTAGTTTTTGCAATGCCGACCAGGTATAAAGGTATCCTTCCAGCTCTGCGATGGTCCAGTCATATTCTATTTGAAAAAGTGGCGTGGGAATTTCACGAAAAGGAAAGGGAATCGTTTTATATTCTTCGTCCACATATTTTCTTTCATCATCCCAATACTCTTTTAGTGTATTAAAATGATAATGCCGGATAAGCAGGTCGATTGCGGGATTTATTTTTAATAATGAATAAGCCCATGCCGCCAGGATCGCCCCGGGTTTTCCAACTCTTTTTGTCTCATTGTAGAATTCATCAAACCGAAACCAATGCAAGGCCTGGGATACAGTAATAAGATCAAATGTATTATCTGCAAAAACCGTTTTTTCAGCGGGTTGTACCGAATAAATGATATTATCACTACGCGTTGCATTATTCAATTGTTGCTGACTGATATCTGTTGCAAATACTTTGTCAAATTGCAGGGCCAGTTCTTTTGCAGTCTGGCCATTCCCCGTTGCGCAGTCCCATGCCGTATTTTTTTCTGTTACATGTCTTATAATATAATCAATCAGCGATTGCGGGTATGAAGGCCGGTATTTAGCATAGATGCCGGCCTGGCCAGAAAAATTATCTTTCATTTGGTAAAGGTAGAAAATAGAAAAGCTCCGGGAACGGAGCCTTTCTGTCCGGCTTCGCCAGACTCAACCAGTTTGCCCAAAGCAAACTTCAACCTAGTTTAGAACCATGCCAGCAATGATAAACCGGTAGAAGATCGGCTTGATGCCACGGACTGATCTTCGTCGTCCATGCCTTCCTGTTTACCTGTTGCTGCTTCTGCTTTTTTATTTTTCCTGTCTTCCAGTTCTTTTAATTCCTGTTTCTTTTCTTCAATTGATCTTTGCAACTCAATACTATCATTCTTTCTTTGCTCCTCTTCATCACTATCATACCGGTAGTTTTCTTTATTAGTTTTGGTTTTTTTAATCGCGGGCTTACCGGATGCATCTTCGTTCAGGTCACCATCATTGTCCATTATATAATCTATATCAGAGCGCAGGTAAAAAGAATTTCGTACATATCCACTCCTGTTATTCCTGTACCAGTTGCGATTGACACGCCAGTCTATATCAATGCCATGTAATTTATCGCGTACAGACTGGTCGAAGCGGATCTTTTTACCTACTGGTATATATATTTCGATCGTTACATGCTGGAACCGATATTTGCTGGACCTGTGAATAGCGAAACCACTCCCAAGATCAAGAATGCTATCCATTGATGATACCGAATACTGGATCTTATTTGCCCGGTTCAACGCGTCCTGTTCATTTCTGCCACAGCTATTCCGGATAAGATTTACATGGTACATTGAATCCGTGCTTTTGTGAAAAGCGAAATCAACGGCAGATAATTTCATGGTGTCTTCTGAAAGATCCCAGCCTTCTATACCCCGGTCATCATTCATCCAAAAGAAATTGCCATTGTACTCAATCTCTCTTTCGTTTACAGCCACGATCATTTTTCCATTACGAGGTTGTGTTATACTAACAGGAGAGCTTGCCGATTCTTTATCCCTGAAATCTTTAGAGATACTTGCTGCAAGTAATATTGCAGATACCCAGCCGATCGTCCAGAGAAAACCAAATGTCCAGCCTAAATAACTATTCCGTGATCTCACCCGCAGGATACGGCGAATAAGCCAGGTAATGAATGCGATCAAAGGAACGCCCAGGAAAAATATCAATGTGCCCCATCCTAAGAGCTGCTGCCATTTGCTGGTCCATAAGAAATTATTAATAGGCCACCAGGCAATGCCCCCAAACAATACCGCAATGAATCCGACGAATAGACTGAAAGCAATTGTACCGGCAACAAAAAGAAAGAACACTTTAAATAAAACACCAATGGCATGACCAAGTCCGTGGCCACCGCGCCGTGCCGTTTCATTTATTTCACTTGCGAAAGTTTTTCCTCTTGTGTTGGCAAAGTCTTTTGCTTTGTTCCCCAGGTTCTGCGCAGATGTTTTTACTTCTTCGCTCCAGCCCTTTACCCTGTCTTTTACATTATCCATGCCGTCCTGTACATTTTGGCGTATGCTGTTCACGTCAACTTTTTCACCGCGCATTTCCATTTTTTCATAGGTAGTATTTGCTTCTGGCAATACCATCCACAATACAATATATACAAGTGCAAATGTGCTGCTGATGGAACCAAACACGAGATTAGAAAAAAGATTAAAATCATAATCCCATGTAAATCCTTTCAGAATGCCTATGAGCAGGCTCAATAAAAAAGGAGCTGCAAAGATCAGGCGGATCACACGGGCTTCTTTACCCAGGTAAGCTGCCAGTCCACCGGCCACGCCACCGATCATCCTGTCTTCAGGATTACGATATAATCTTTTGCCTCTGTATCCATCCAGGTCCTTGGTTGGTAAAATCATCCATAACAATATATACAAGAGAAACCCTAAACCAAACCCACCAAAAGTGATGATCGCAAAAAGGATTCGCACGATAGCGGGATCCACATTCATGTATGCGGCAATACCACTACATACACCACCGATAAATTTATCATTGCTATCACGATACAAACGGCTCTTCGCTTTGCGCTCTTTGGAAGAGTATTCCTGTTGCTGTTTCTTTTGCGCAGGTTCTGCCTGTTCAGCCGCGTCAGCAGCATCAAAGTCTGCAGGAGTTCCCATTGAAGCGATGATCTCATTGATATCTGCTTCTGTAACACAACTTGCGCCTTTACGAACTTTTTCATTCATCAGTTCAGCAATGCGGCTTTCAATATCATTGATGATCTCATCACGTCCTTCTTCGTTTGCAAAGTAGCGACGTAAACTTTCAATATATCCCTGCAGTTTTTCGTAGGCCGAATCCTCTATCGGTATCACCCTTCCGCTAAGGTTTATGTTGATGATCTTTTTCATGTGAGAATATTTTTTGGTTGAAGTATGCTGTTAATTGTTGAGAGGCTGGTCGTTCTTTTTTGCCAGGGCATTTACGCCGTTTGACAATTCATTCCATGTTTGTTCAAGTTCTTTGAAAAAATTTTCGCCAATTGCTGTCAGCGAAAAGTATTTGCGGGGCGGGCCTGAATTACTTTCTACCCATCGGTAAGTAAGCATTTCCGCATTTTTTAACCGGGTAAGAAGTGGATAAAGGGTTCCTTCCAGAATCTGGAGATTGGCCGCTCTCATCTCTTCCACAATATCACTGGGGTAGGCCTCACCCCTGCGAATGATGGAAAGAATGCAAAATTCCAATATCCCCTTCCGCATCTGGCTCTGTGTATTCTCAATATTCATAAAGTCCTTTTTATCGTTTGACAAAACAAAGATAGGGTGATATTTGGTACTATACAACACATAGTACCATATTATTTGAGGTAATGTTTTATGAACAGCTCACGAATTTTGTGTAATCAATTGATAATAAAACAAATACATAAAATCTTTATCAAATAAAAAATTCCGGTAAATGGATGAATGGTAAAAAAACCTGACAAAAATCCTTTTCAACGATGCTCGATTGGTTCCAATAAACAAGAAAAGGCCTGGTATTCTGAACCTATTATTTGCAAATAGGTTCAAAATACCAGGCCTTTATTTATCGTGTCTGCTCCCCTTATTCCTTTAAAATCCTTTTAATTTTTCTATTTCCGGCATCGCAGATATAAAAGCTCAGGGAGCCATTTGCGGATTTTACAAGAGCGATGCCTTCCGGAAATAAAAACGCGGCCTGGCGTGCGGGTCCTGTTGCGTCACCCGAAATGGGATCGCCAAAAATTGTTGATTCAAAACCCGTGGGCGTGATTCTTTTAATCAGATTCATTGCCTTAAATACGACATAGATATTTTGTTGTTCATCAGTAACCAGGTGAGAGGGCATTGAAGTGGTACTAAGATTCCCTCCTATTGTACTGACAGAAGCCGAGGGAGTGATCTTTCTAATCTTACCGCCACCTCGTTCTGTCACGTATAAATTGCCATTGTTGTCCAAATATAATCCCCCGGGTTTCGGAATACCTGCCGCTGCTCCAACCCCATCCTCACTTGTAGAACTGCCATTGCCTGCAAAATCAGTTACGTTCAATGTCGATAGTTCTATTTTACGGATAATGCTATTATTATAGTCGCCAACATACAAGGTAGTTCCGGCAGGATCTACAACTATTCCGTATGGCATATCAAAACTTGCAGCAGTACCCGTACCGTTGGTATGTCCCGCCGCGCCTGAACCAGCAATTGTTGTAACATTTCCTGTAGTACTGATCTTCCTGATCAGGTGATTCGACTGGTCAGCTACATATAGATTTCCATTGTTATCAATTGCGATAGCAGTAGGAAAATTAAAACTTGCGACTGTCGCACTTCCATTATCCGAGCCTTTAATTCCTCTTCCTGCGTATGTGCTAACCTCTCCCTGTGCGTTGATCTTCCGGATCCGGTGACCATCTGCCAGGTAAAAATTCCCGACCCTGTCTGCTATTATTCCCTGTGGATTGATAAATGTCGCTGAAGAACCTGGTCCATTTATACTTCCAAAATCACCCGTACCGGCAATTGTGTTGATCAGCCATCCTTTTACATAATACCCGTTTGTTTTGACGGCAATTTTATTATTTGCAGTGACAGTGATAACATGAAAACCAGGTTCAATGCCCAACGGCAACTCTATTACTAACTGCGTTGCAGACGCTGTTTTTACTGTTGCCATAAGCGTTCCCAGTCTCACTTCATTGCCCGATGCCCGCGTATTGAATCCCGTACCGGTGATGGTTATTGACCCTGTTGATTCGCCACTGTCGGGAGATACCGATGTAATTGTCACTTGCTTAACCGGATTCCCCGGGTCTTGTGGGTCTGCGGGCTCTCCGCCCGGTTTACTGCAACTAAAAAAAACGCACAGTCCTGCCAATAAGATAAGCCTCTTCATACTTTGTATTTATTAATAATGATTAAATGCTCAGACCACAAGGATATTTGCTGAGTATTGGCAACATCATGTGTGCGGCCATCATATCATTGGGTTATTGATTAAGTTTCAATAATCCCTTGATCTTTTTCAAGACTTATTAGGCAACCAACAAGGTTGGAGTCAGTTTTGTTGCGGCTCTTGTGTGAATTGGTATAAAGCCGGGATGAAATGTTATAAAGAGAAGTAAAAAATAAATGAAGAGATCATGATTGAACCTTGCCCTTCATTTATGTGTGTTTATATATTGTTTTTCCGCATCATCGGGTTTTATGAGTGCATACTTCTTTACACTATTAATAAGTGCCTCATCCAGGGCATCTATTACCATCTGGTAATTAGTTTTATTTGTCGCTTTTATTAATAACATAAGACCGTCTTTCCCCTCTTTGCTGATCATCATTTTTTGCAATAATAATTGCTTCGCTCTTATTATACTCCCCAGACCTTGCCCGGGGAATAAAGAAGTTGGTCTGACAGCGTTCAGCCGCAATGCGTCATCCCAGCTTCCTTCATAATAAAAAACAACAGCTGGCCCTCCCAATAAAACAGTAAGCACATTGGACTTACCTATTGTGGTCCCCGGCTTATTCGTATCTGCAGGCATATTCAAATCAAGCACTGCTGGTTTGCTAAGCGTTGTTGTCATTATAAAAAAGGCGATCAATAAAAATCCAAGATCTACCATAGGTGTCATATCGGTTCGGGGCCCTGGCATTCTTTTTTTGTAGTGGCTTTTTCCCGAGCGCGACCTGCGGGCATCCTCATTCATTATGTTCATAAGCTGGTTTTTCATTAGACACCCCTCCTTCACAATTCCATAGCGGTGTTTATAATGATTCTTTATTTGAAAACACTGCCTTCTCTCACTGGTACAGGCACCCTAAAGGGCGGCTGCCGAATTATGCCCACCGGACATGTAAACACTAATTGTTATCTTTACTAATATAAAGTACCGGTACAAACAATATATTTTCTGATGAAAACAATTATTATTCCCACCGACTTTTCTCCCGCAGCCCTGAGCGCTACCAACTATGCCGCTGATCTTGCTCTTGAAATACATGCAGAAATTTTATTGCTGCACGTATACCAGATCCCGGTGGCAGTAACAGATACCCCACTTCCGCTTCTTGATCTGGAGGAATTGAAACAGATTGCTGAGGACAGGTTGGAAAAACATAAAAAAGACCTTGCTCATATTACTTCCAATGGTTTGACCATCTCTACAGTGGCGATCTTAGGCAATATGGCCACGGAACTGGAAGAGCTTTGTAAACAAACCCAGCCATTTGCCATTGTGATGGGAACTACCGGGCATTCTGCCCTGGAAAGAACCCTGTTTGGCAGCAATACGCTATCCGCTATAAAACACCTGACCTGGCCGGTCATCTGTGTGCCGATGGGGAAAGAATATGGTACGGGTATCCGGAAGATCGGTCTTGCCTGTGATTTCAGACAAGTGGCGGAAACCACCCCGGTGAACGCTATTATCTCTTTTGTAAAAGAACTTCATGGCGAATTACATATTCTCAATGTCGACAAAGACAACCAGGAAAAGAATGCCGTGACAGATCAGCAATTAACTTTTTTACAAACCTCATTAGCTGAAGTAAATCCTGTATTTCATTTCATACAGCATGCAGATATAGAAGATGGCATTAATGAATTCGCAGAAAAAAATAATCTTGACCTGATCATTACCATTCCAAAGAAACACCGTCTGCTGGAAGGCCTGTTCAGAAAAAGTGCGACCAAACAATTAGTTTTTGAATCGCATATCCCGGTGATGTGCATTCATGAATAGCTAAGAGGTAAAGGAGGGGAAGAAGAAAAAGAGTTGGTTTTCCTTTTATGATGCGCCCGCTTGCCCTTGTATATTACCTGTATAAGTTTTCTCTGCCGCGGTTATTGAAGACACGATGAATTCCCTGCTTCATCAGTGAGACTTTAAAGTTGATCAGCATTCCATATTTTAAATCGATAAGGGCTAAATGCGTTCTGACCTGATCAAAAGAAACAGATGGTAAAGGATTTTGCGCTTTGAGTTCTATTACCTGGCATTCTTCTACAAGGAGATCGAGCTTATACTCTTTATTAATATGGAGGTCTTCATAAATGATGGCAAGGGTCTGTTGTCTTTTAACCTCAATCCCTTTTTTTACCAACTCATAGTACAGGATCTCTTCATACACATTTTCAAAACAACCCGGCCCGACCTTTGTATGAATTTTTATACAGGTATCTACCACTATCCCCGTAAGGTTATTTATTTCCATTCCTTAAAGCTAGTCGAGGCAAAAAAACAAACCCAAAATTGCCAAATGTTTTATCACCTTCAAAAACGCTTTTTTCCTCACGAATTTATCGTCAACCTCTCTTGGTTAATTGCCCTCACAATAATTCCTTTACCTCCTTCCTTCCTTTATCTCTTAGCTAGAATTCGGCGCTCTTCGGCGTCCTCGGAAAAGCTATCACATCCCTGATATTCGTCATGCCTGTTACAAACTGCACCATTCGTTCGAAACCCAGCCCAAATCCGGCATGTGGTACGGTACCAAATCTTCTCGTATCGAGATACCACCAAAGTTCATCTGCAGGAATATGCATGTCTTTCATTCTTGCTTCGAGCCTGTCAAGACGTTCTTCTCTTTGTGAACCACCAACGATCTCTCCTATGCCCGGCGCGAGTATATCCATTGCGGCAACTGTTTTTCCATCATCATTCATTCGCATATAGAATGATTTGATGGCCGCCGGGTAATTGGTAAGAATCACAGGTTTTTTGAAATGTTTTTCTACCAGGTATCGTTCATGTTCGCTTTGCAGATCCATTCCCCAGTCAGTGATGGGGTATTGAAATTTTTTCTTCTTGTTATTATTGCTTTCTCTTAATATATCGATCGCTTCGGTATAGGTCAGCCGTTCAAAATTATTGTTCAGTACAAACTCCAGCTTTTCGATAAGACCCATTTCACTCCTTTTATCCTGGGGCAGTTGTTTTTCTTCATACTCCAGTCGTTGCGCAAGAAAATCTCGGTCGTCCTGTCGAAGACGCAACCGGAATAGTTTCCCACATATTTTCCGCCCTCGTCGCAGCGGAACCCGTTACGGCTGAAACCGAGGTCCGGTGGTATCGCCGCAGGCACACTCAAGTGAGATCTGAAGTCGTAATTGATTACCTTCTCATTGCCTACTCCCGGAGCCTTTGCCAAAATGAACGTGGTGGA
>CAZGSG010000035.1:0-28012 GCA_964528095.1 uncultured Terrimonas sp.
TTTATCATTAGTATAGTAACTGGAATTCCGTGCTTCGCGCAATTACATGCCCATAATGACTATGAGAAACCGAAGCCTTTTACTAATGCGTACGAGAATGGTTTCGGTTCTATCGAAGTGGATATCTTTTTAAAGGATGGAAAACTGCTCGTGGCGCATGATACTTCGCAGTTTAGAGATGACCGCACCATTTCTTCACTATACCTGGATCCTGTCGATTCATTAATGAAAAAAGCGGGCAACAGGCCACTGCAATTAATGATCGATATTAAAACGGAAGCTGTGTCGTCTTTAAATGCGTTAATAGAAAAATTTAGAGAATACCCGTCAATTACCGGAAGCGACAATATATCAATTGTGATCTCCGGGAACCGCCCTCCTCCTGAAAAGTTTAAGAACTATCCGTCTTATATTTTGTTTGATGGCCTGCTGCAATTAAACTATTCATCAGAAGCTTTGAAGCGCGTCCCCATGTTCAGCGATAATTTTAAAAACTATTCTAAGTGGAATGGAAATGACACATTGCCGGATGCTGATAAAGCGCGCATAGTTTCCGCAATAAAAAAGGCGCATCAGTTCGGCAAAACGATCAGGTTCTGGAATGCTCCTGATAACGTTAATGCCTGGCGAGAACTGATGCGCCTGAATGTCGACTGGATCAACACAGATCACGTAAAGGAATCTGCGCAGTTCATACAAGCTCTTAATAGCTCGGATTCTGCAACAGGTAATCCTTCAAATTAGCCGCACCGTCTATTGCGGTTTGCGGTATAGGGAATATTCTTTTCTGTACATCTGCATTTGTCTTTTCTGTCCAAGTGCCTTCGTATTTTCCGAAACGGATCATATCTGTTCTTCTTACCATTTCCCAATAGAATTCAAAACCTCTTTCACGGAATAACAGGTCAAGATTAATAGTGGTCAATGGTTTCGCGGGTGTGGTCGCCGTTCTTGAAGCTCTCACGGTATTTACATCAGCAAGCGCGGTGGCGTCCCCTTTCCTCAGTTTTGCTTCAGCGCGCATCAGGTATACATCGGCCAGGCGAAGAATAATGATATCATGTTCGCCAAAATTTCTACCACTCACCGATGTTTTACTGAATTCATATTTTTCTACACGGTACCCTGTATTGTAATCACTACCGGGCACAGTGAAGTCGATATTCAATGTAAAGTCAACGGGTTTGGTTGGTTTGTTGCGGGTATCGTAAAAGAGCGGGCCTACTTTCATATTTCCATTCGCGCATTTTAAGAATACACCATTCTTCCTGATAAGACCGTATTGCAATCCCCTGAGTATACCACGGTTGATATTAAAATTCGCAGCAGGTACGCAAGAATCAGCAGGATTGGTATAGATGCCCAGGTTTTGTTTATAGAAACGGGGATCACCATCAGCGGGGTCAAGTGGCGCATTGGCCGCAACCCAGGTTTGATAAAAATCAGGAGTGATGCCCGGACCATCTGTACCATTGGCACCTGTATATGCGGGCAACGGAAACTGATCACCCGAAATAGAGAAATACGCCATCCGGTTATGCCCATTCAGATCGGCTCGTTGATCTACCGCGAAGATCAATTCCTTATTCGTATGGTTATTGTCATTAAAAAGAGAAAAATAATCATTGGCCAATGCATAAGTACCCGAGTTGATGATCTTATCACAATACTCGATGACTTTATCCATGTCTTCGTTCTTGAAGGCGAAGGTCGGCGTATAAATATCACGATACACGGCAGCATTCAGGTATAAGCGTGCCAGTAAACCCCAAACCGCGGCTTTGGTAAGACGTCCCGGGCCGGTAGTGTTATCCAAAAGAGGTTCCACAGCGAGTAGTTCTGATTTGATATACTGTACCGCTTCCTCTCCCCTGATGATCTTCGATGTTTCACCCGGGCTTTCTTTTACAAATACAATACCCCAAAGATCCAGTGTCAGCAAAGCATAATACGCTTTCATTCCCCTTGCTTCAGCCAGGTATACTTTGGCATTGCCATCTCTATTATTAGGCAATTCATTCTGGGCCGTGATCGCCCTGGATATTGCCTGGGTTATAAATGTCCAGGTGCTTCTTACATTGGGATCGGTACTGATGGTTTCATGTTTGTGCAACTGCAGGTAAATTCCATTGTCACCCCAATCGGTACCACCCCGGTAAGGCAGGATGGCTTCATCTGTAGAAATTTCCTGTAAGGCAAAATAATTAGTATGCAGGAATATATCCGGGAGCCTTGCATATACCGGTGCTATTATACCATCAGCGATCTGTTTATCTGTAAGTCCTGTACTGGAAGTCTCATCCAGTATTTGCTCATTCAATTTTGTACAGCTATGCAACATGGCAACACTCACAAGGAGCAAGGTCAGGTATGCTAATTTCTTTTTCATATCTGGAATTTTTTAGAAGGAAACATTTAAACCGAAAATGAGTGATTTTGCTTTCGGGTAACTTAAATAATCGATACCATAGGAAGAAACTCCACCGATCGTTCTGTCGGTATTAACCTCAGGATCATATCCATCATATTTAGTGGATACAAAAAGGTTTTGCCCCGTAACAGATACGCGTACGCCAGTCACCCATCTGTCAATCCCCAGTTTTTTGGTATTAACTGAATAACTCAGTGCAAGATTATTCAGACGCAGATAAGCTCCGTCTTTCAGGTACCTTGTACTCACCGGGGCTCCATTGTTTACAGATTCTTCAGGTGATGCAAGAGCGGCCCTTGTCACATTTACGTTCTTCGATAATTTTAATTTATAGAAAGCGGCGTTTGCGGTATTGTCATAAATCTTATTTCCCGACACGCCGTTGAAGTTTGCAACAAGGTCGAATCCTTTAAAAGAACCGCTACCAAAGAAGCTGTACAGTACCTTGGGTAATGCCGTTCCGGCAGCAATCCGGTCCTTATCTGTAATAACTCCATCCTTATCTATATCATTATACTTACTGAGACCAGCATTATCAAAACCAATCCATTCTTTCAGGAAAAAGGTACCGATCGGTTGTCCGTTTATGTAGCCATTGATCGTAGCCGAAGTCAACCCAGAACCGGAAGCTGAGCCAGACTGTATAACTGAGTACGGCGAATTTTCTACTTTATTTTTTATCAATGTAAGATTACCACCTATATTAAATACGAGGCCCCTGCTAAATTCTTTACGATAGTTCAGGTCTACTTCCACCCCTTTATTGGTAATAGTCATATCTTTTATGTTGGTCCAGTATGTTCCAGCCGGTTGCACAGGATCGGCAGGTATTACCTCAAGCAGGATATTATCAGAAACTTTATTGAATACATCTATCGAACCGGTCAGTGCTCCTTTCAGGAAACCAAAGTCCAATCCGAAATTGGTCTGCCTGGATACTTCCCATTGTATATCAGGGTTTGCCAAGCGCTGGTAGATCGTGCCCGCAGGATAGGGCGGTGCTGGTGTAAGCGGGTAACTTGAAGCAGCGGCCACCTGTGAGTTAAACAATGCCTGTGTTATTTTTGAAGGTATTTCCTGGTTGCCTGTCAAACCCCAGCCTGCTCTTAATTTTAGATTGCTAAAGCCTGCATTCTCCATGAATTTTTCTTCCGAGATCTTCCATCCTACAGAGAAAGAAGGAAAATACCCGTACTTATTGTTGGATCCGAATTTAGAAGATCCATCAGCTCTGAAGTTTGCAGTAAGCAGGTATTTATTCGCATACTGGTAGTTGACACGTCCAAAGAATGATTGCAGCTCGTTGACTGTAGCAAACCCGCCCGGTCTGTTATTCACCAGCGTGAGTTCCTGGCCCAGTCCTGGATTATAAATTGGCTCTACAGAGGAGATAGCGAACTTGTTAATACTGTAATTTCTTCCCTGTAAAAAGATCTTCTGGTAGGAATGTCCTGCCAGAACAGACACATCATGTTGTTTTATTTTAAATGCATAGGTGATATAATTCTCGATCAGCGTATTCCTGTTTATGTTGTAATACGTTTCCAGGCGGCCGTCCCGTAATGGCACTGCATTAGGCAATGCTTCAATGTCACGCGTAGATGTTGAATTGTCGATACCAAAATTCAGTTTATAAACAAGCCCCTTGATTATTTTAAGTGATGGAGAAATGCTGCCGATCACCCTGTTAATGGTAGTTATATCCTTATCCAGGTTAAAATAGATCAGGGGGTTATTTATATTCTGGTATTGTGCAGGTTTGCCATTCGCATCATATGCCGCATACGTTGGGTTGTTTCCTATTACATCACCTATTATATTCTGTATGGGGGGACGGTTATTCTTGGTAGTGGCAAAACTCAAATTTGCATCTACTGTCAACCTGTCTTCCAGGAAACGCTGTGTTGCATTGAACCTGCCCGAATACCTGTCGAGATTATTCGCTTTAATGATCCCTTCCTGTTTTTGCATACCAAATGATGCGTAGTAGCTTAGCTTATTCGCTCCGCCACTTAATGCCACATTATAGTTTTGAGTCAGCGCGGTTCTTGTTACTACTTTTTGCCAATCGGTAGAGCTACGCTGGTCATCCAGCACACCGCCCAGCTTTGGTACTTCCGTGCGAAACTCATCGGCAGAAAGTACATCCAGGGCTCTTGCCAATGTTGAAAAACCAACGCTTGATGAAACGGCAAGTGTTGAAACACCGGCTTTACCCTTACGGGTTGTAATAAGGATCACACCATTCGCGCCACGCGAACCATATATCGCAGTAGCTGATGCATCTTTCAATACATCGAACGATTCGATATCCTGGGCATTAATAAAATTTAATGGATCACCACCGCCGGTGCTTGAGTTATCAAGCGGCAAACCATCGACTACAAACAAAGGTGTACTACCGGTACGTACTCCACCAGGGCCCCTGATAGATATACCCAGTGTGCCGCCCGGTTCGCCACTCGCCGATGTGACATTCACGCCAGCCACTTTGCCCTGTAACAATTGTTGCGGATTGTTGATGATCCCTCTGTTAAAAGATTCGCTTCGCAATGATTTTACTGCACCTGTAACATCCCTTTTATTTTGAGTACCATACCCTACCACCACCACCTGTGTAAGGTCGCCGGCGTTAGCCTGCAATGCAACATCCACCACGGCATTATTTCCAACAAGGACCTCCTGTGTAAGATAACCTACATAGCTGACCACAAGAACCGAAGTATTATCGGGTACCGTTATGGAATAAGCTCCTTTCGAGTCCGTTGAAGTGGCTTTTGCGCTGCCCTTTAAAGCAATGCTGGCGCCGGGTAAGGGATTACCGCTGGCCCCGTCAGTGACCGTACCATGTACGGTCTGCTCTATATTGATGCTTTTTTTATCTCCCGGACCCTCTTTCGCAGAAGCAATCCCTGGATTTAAAAAACAAAAACCAATAAGTAGTGAGCAGAAAAGAAATGTAAGAGGAGGCTGTAAAAAATGAGTTTTACGCATTTGAAGTAGTTTAGGCTTTGGTTACAATGATAAGAAGACAGTATTATCGCATTCTTATCAGATTGTTACAAAAATGCAATCGCGTACCTAAATTGAACTTTTTTGACAGATTGTTTCCATATTGCCCTATTTTTATTTACGAAACCGTTTTCGCAATCATGCAGCTTTTTAGCCGCTTTAAGTAGTCTTACCAGCAAGCCATGAAGAATATTAACATTAAAGAACTTGCAAAAGAATTGAACCTCTCGGTTTCCACGATTTCAAAAGCACTGCATGGCAGCTATGAAATAAGTGAAGAAACAAAGCTGCGGGTAATGGAAACCGCAGCAAGGCTCAACTACGTGCCAAACCCCTACGCCAGCAGTTTACGTGGCCGTAAAACCAAAAATATAGGTGTGGTGATACCGGAAGTGGCGGATAGTTTTTTCTCACTCGCCATTAATGGCATAGAATCAATTGCCAAAGAAAAAGGTTACCATGTATTGATCTGCCTGACGCATGAAAGTTTCGAAAATGAACAAACCATCTTAAAAGAATTCCAGGGTGGAAGAGTAGACGGCGTATTAATGTCAGTTTCAAGGGAAACCACGCAAAGCCAACATATCAACGACCTGATCGCCAACGGTGTGCCGCTGATTTTTTTTGATCGCATCTGCGAAGATGTTGATACTGCCAAGATCACCACCGATGATGCGGAGAGCGCCTATAAAGCAACCAGTCATTTGATAGAACAGGATTGTACACAGATCGCATTTATGGGAATATCTAAAAGTTTATCCATCAGCAACAAAAGACTGGAAGGATATTTACGGGCCCTCGAGGAGAATAATATCAACGCGGATGAAAAAAATATAGTGCTCTGCACCAATGATGCCGGCCAGAACTATCAACTGACAAAAAAATTATTACAACAAAAAAACAGGCCTGATGGAATTGTTGCCTCCGTCGAAAAACTCACCACGCCCGTATACCAGGTTTGCGGAGAACTGAAAATAAAAATCCCCGGGGAACTAAAAGTGGTTTGCTTTTCCAATCTTGAAACAGCATCCATCCTAAACCCTTCTCTCAGCACCATTACCCAGCCTGCTTTTGAAATGGGTAAAACAGCGGCTACGCTCCTCTTCAGATCATTGGAGAAACCATCTTTCAATCTCACAAAGGAAAGTATGGTCATTCCTTCTGCACTGGTTGTAAGAGGCTCAACAGAACTGCTCTCACGGCAGAAGAAATAAGGAAGATTTTTTTGATGATATAACACGGAGACCACGGAGAAAAATGTATGATTCATTCTATTTGCAAATACCTCTATTACTGATCACCCCTATACTTTCAACTTTAAAATAAGGAAACACGGAATTGGCGGAGTCTGCCAATTCCGTGTTTCCTTATTTTAGAAATTAAATAGAGAGAGGATCAAAAATAAAAAGATCGTCAAATAGAAAGGTTGTCTGCTTTTTCTCCGTGGCCTCCGTGTTATATCATCAAAAAACGCTTCCAACAACCATCTGCTATCAATTCATCCGTGCATCACAAACCAACTGCAAGAGCAAAAAAAGAAACAGGGAAATTATTTTTTAATTACTTTGGCATTAAATCAACTTGCTGTATGGGAACTTTCCAGGTTAAAAAACAACCGAAAAAATATGATGCCGTAATCGTTGGATCCGGCGCTGGTGGCGGTATGGCAGCCTATATACTTGCAAATGCCGGTTTAAAAGTTTGTTTGATTGAAGCCGGTGAAATGTATGATCCGCAAAAAAATATCACGCAATTAAAAAATCCCTGGGATTCACCCAGACGCGGCGCTTCCACAAAATTTCGTCCCTTCGGCGATTTTGATGCCTGCTATTGGGGTTGGGAGATAGATGGTGAACCTTATACAAAAGCAGCAGGTACACAATGGGATTGGTGGCGCGCAAGAATGCTGGGCGGTCGTACCAATCACTGGGGAAGAATATCACTCCGGTTTGGTCCGCGTGATTTTAAAAGAAAAAGCATTGATGGTCTCGGTGATGACTGGCCGATCGGCTATGAAGATATCAAACCATTCTATGATCGCGTAGATAAACTGATCGGTGTATTTGGCACCAATGAAGGATTGGAAAATGACCCGGATGGTTTTTTCTTACCACCACCAAAACCAAGACTCCACGAGATGCTGATCAAAAGAGCTGCTACCACAGCCAATGTAAAAGTCATTCCTTCACGACTGTCTATTCTCACAAAAAAGATCGAGAGCACTACGGAACGCGGTGTTTGTTTTTATTGCCAGCAATGCGGGCGCAACTGCAGTATTGCCAAAGCAGACTTTTCCTCTACCAATGTATTGATATATCCCGCTATGAAAACCGGCAACGTGGATGTATTACCCAATGCCATGGCAAGGGAAATACTCACTGATACAAATGGACTGGCAACAGGGGTATCCTATGTCAATAAAGAAGACATGATGGAATACCAGGTAAGCGGCCGCACAGTTATTGTGGCTGCCAGTGCCTGTGAAAGCGCAAGATTATTATTGAATTCAAAATCACCCAGGCATCCGAACGGCCTGGCAAACAATAGTACTGTAGTAGGCAAATACCTGCATGATTCCACCGGCGCTTCAATGGGTGGTTACCTGCCACAGTTGCTTGGACGCAAAAGATATAACGAAGATGGTGTAGGCGGTATGCATATCTATTCACCCTGGTGGCTCGATAATAAGAAACTGGATTTCCCCCGTGGTTATCATATTGAATACTCGGGCGGCATGGGTCAGCCATTGTATGGATTTGGTTTTGATATCGAAACACAAAATGGAAAGTTCATTGTAAAAGGAAAACAGAAAGAGTCTGGCGGTTATGGGGCTTCATTAAAAGAAGATTATCGGCATTGGTTTGGCGCCCGGGTTAGCATGGCTGGCCGTGGTGAGGCACTCGCACTGGAAAGCAATCTATGTGAGATCGATCCGGGTGTGGTAGATAAATATGGCATACCTGTATTGCGGTTCAATGTTAAATGGAGCGAGCATGAGATCAAACAGGCTAAACACATGAAAGAAACCTTCAAAGAGATCATGCATAATATGGGAGCGGTAGTCACCAGTGGCGGCAATGATGACGCGAGCAATGATTATGGTTTGAAACCACCAGGCAGGATCATTCATGAGGCCGGAACAGTACGCATGGGCAGTGATCCAAAACGTTCTGCATTGAACAAATGGAGCCAGGCGCATGATTGTAAGAATTTGTTTTGTGTAGATGGAGGACAGTTCGTTTCGCAGGCTGATAAAAATATTACCTGGACAATACTGGCACTGAGTATGAGAGCAAGTGAATATATTATTGATGAGATGAAAAAGAATAATCTTTAAATAAGTTCGAAGTGCTGGGTTTAGGGTTCTTTAAAAAGAAACAGTCTTTACAATCTAAAGAACCCTGAACAGTGAAACAGGAACCCGGGATTTAACAACAATAAAAAACTGAACGTTTATGGATCGCCGTAAATCTTTAAAACTAATTGCTACCGGTGCTATTGCCGCGCCTGTTGTTATTGCCGGATGTAGTACTGATGATAAAAAGAAAACGGAAACCGGCAAAACACCGGAGTTTGCGTTGGACCGGAATAAGGATGAGCTGAAATATGAAAAAGAACTATTGGCACAGGAGAAATTCTTTACAGCACACGAAATGGCCACCATCACTTTACTGGCAGATATTATTATTCCAAAAGATGAAGTAAGCGGTAGCGCCAGCGAAGCAAAAGTGCCGGACTTCATCGAGTTTATCGTAAAGGACATGCCGGTTCACCAGTTGCCGATGAAAGGTGGTTTGCGCTGGCTGGACATGCAATGCCTGAAACAATATGAAAAAGCATTCACCGATTGCAGCCATTCGCAACAAATGGAAATGATAGACGCTATTGCATGGCCCGCAAAAGCCAAACCCGAAATGTCGCAGGGTGTCAGCTTTTTTAATCTCATGCGTAACCTTACAGCCACGGGATTTTACACCTCCCCTCTCGGAGTAAAAGATCTCGGATATCTTGGCAATACACCCAATCAATGGAATGGAGTACCAGACGATGTGCTTAAAGCATACGACCTGGCGTATACCGAGAGAGAGTTAAGGGAGAGTATAAGTTTCGAAAACGGTGTTTAATTCAAAATGCAAAATTAAAAATTAAAAAATAGCCCTTGTTTTTAGAAAAGATAGTACAGGTCTCGAATAGCAAAATATTCATGTAGCCTGATTGATCAGATCCAAATTGATCAGATCCAATTAAAAATGCAAAATTCGAAATACACTTCTAAAGACGGGGTCTATTTTTGAATTTTGCATTTTTAATTTTGAATTACCCCATTGTATCAAAACCGCACAAACCCTGTATCAAAAACGAACCAGTTCGTACATCATGTTTGATTAACCTGTTGTAAATCATCTATCTTTTATATTGGCATATCCTTTGGCAAATTCAGCCAGGCTAGTTGCAGCAAACAAATTCCACTACACCAATAAACCGGCATGCCATGTTTAAAAGCTATTTTAAAACCGCTTATCGTTTTTTATTAAAAAATAAGACATTCAGCTTTATCAATATAACAGGTCTGGCCATTGGCACTCTTTGTTGCCTGTATATTTTACTTTATGTGGAAGACCAGTATAGCTATGATAAACATGAAAACCAGGCAGCCGATATTTACCGCATTTCCAATTCGCTGATCTTACTGGGTGAAGCGCACAAGTATGCCACGATATCCCCTCCCACCGCTCCAGCTATGAAACATGATTTTGCTGAAGTGAAACAATTCACCCGCGTGTTAAATGCCGGTATGTTCGGAGCAGATCAGCATCTTTTAAAATATAAAGACAGATCATTTTATGAGAAGAAGGCAGTGTTCGTTGATTCTACTTTCTTCGATATGTTTACCTATCATTTTCTCAAGGGTAATCCTTCACAGGCACTCATTGCACCTTATTCTATCGTATTGTCGAAGACCACGGCTGATAAACTCTTTCCCAACGAAGACCCTATTGGCAAGATCATCCAGATAGATAATAAAGCGGGCAAAGAAAATCTGACAGTCACGGCTATTGTTGATGAAAGCCTGGGCAAATCACATATAGAGGCGAATGCCTTCATTACTATGAACAGCGGGTTGATCGGTAATATCGTCCGTAGCAGTGATGCCTGGGCCGGTAATAACTTTATCCATTCCTATGTAAAACTACAACCTGGTACCAATGCCTCGCTATTCGAGAAAAAACTCGTTCCGTTCCTATCCAAATATGGCCAGGAACAAATGAAAGCGATCGGTATGGAAAAAAAATTACTACTGCAACCAATCAGGTCTATTCATACTACGCCGGGATATGACGGCGAGCTGGCAAAACCATTGAATCCGACTTTTCTTAATATCCTTTTAATTATTGCATTATTAATACAGGTCATTGCCTGTATCAATTTCATGAACCTCTCAACCGCAAGAGCTTCAAAAAGAGCAAAGGAAGTAGGGGTAAGAAAAGTGATCGGCGCCGGTAAAAAAGACCTGATCCGCCAGTTCCTTGGTGAGTCACTTCTACTTGCAACGGTCGGCGTATTACTTGCGCTTCCATTGTTGTTCTTATTATTGCCCTACCTGAACCAGGTCACGCATGCAGATATACAGTTGACTTTTTTCAGTGATTACCGGTTCTGGCTCATCCTGCTTGCATTGGTGATGGGAACAGGTATTTTGGCGGGAAGTTATCCTGCTTTTTATCTTTCCGCATTCCAGAGCATTAAGGTCATTAAAGGGAATTTCACCAACCAGGTATCTGCAACAGGTATACGGCGTGCACTGGTCGTATTCCAGTTTGTGTTATCTATTGTACTTATTACCGGGATCATTATTATTTATAGCCAGTTGAATTATATAAAAAATAAAGACCTGGGATTTGACAAAGAGCAAAAACTCATCTTCAGTATATACACCGATGGTGTTAATACGGCCACGCTGGCGGATAATTTCCGTCTGCTGCCTGAAGTAAAAGCTGTAACAAAAAGCAATAGCCCGTTGGGCAAACCAATTTTGCAGGACAGGAGCGTATACCTCGCCGGTGGCAACGCGGCTACCGGTCAGGATGTGCAGTTCATGCTCTCGGATAAATATTTTGCGACGGCAGCCGGTATCCAATTCCTGGGCGGTCGTGATTTTCACGATTTCGATTCCGGTAAAGTGCTCATTAATGAAACGCTTGCAAAAAAGCTGCGCCTGGATCCTGCCACTGCACAAGGCACAAAATTATTTTCACAGGCCGGGAAAGAGGAGACCCTCACTTACGAGATCGCGGGAGTAGTAAAAGATTTTCATTTTAGTTCATTACATGAAAACGTAAAACCATTCATGCTCATCTATGATCCGGCTAATCCATCCTTATGTGATATAATGGTGAGTTGCAATAGCACCGATTATACCAGGTTATTGTCCAAAATGGAATCCATCTGGCGAAAAGATGTGGCAGGCATTCCCTTTGAATATACATTTCTGAATGACCAGGTACAAAAACAATACGAAACAGAGATCACCCTTTCACAAATCATCAATTCATTTACAGGCATGGCTATCCTGATCTCCTGCCTGGGTTTGTTTGGACTTGCGGCTTTTAGTGCAGAGCAACGCAGTAAGGAGATAGGCATCCGTAAAGTATTAGGTGCCAGCGTCAGCGGGGTCGTCACGTTATTGAGCAAAGACTTTTTAAAACTGGTGGGAATAGCCCTGGTTATTGCGATCCCGGTTTCATGGTGGGCAATGACCAAATGGTTGCAGGGATTTGCTTACAGGGTTGAATTAAGTTGGTGGATGTTTGCAATCGCTGGCCTGGTGGCCCTATTCATTGCATTGTTCACGGTCAGCTTCCAGGCTGTAAAAGCTGCAATCGCCAATCCTGTGAAAAGTTTAAAAATGGAATAAATAGAATTGATCGATATAGCTGGCGCTGCTACCCGTAATGGGGTGTTAATTTTTCTCATTTAAAAAAACCGGGGGTTGATATTTTTTGCCCCCTTGCTTTTCTCTAATGCCCATCAAAGAAGCGAAATATGCATAACAGTTTCTTAATATTGAGCATGTGAAAAGACCTTGATTTTTGCCAGGAAATTTAACCATTAAACAAATGTTCCTTATTTTCGCAGCATGCGCTCAGGTAAGGAACTGATTCTCGCTACAAAGCCGTTTGCCAAAGAAATCCCCTGGAAAAGCTGGTATTATACCCTTTCTACTTTGCTATTGCTGATAGTTTGTCTCGGCGGCACCTATTTTACACCATATATATGGACAAAATTACTTTGTAGCATTCTCAGCGCTTTGTTGCTGGCCCGTTTTTTCATGATCTTTCATGATTACCAGCACCATTCTATTTTACGAAAATCCCTGGTTGCCAATTTCATTTTTACCGGTTTTGGCATGTACATCCTTACTCCTGCCAGTATCTGGAAACGCTCACATGACCATCACCATAATAACAACTCGAAACTGTTCAGCGCCAGCATTGGCTCCTTCCCGATAATGACCAGGGAAAAATTTACAGAAGCCTCGGAAAAAGACAGGAGAATATATATGGCCGTGCGTCACCCGTTGACGATATTTTTTGCATATTTCACCATGTTCTTATTTGGCATGTGCCTGCAATCCTTCCTGAGTAGTCCGCGCAGACATTGGGATTCACTGGTGGTATTGATCCTGCATATTGCTTTCGCTGTTTTCCTCGGTGTCTATTTTGGGGTAGTCACCCTTTTGTTTACCTATTTCCTGCCTTTATTCCTGGTACATATGCTGGGTGCCTATCTTTTTTATGCGCAGCATAATTTTCCGGGAGTTGTATTCCGTAGTAATATAGAATGGTGTTATGAACATGCCGCTATGGAATCCTCCAGCTATATGAAGATGAACCCTTTCATGCAATGGGCTACTGCCAATATCGGGTTTCATCATATCCACCACATCAATTCAAAGATCCCGTTTTACCGTTTGCCCGAGGCAATGGAAAAAATCCCTGAATTAAGAAGAAGTACGGTCACCCGGCTTACTCCTTCGGATATTATCAAATGTCTCCGGCTGAAAGTATGGGATGCCCGGCAAAATAAAATGCTTACCCTCGCTGAATTAAAAATCGCAGAAAAGGATTAACCCTGTTTTTCCCAGGCCCCTTTATTTATTTTCCGTTGTAGCTTTTTGCTGTTTTTCCAACGCCGATACCCTGTCCACAATGGCATCCAGGTTACGGAAATGGATATACGCTTTCCTGTATTTATTCGCGTCAAAGGCGGGTGATCCCATATATACTCCACCAGGCTTGGTAATGCTTTTGGAAATACCTGATTGGGCCGTGATGATGGTGTTGTCTGCTACCTGCAGGTGACCCACTATTCCTACCTGTCCGCTAAACATACAGTTCTTCCCGATCTTGGTGGATCCCGCTACTACACCGTGTGCGGCATAATAGGTATTCTCGCCTATTTCCACATTGTGTGCGATATGGATCAGGTTATCAAACTTTACTCCTTTCCGAAGAATGGTAGAACCCAATGTAGCCCGGTCAATCGCACAATTGGCACCTATTTCCACATCATCTTCGATAAGGACATTACCTATCTGGGGCACTTTTTTATTATCATTTTCGGGATTGAACCGGAAACCATCACTACCAAGCACAGTACCTGAATGAATGATACAGTTCTTCCCGATACTTGTTTCAGAATATATTTTTACGCCGGCAAATAAGGTCGTGTTATCACCGATCACCGCATTGTCACCGATATAGACCTGCGGGTATATTTTTACATTGTCCCCTATCCGGGCATTCTCCCCTATGAATGAAAACTCTCCGGCATAAATATCCTTTCCGATGGTAGCGCTTTCGGCTATAAAAGCGAGTTTGGAAATGCCTTTTTTATTCAGTTTTACCTGGTTATACATTTCCAGTAATTTGGCAAAAGCGTTCTCCGCACTCTCTACCCGTAACAGGGTAGCTGTGACAGGCGCGGTGAGTGCAAAATCCTTATTGATGATGACCAGTGAAGCCTGGGTAGTATACAGGTATGGGGTATATAATGGATTAGCCAGGAAAGAAATAGCTCCGGGTTCTCCCTCTTCTATCTTAGCCAGCTTGGTAATAATAACATTTGCGTTTCCTTCTAATTGTCCCTGTAAAAGATCGGCGATTTGCTGCGCAGTAAATTGCATGGATTCAGTTTTATAGTTTAATTATTTCTATAGTTAAAGATAATTGATGTTTGGCTCAATTGATCCCGCGTCAGCTCAAAATAAATAGAAGATTTACTCCTGATCCGTGCCTCCTTATTCTTAAGTTGGATTTTAAACAAGATCATGCATATAGCCCGGTACAAACAAAAAGAATGACCACCCATGGCTCCGTGTTAAAACAAATTTTAAACGGGTATCGCAGGTGGAATTGTTTTTTGGAAATGCTGTCGGCGAATATCAACCGGCTTAAACTTGTTTTTAACACGGTAACACGGAGGAATTTGGATTCTTTTTTTGGAGTGTTGTTAATTTCTGATCACTCATTTATATGTCAAGCCAAATAAGGAGGCACGGAGGGAGTAAAATGGATAGGAGATTTCCTCCTGATCCATGCCGCCTTATTATTAAGTTGGATTTTAAACAAGATCATGCATATAGCCCGATACAAAAAGAATGACCACCCATGGCTCCGTGTTAAAACAAATTTTGAGAAAACGCCAATGGCGTGCTGTATGTAATTCTGTAATCAAGATTTCAGAACATTTTACTCACCCCGCAGTGACTTCACCGGGTTTGCCGTAGCTGCCTTCACTCCTTCTACACTCACTGTGATTATCGCGATTATAAATGAGACCAGCCCTGCTACCGCGAACATCCACCACGATAGATCAATACGATACTCGGTATTTGATAGGGCTTTTTGCAGTACAAACCCGGCAAGAGGTGATGCTACCAGGAAAGCAATAAAAACAGGTTGCAGAAAATTTCGTGAAAGCATAAACCAGATACCTGCCACCCCCGCACCCATCACTTTGCGGATCCCGATCTCTTTGGTACGCCGCTCTACCAGGAATGCGGAAAGACCAAATAGCCCAAGACAGGAAATAAAAATAGCCATGATGCCAATACCTGTGGTCAATGTTACTGCCGCCCGCAAACCACGAAGTTCTTTCTGGTATTCTTCTTTGGTAAAAGAATATTCAAAGGGATAATCAGGATTGTTTCGTTTGATGATCTTGCCAACCTCCGCAATATTTTTTTGCCAGTGTTCATCATTTTTTAGTCGTACAAAAAAATGATTCATCCCTGTTTTTCCCAAATACACGACCATTGGCTTCGGAAATGTAGCAGGGCCATTGTATACGAAATCCTTTATCACACCGATCACTGTTTTATCGCCCAGCCTGGTACCGATCACCGGGCCCTTAAGACCCATACGCTGCACCGCTGCCTGGTTGATCAAACAGGCAAGAGAATCGGTACCGTAGGAAGGACTGAAATCACGCCCATCCACCAGCGTTAGGCCGGCTGTTTTTATCCAGTCATATTGCACGGTAGTAGTGGCTATCTGCAGGTTCTGGTCCCTGGTTTTCCCCGGCCATTGCAGCCCGGTGATAAATCCTCCGAAGAAAATAAGATTACTGGTACTTGCGGTCACACTTTGTATACCCGGTATCCCTGACAGCTCCGTCCTGACGATATCGAATTTATTCTGTAGGTTTCCCTGCACCGGTATATCAATCAAATTATCTGCATCATAACCAATAGGCCGGTTAAATACACTTTCCTGTTGCCTGAAAAATACAATGGTGGTAATGATCAGGAAAGTGGAAATAGTAAACTGGAATGTGACAAGACCTTTGCGTAATGATGAACCATTACTACCTGTAAACACAACCCCTTTTAAAACGCGCACCGGTTTGAAACTACTAAGGAAAAATGCCGGGTAGCTACCTGCTACCAGTCCTGTTATCGCAGTCAGGATGATAAGCCCGATCCATAGTTTCCAATTCATAAAATCAAGCGACAGGTTCATGTCCGGCAGCCGGTTGATCAGCGGCAGCGATAATTTTGCCAGTAGAATGCCCAGCACAAGTGCAAGGAACGACATAAATAAAGCTTCGCCGAGAAATTGAACAATAATAAGCTTTCGCGATGCACCCATCACCTTGCGTACACCTACCTCGCGCGCACGGCGCTCCGAACGGGCTGTAGCAAGATTCATAAAATTAACACAGGCTATAAGCAAAATAAATATGCCAATGATCGTTATCACCAGCACAGCTTTTATCAGACCACCCTCTTCCTGTCCGTTTTTAAAATCACCACGTAGCTGAAGATTCGCAAAGGGATAAGCGAATAATGTCTGTCCGTCGCCGACCTGTGCCCGAAATAATTTTTCCAGTTTATTGTTCAGCACTATATGATCAGCGGCAGGTACTGTCTGTATCCATGTTTGAATGTTGCTGTTTTGCCATGAATCAAGAGAGGAGCTATTGTCCTGCTCAAAGAGCATAAAGGGAAGTACCATATCAAAATGAATGGAACTATTGTCCGGAATATCTTTAACCACGGCGCCCACTTTCAGATTATGAATGGTATTGTGTATAATGAATTTCCCAATAGCGGTTTCATTCCCAAACAATTTCCTGGCTGTACTTTCTGTAAGTACTACCGATCCTGCATCCTGTAGCGCCTCCGCAGGATTTCCCTCAAGGGATTCAAAACTCATGATATTGAAAAAATCAGGTTCAGCATAAAAACCCTGTTCATAAAAAAGCTTATCGCCCGCTTTTATAAGTTGTTGCCCGGGAAAGCTGAGCCTCGCTGCATTTTTTATCTCCGGTATCTTGTTACGAAGACTGGCGGCCAATGGTACAGGCACTGCCTTACTGGTACTTATTTCCCCCTCCGTTTTGATATGCTTCATCAGGAGATAGGTATCCTTTATATTCCTGTGAAATTTATCATACCCGTATACTTGCTGTATCCAGGTCATAATCAGAATACAGGTGGCCAATCCTACTGCCAGGCCTCCTATATTAATAATAGACGACATCCTGTTTTTTACAAGATTTCTCCAGGTGATTTTTAGATAGTTGATAAGCATCGGCAGGTTTTATGTATTTGGCAATAGGGTTAAAAGCAGTCCTGTCGCTGAATCATTATACTACGACTAATAAATATGCCATCTTTTCAATATCTGTAAGCCAGGCCCTTACAACAGGCATCTTGTAATAACTGTACGGTTTTGTTACAATCAGTGTACGGTTTCAATTTCTGTGAAGCTTCGTGGACTGGATAGCCCCGGATTTTAACGGTTATGCGTTGTATGGAGATTTGATTAGATCAGGTTCAGGAACAACAATAGCCAGGGCTGCCAGTTTGGTTTTTCTGCTTTTAATGTTCCTTGTATTTGTCGCAAAGCGAGATAATAACCCTCCTTGCTATTTTCAATAACAGGCCCGAGGGAACTGTAAGGAATATAGGCATACCCAAAAGAGAGTAAAAGATAAGTTGTCAGCGCTCTTGACAACCTTCCATTACCATCCTGGAATGGGTGAATAGCCAAAAAAGTAACGATGAAAACAGAAGTGATTAACAGAGGATGCAACGATTTTTTGCCAATCGCTTCTTTTGTCCAGGCGATTAATTCTTCCATACGGAAGGGAGTATCGAAAGGGCTGACTTTTTCAAATACGATCCTAAACTTTTACCATACGGATCAAAAGCTTCAACATGGTTTGTATTCTTTTTATACTCTCCGCGATGCCAACTCTCTTTTTCACTGTATTGTAAAAGATCACGGTGAAGTTGCTTAATGTAGTTTTCTTTCAGCGGCATATCCTTGTAGTGCTGAAAGATCGTATTCATTACTTCTGCATATCCTGCCACTTCCTTTTCATCCCTTGTTGTGATTTTTTTTATTTCCAGGTTGCTTAATAATGCTTCAACCTGCTGATCGGTTAATCTGCTTCCTTCGATCCGGGTAGAGATCCAATGCTTTCAATTGTAGCGACCCTTTTCGGACTGGTCAGTTGCCCAGGAGCTAATTGACCCAAAGCCGCCAGGCACCCTTAAACTCGTCTATTTCAGCAATTAAGGAGAGTATTGAGAGAGAGAGATTTGTATGGTTTGAGTATCTATCATCACCCATATTATTACCCAAAAATACCCAAAACGCCTGCCTGATTCATTATCATTTCGACACCGGTATTCTTATATAGCTGTCATTATACCATTTTATCTGCAGGGGTATCTTCGCGTCCCCTATCGTTTCATCACTCACCTCTTTGCCTGTACCATAGTTAAGTTGTGCAAACGCGTTTTTATTGATATTCAGCACAACCAGCAAACGGCTTCCTTTACTGAGTTGCCGGCTAACCATCCGGGTTCTTTCAAAGGGGATTTCTTCAATGCTTCCCGGCTTCAGCAATTTTCTTACACTCATATCGCGGGAGTAACTGGCCCTTCCAAGGTAATATGATAGATGGAAATATTGCCCATCAGGCATTACTTCATACAAGACCACACCAATGTCCATATCTTTTTTATTGATACTTGCTTTCAGCATTCCGGAAAATGTACCATCCACAATCAACGATTCACTGAGCGGCTCGCTTAGAAAAGACAACCCATTACTAAGATCAAGTTCTTTACGAATAATAGGATAGGGGTAATAGTCATTGTTGCTTGTTTTACGATCTGCAAAATCCACTTCCTGATTAAGGAATCCTTTTTTTCCGGGCTTCTTGTCTGCCAGCAGGTAATGACCTCCTTGTTTAGTATCGCAGAGATACAATTGCAGAAAAGCAGTATTCATTTTTTCAAGCGATGGAGCATGACCCCACCTGTTAGCACCCATGATCTCGTAATTGATCTTATCCTGGATAATAGCCGGACGCTTCCCATTTTTCAATATATGATCAAGCCATTCGAAGGTTATATCCCTTGTATTAATAAGCGCAACGGGGTCTACCTTATAATCACGCAACACAGCTGTTCCGCCATGCTGCGCGCCAACATGATCGTAGGGCCCGATAATTAAATAATGATCGGCATTTTTGTTATACCTGTAATGTTCTTTTAAATACTGGATCGCCGATATCTGTCCATCATCATAATAACCGGTGATCGTCAGTACCGGTATATTGATCCGGGAAAAATCCTGTTGATAAGGTACCATCCCCTGCCAGTACCGATCATATGCCGGGTGTTGCAGCCAGCGCTGAAGCCATTTATTGGGTGTGCCGTCAACACTGTCTATTTTTCTGTAAGCCGCACCACTTGCATACCAGTTATTGTCCATGTTTTCCCAACGCTGCGGATCATTATAAACTTTATTATCCAGGTATTTATTATTACCAACATAAAAAGCCCAGCCATAATTCGCATTTAAGAACACATTATTCTCCATTGGCAATCCCAGGCCGGGTATGGCCGCTACATAGGGTACGATTGTTTTAAGCGCAGGATGTAGTTGTTTGGTCGCCGCCCATTGCGAAAATCCATCATAGCTGCCACCATACATACCTACTTTACCATTACTCCATGATTGCCGGGATGCCCAGTCGATCACCGCGTTTACATCTGTTACCTCGTGTTCATAGGGTGCGATCTTATCGGGACTTAACCCTTTGCCCCTGCTAAGTGCAACAATCCCGGCATAGCCATAAGCAGCGGCCGTCTTTGCCTGGTAAAGATTATTCTCTTCCGCATAGATCGTGAAAACCAGCGCCACGGGTTGTGGTATATTAACCGATCGTTTTCTTACTACAATAGCAGCAATGGTTGCACCATCCGGTGTTTTTATCAGCACATTATCATCAATAATATATCGTTTTTTATTATCTGCCTGTATCAACGATCCGGTAAGAGATGCTCCCTGTTTAAAAACTTCCGTTACAAGATATTTTTTACAAAGATCCAGGGCCACCAGGAAATCGATGCTGTCCTTTCCTTGCTGGTTCACTAACAAAGCTTGTAATTTAGCCCGCTGTTCTTCAAAACCATTCAATGATATAAACGCGTTGGAGCCGTATAAGGCAGTCTTATCATCCATCCTGCTGAACGCGTCATTCAATACCTGCTCGAATGATTGGGCATAAGAAGATTGTTCCTGACGCGCTTTTATTTTTGCCTGACAGAATAGTTCATATTGAAGATATTGTAATCCGGCAAACGGCGTATTATCCCGCCTTGCTATGCTACGTAATGAATTGATCGTTTTCACGGCATCTTCATATTCCCCGGCCACTGCCTGCAACCTGAACAGGTTATTCTGAAATATCACCGGATCCTGTTCCTTATATTCCACCATTACCTGTTTGGCAAGCACAGGCATCGTCTTTAATAAAAAGCTGCTGTCTTTTATAGCCGCTTGCGGAAAATAAAGCTGCTGAGCTTGCACACATGTACAGGCAAGAATGCAGCTAAAAAAAATACAAATCGCTTTCTTCATTATTATGGAAATATTTATTGCAAATGCAGAATTCAAAAGTAGTTCCGTATCATTTGACAAAATCCCTCTCGAATTTTATATTCAATTAGACAAGGTGGCTGACACAAAATAATCCTATTCATTTTTTGTTATAAAAAGAACGTACAGGAGTGCCGGATAAGGGGGGATGAACGCGGGAAATTGTCCTACATTGCCAGCTACTCCCAACTAGACAGGCCTGCTGGCCTGAAACCCTTGCCGAATGCAGGAGGCTCCTCCGGAGCCCGATAACAGCATGCCGGGTTTTCTCTATAAACAGGTGGCTTCTCCGAAGCCCAACAGAACCAACAACCTGAATTAATTAGTGCAAATAATGACGACCTCAACAAACAGAAAATAAACCTTAAACTAATGAACTGCCTGAACCATTACAAACTACTTCCCTCAATTTACTCCGGAGGAGTATCCTGTTTATAGCAATAACAACATTCATCCTATGGCTCCTTCGGAGCCCAATAACACCCTGCCAGATTTTCTCTATGAACAGGAGGCTTCTCCGAAGCCCAGCGGAACTAACAACCTGAGGTAATTAGTGCAAATAATGACGACCTCAACAAACAGAAATATAAACCTTAAACTAATGAACTACCTGCACTATTACAAACCACTTTCCTTAATCTACCGGTCCAGGCATCCCTGAATTCAAACCAGAAGTTCATTTACCCATACCGGATTCTATTTTTGCATTTTTACTTTTTAATTTTGAATTTTAAAATTTCCTCCCGTTAAAACGCTCTAAATACACCGTTAAAAAACGGTAACCAATAGCTGGTTTTTTTGACTAACTTTCATTCACCAAAAAATCAACCACCGACCCCTTGTATAACGGCCAGGTAGAATTTGCCAGCATGGCCTTCCTGAATGACAGGTGACTGGATTAGCAGCGTATCACTTTATTGGCCCGTTGAGTTCCGTATTGATAAAAAGAAAACGATCGTACTGATAGTTTCTGCTGAAGCTTCAACTAAAAATCTATTGTACAATGCCTGATAAAAACCCGGTAACCGGACTACATACCCCCATCACCAATGTCTCACCATCCGAATCCTCTGCTGATACAACACAGATAACAGAAGGATCAAATGGCGCTATGGGAGAACTTGCACTGATTGAAGGTGAAGCAATAGAAAGTCTGCCGCGAACCATCCGTGAAGCGGCTTTTGAAAACGAGGATGTATTTAATATACCGGATATCTCCGGTCTGGCAGATATCGGCGTGGCTTCATTCGGTTCCCCACCAATGATCGAAGCCGTCATAGGAACTGATGAGCGCATACAGGTGAAAGATACCGGGACATTTCCCTGGTGTGCAATGGCCTCTTTATTGATCACTGCGGCAGATAATTCACAATGGATAGGAACGGCCTGGTTTATCAGTCCAAGAACACTGGCCACGGCTGGTCATTGTGTATATGTAAAAAACAGCGGTGTCCCCAACCGTGATGGCTGGGTAAAAAAGATCCAGGTAATACCCGGTCGCAATGGTACTACCCTTCCATTTGGCGGAATCAGCGCCACTGAATTCTGGACAGTCAAAGGTTGGGGTGATAATGGCATGGAAAACTATGACTATGCGGCGATCATTCTTCCCTCCGCTTTTCCTATGGACCTCGGCTATTTTTCTTATGGAGTTTTTACAGACGCTGAACTCTCGGCTGGCACCGCAAACGTGGCGGGTTATCCCCTGGATAAAGAAAAAGGAACACTCTGGTATGATAGTCGTGAAATTGGCAGTGTAAGCCCTGAAAAGGTTTTTTATGCTGCCGACACCGAAGGCGGTCAAAGCGGCTGCCCTGTTTATATGATCCACAATAAAAAAAGAGTGGGCATTGCTGTACACGCGTATGGTGGCAGGACCTCTAATTCCGGAACTCGTATTTCATCCCAGGTGTTCAACAATTTCCGGGCATGGGAAAAAAGTTGAACAGTATAATTTATTGAACTATTAAAAACAAACATATGCCGGTTTATCGTGGTATAGTCAGGATCAAAGAGGGAAAATGCACATTGGATGCAAATGGCATCATCGTGAACCTGGAAGGGGATCTATCATTGTTCAAATCACTGGATGGTATTTTTACAGCAGTAGCTGGTGAGCAACAGGGAGATAGTATTCGCAATGCCGTACCTGCCAGCCTTCCCGAAGCCGCCGCGGTAGATACCGATAGTTCCACTAATCTTGAACCTGTTATTGCCGCTATCAAATCTGTGCATGAACAGTTATTGGCCATTCCCGGTGTATTGGGTGTACGTCCCGGTTTTAGTGAAGACGATGCGGCCCCGCCTGCTCCTGTTATTGTCGTTATTACCGATCCGGGCAAAGACAGCGGGCCAGTACCGCCCCGGGTAAATGGTATTAAAGTAGAGGTAAGAAAAGCAACCGCGCTTGATATCATCGATGGCATTGCGCCCTTATCAACCTGGGAATCGGAAGGTGTAGCCGAAGCAGTTCCTAATATTAATTATACACCTCCTGATGATGTATCGCTCGACAGGATGGAAGTATCTGATATCACCTGCCATGTAGGTCCCGATTCGGGATGGACAACACTAAAGCCTTTCCTGGAAGGAACAACCAAAACATTGACGGTCGCGATGTATGAATTTTATGCAGACCATATTATCGATACCATAAAATCGCTGGGAGAAGAAACGGATGTACAACTGGATATGATCCTGCAGGTAGACAAAAATGATAAAACCTTGCAATCGAAACTTTCTTCAAGCTGGGGAGATCGTTTAAATCTTGTCGCGGCTTCTGTAAGCGGCCCAAACCGTCTTTTTAATAATTCCTATCATACCAAGGTCGCTGTAAGAGATTCCAAAGCAGTATGGGTATCCAGTGGCAACTGGAGTCCCAATAGCCAGCCACTGATAAAAGCCGGTACTGAAAACGCATTATATAAAAATGGCAACCGGGAATGGCATGTGATCATCAGGAGTAAGAACATAGCAGAGATGTATGAAAAGTTTATCAGGTATGATATGCTCAGCGCCGCAGCAGTAGCCCAAATGGAATCTGCTCCCCTGATGCCCGACCTCCTGGTACCCGAATCTTTTTTTGCGCCCGAAGCCGCGGTATTGCAGGACCATCCTTTCAATCCGCAAACATTCGCATCGGGCGATGAGAAAGTGATGATCGAACCATTGATGAGCCCGGACAATTATGCAGCCGGCATACTCAAGCTTATTGAATCGGCCAAAAAATCATTGTACCTCCAGTTCTCTTATATCAATCAGCCATCTACGGGTTTATTTGATAAAATAATAGATGCGGTTGCGCTGAAAATGAAAGAAGGGATCGATGTTCGTGTTATCGCAGGCGCCAGTCAGAAATCAGAAAGCAGTGACCTGCTGATCGGCAAACGAAAATGGAAACGCAGCATGTTCCGTATACAGAAGAGCAAACTACATAATAAAGGTGTACTGGTAGATGGCAAAGCGGCAGTAGTAGGAAGTAATAACTGGTCATCCGATGGCACACAGTTTAACAGGGACACCAGTATAATATTTTATTCAAGACCTATCGCGAAATATTATACGGAAGTATTTATGTTCGACTGGGACAACCTGACACGTGAAGTAGGAAAAAAAGCTGAAATGGCACCAATACTTGCACCGGAAACAGGTATGACACCCCCGGGCATGGTACGCGTTCCCTGGCAAACATGGTTTAATGATTAATCAATAATATGTTTTCGCAACAAGACAAAGAGTATATAACCGAAGAATTATTCAAAGCGTTATCGCTTGCCGAAAAACCCAGGCAAACGCTGACTGCGCCATTCATAGGCACCAGCTTCCCGCAAGACCTTGTACAGGGCAATCCCCAGGAAATGGTCAATGATGCCATACGTATCTGTATCAATGATGGATGGAGTCATACTCCCATGTGGATGGAACTACTGCTGGATATTTTTCAGTTGCGCGTCATCGACGCGAAGATCAAACAGGTATGGGACAGCGCAAAGCAACAGCCACCTGCAGCTGCAAACCCCCTTGATTTTACAATTATTAATAATAGTATTCCTTTCGTGAACCGGAAAACGCTGCGTGCACAACTCAGCAAACTCGAAGCGGCTACGGGTAACCAGCGGCCCATCCTTGTGGTGAATGGCGATGAAAAAAGCGGCAAGTCTTACTCAACAAACTATATAGATCACTTCTGCAATGTAAAAGCATCGATCATTACCTACCCCATTTCGATCGAAGAGGGAAAAGAACTTGAAATGGGCGCGCAGGAAGTAGCACGTGATCTTGTGCTCATGATGGGCGCGTCATTGAACAGCATGCCACCACTGAATACAAATCTGAAAAAGTATACAGGTGATCTTGCATTATGGGTGCTTAATGAAGCGGCCAGGTCACCAAATCAACACTGGTTTATTCTTGACAATTTTAATACAAAGAACCTTCGGCCGGACACCTATGATCTGCTGATCGCCTTATCCGATTCGGTGACCAAAGGCGTTTTTCCAAGAAAATGCCGGCTCATTATCATTGGCTTTGACCGCGCGCTCTTGCCTGTTGATCCGGGCAGGATCGATGAAGAGATTGTCAGCGCATGTACACCACAGGATATTGACTCAACCATCAGTGAAGCATTACAACGTGGCCCATCACCAATTTCACCAGCGGGTGTTATTGAAATATCGGATTACATCAAAACCAATCTGCCCCCGGGAAAGGAAAAAATGGGCGTGTTGAATGACCGTCTGCGGGTATTACTGCATGCGGTGAACCAGGTCAGCAGTATACTAACGGGCAACCCCGATATCAATTTTGAAGAAGTGCTCAGGCAAATGCTCGACAAACTTCAAACGGAAGAAAAACCGATGGAAGAGCTAAAAAAACGATTAAAAAACCTGGCAGAAAGTATAAAAGATATTTAAACAGGATGGAAGCAGATAAAACAAAAAGATTACTTAACACTTATTTTTCAAAACGGGATGCATTTGCAGAAGACCCGGGCGATGATACGGACCAACTATGGGCATACCAGCAGGCCGCCGCGGTATTGCATTGCTTTTATCCCGACAAACTGGTTCCTGCAGTTGGTACATTACTCAATGAAAACCCAAGAATTCTTTTATACGATGATATCTCTTATACACCGGGAAGATTTTCAGAAGGATTGTTCACACTCAAAACCGATATCCGCAGACAGGCCCTGAAAAGATTTAGTTCGCGTGAGGAAATGCTGAAGCTGTTGGAGAAAAACAACAACCATCCTGTCACATCCATACAAACAATGTGGGATGGTTACCTAAGAACAGGCCAGTTACCCGATCCGGGTAAATTGACCTATAGTTCACTTACTGATTTTTGCCAGATCATTTCCTGGCTGGATGGTATTGATAAAACTATTCCCGAAAAGAGCGCCATCGATCAATTGCTCAGGCAAAAAAGTATACTGGCGAATTTTGAACACCTTGTTACAGACAATTTCACAGGCAGGGAAACCGAGATCAATTTTATGAAGCGGCATTTATACGCCGACTTTGAAAATCCTGCTAAAAAAAATCTAACAGGCCTGATCACCAGTTGGCTTAGTTCCTCAGATCCATTGCCAATTCTTTCTATCTATGGCCCGGGCGGTATGGGCAAGTCGGCATTAACAGGTAAGCTGCTCACAGAAAATGTGCAGGCAACAAACGATATTCGATTTCCATTTGCTTATCTGCCCTTTGACCAGGGAAGCCTCCGCATAGAAAGTACATTCACCATACTCGTTGAAGCGGCATCACAATTTGGATTACAGTTTCCCGAATACCAGCAACAGATCGAACAGTTTAATAATACTGTGCGCGACTTTCGTGATAACAGGAGCTTATTGATCAACCGGAAAAAAATATCCAATAGCCGTAACCTGCGGATGGAAGAATACCATAATGAAGATTATTTTCTTTATGAGAATTTCGCTTCGCTGTTGAACGCAATGAGCAACGACAAAAACCGTACAAAAGGAAAAGAAACAAGAGTGCTGTTGGTGTTTGATACGTTTGAAGAGGTCGAGTACAGGGATTTTGAAAGCCTCAATGGATTCTGGCGGATGTTAGCTGCATTGATAGACTTATGCCCTGCTCTACGAATCATCATCACAGGGCGCTCATCGGTGGCCAAACTGGGGATCGATAAGGAACTGCTCACCGAATTACCATTAGAAGAACTGAAACAGGCCGACCGCGTATTTCTATTACAACGACTGGGTGTTGATGCAGCCATTGCGAATAGTGTAGCAGAACAGGTTGGTGGCAACCCGCTTTCGCTCAGGCTTGCGGCAAACCTGATCGCTTCAGATAAAACAGAAGCCGATTCAAAAGGTATAAAAGACCTGAATACACGTAAATGGCTGCTCTTCCAGGTTGACGAGCAATTGATACAAGGGCAGTTATACCAGCGTATTCTTGCGCATATACATAATGAGAATGTGCGAAAACTGGCACACCCGGGCATGGTATTAAGAACTGTGACGCCGGAAGTGATCCTGTATGTACTGGCCCCGCAATGTAATATCCCGGCAAAAGATATACAGGAAGCAACTGAACTTTTCGAACAACTAAAAAAAGAACAGGCCCTTGTACAGTCAGGATATAAAGGAGATCTTGTTTACCGGCATGAGATAAGACAGTCGATGATCCGTCTTCTTTTGCAGGACAAATTCAAAGAAGTACGCGAACTCCGCAAAGCAGCTATCGAATACTATAGCAAAATGGACGATGCGTCATCAAGAGCAGAAGAAATATATCACCGTCTGGCATTGGATGATGATGATTTCAGCACACTTGACCAACGATGGCAAACCGGCATTGAAACGTCTATTGCTTCCAACCTGGATGAATACTCTGATCGCGTGAAAGTATGGCTGGCCTCAAGAATAGACCTTGAAATTCCCAGGGAGATCTTTCAGCGTGCTGATATTGCCGACTGGGAGCGCAATATTACCAGGAAAGTAAAAAAAGCGCTGACAGAGTATCAACCCGTACGGGCACTGGAGCTATTGGGTGAACGCGATGAACGAACAGATGCAAGCCCCTTATTCGCGTTAGAAGCAAAAACACAAATGTTTCTTGAAAATACC
>CAZGSG010000036.1:0-27961 GCA_964528095.1 uncultured Terrimonas sp.
CCGGACATAGAAACAAAACTTCCCGTTATTCCTGTTTCAAAAGGGACGCCTGCACCCGAACGAACGGCTGTCCTTGCGGAACAGGGACAATCGCCCACATTTAATAAAAATGAGGGGTTACCCACCACCGGCGCCGGATCGGCGACACGAAAACCCGAACAGGCTTATTATGACGAATTTGGCTGGATCCACCTGCACCAGCTGGACGAGCATTTGCCAACAAATACCGGAACGGGACCCATAGAAAAGGACAAAGTAGTGTCTCATATAATCCGGGTAAATGATTTTCTGAAGACGGAGCCATTCACAGACCCCGAATTTTCCATGCAGCAGATAAGTAAGGCTTTGGGAATACCAGTTCACCATCTTGAGTACCTTTTCCGATATTATAATAAAAATACCTTTGTCGAATTCAGGAATATCCTGAGGGTCAGGTATACCTTATTATGTATGGAACAACAACTTTGGAAAAATTATACGCTGGAAGCAATTGGTGAGAAAGCGGGTTTTGCTTCCCGCACTACTTTTTTCAGGGTTTTTAAACAGGTTACCGGAAAAAGTCCCAAATCCTATCTCGACACGATGCAGCAATCTACTGCTCAAACCATCTCCTGAGAGTCCTTGCAACCCTAATCCAAGGCCAATTCAGTACCATTTTTCCGAAAGCAGTCCCATTTCGGGCTAAACTTTTGCTCCGGGCTTTACTTTTTGTACCGGTCGCTTTACTTTGCATTCATCTGTTTGCAACTCGCTTTTAAAATCCAGATCCAACGTCCGAACATTTTCTTCAATTTTTTAAAAGCCCTGTTTACATGCTAGCAGATTGTTCAACGAGTAATAAATAATAAAATCATTTGCCAGGAGTCATCGCGGCTTTGACTCTTGTATTCCTCGTTCCACCTAAGCCGATTTTTAGGAGTGTTAGCCAGGGTGTCTCTTTTGGGACGCCCTTTTTATTTGCACCGGATTTTGGGAAAAGTTCCAGGGTTTTAGATTCCCTGTAATGGAATGGTTATTTGGAGCGGTGCCGCGGGACAGTACCATTGCAATAGCAGTTGTATTATGGACGGGCCCCCTACACCCAAATTATAATGCCCGGGGCAGACGGCTTATTGCCCGGCACATCCAATCTTCAGCGACTAATCCAGTATACTCAAGCCATCGCTCTACTCAAACAGCACCGCCCACGCGATTTTTGTATTCTCAGGAAACCTAAGTTTAAATTCATTTAAATCCCTGGTCAGGGTAAAACTATACCCCTGTTTGGCGACATAATTTACCCGGATGTTTCCTCCATTACAGGTTGTCTTATAATAACCATAGCTATCATATTTCGTTACCAGTTAGCAACTGCTTCCCGTAGAGACCTTATGCTTTTCCACGATCGCGCCACCGGAATAATTGATATTTACTACCGCTTCATATTCGATCGGCCGCTGGATATAAAATACAATGGTATAAGGAAACTTGCGCCCAAAAGAAAATGATAGCAATAGGGCAGCGATAAGAAGTTTCATGCTATCTAAAATAAAAGTAAAATGGCCGGGATGAAAAACCCTGGTAACGGTATTTCGCCCTGGAGCAAGACAGACTGAACACCGGCCAGTTAGCGCCTATTACCCATACAGATCAGCTGCTTTTCTTAAAACACTTATATTTGACCTTATAAAATAATATGAAACTACTTTTAACAATTGCCTGTTGCTGTTTTTTTACCATGCTGATGGCACAGCAACCCGTTGCTACAACAAACAAACTGAATCCTTCAATTAAAACGGATACACTTGAAACGGCCTGTGGCATGTGCCAGTTTGATATGAAAGGAGAAGATTGTGCACTGGCTGTTCGTATTGCGGGCAAAGGATATTATGTAGACGGCACCAATATCGATCAACATGGAGACGCGCATGCAAAGGACGGATTTTGTAATGCCATACGGAAAGCGGCAGTACAGGGTGCGATTGTCAATAACCGTTATAAAGTCACCTATTTTAAGTTATTGCCAGTCAAAACGGAGCCTCTAAAAATAAAAGAATAGCCTTCTTTCCATGCAGTAGCTCACCAGAAATAATTTTATTACAGTTATATTTTATCAGTTCTCCCGATTCTCCTCAACTGTCGTGCTTTATCCCTGAGTGAAAGAGAGGGGTTATCACGAAGTATTCTAAATGATTCATGTAACTTTTGCATGGCCTTTTCATATTCCTCAAAATATTGTAATAGTTCTTCATCATTTTTTGTTTCCGGGTAATTGTTTTCGTCAATCAATTCGAACCGGGAGAAATATTTTTTCCGTAGCCTCCGGAATAACTGTACTAATAAAAAGCGTGTCTGTGCTTTAGCCCCCTGCAAATGCGCGCTCAGAATATAGAGTATACTTTCATCGGGATCTTTATTAATATATAAGCGATCGCATTCCAGGTTATCGACCGAGCACATCCTGCCATCGGACAAAAAGGTCAATGAAATCGTGTCACAGCCGGTGGCAGTAAAACAAATTCCCTGTATTGGATAAATATCGGATGCATCGACAAGCTCGTACCGCCATCCCGATGCCTTACAAGCTTCAATAACTTCAGCTACCAGTTGGTGCAATAAAGAGAGCCGGCGGATCGTGCCGCTGTAATGGATGCACAAGCCCATATAAAAAGATTGTAGGCGAAGCTATCATATGTGTTGATTGTAGAAAAAGTGTTTTGACGGAAAAAATGGGGAAGTTTCTGCCGGGGCGATACCGCATT
This sequence comes from uncultured Terrimonas sp., assembly GCA_964528095.1. Taxonomy (GTDB): domain Bacteria; phylum Bacteroidota; class Bacteroidia; order Chitinophagales; family Chitinophagaceae; genus CAZGSG01. The sequence goes on from CAZGSG010000036.1 coordinate 2,742, forward strand.
GTATTTACCAATACAACTCATTCCTTATTTCAACCAATGCTCTTTCCGCCGCAACTGTGTCAGGCATATCCGGTAATGCACTTAGGTAATAAGCAGTATCTATCCGTTCCATCAGCGCATCACTCATATTGAGCAGCTCATCATATTCAAAGATCCCTGACTTAATTGCCAATAGTTCATCTCTGTTGGTACGCCGGATATTCAATATGCCGGTTTCAAGTATCTCCGCAGCTGTCTGCAGCAATCGGATCGTGTGCATCATATTTTTTGCATCATAATCCTTTCCATGTGATTGATTGCCCAGGTAACGGGTTTCATTGCGGTTTTCCACCCAATCCCAATACTCGCGGTATTCCTTACAATAGGAAGAATAACTTTCCATATTGAAAAATAAATAACCCAGGCTTTTGGGATCCTTTGGAATAGAGGAGAGCGACACTTCATTGGCATCTTCCCCGCTCATGATCCCTTTATAAGAAGAAGAGGGCCCTGTATCATAAAATAGCGCATACAATCCTTTGGTATGAGATATTGAACTTAGCCCGCATTGTTCCTGTCGGTAACCATGTTGTGATAACCAATCAATGCAGGGTATGGCGGAATGTTGTTGTAATATAAAACAAAAATCAAGCACCGATTTACGTTCTTTATCAACCGGGTTAACGATCTTTTTTTTATAGCCTCTTGCTTTGCGTATCTGGGTAATAGCGTATCCGGCAAAACTGTCTTTGCAAAGATTGGAGAGAAACAGGCTGATGGGGAGCTGGTCCATGAGCGGATGTTTATACAGGACACAGTCAGGGGGGGTGGCCAGGAGCTCAAGCAGGTTAGGGTTGTTTTTAATGAGCAGTTCTACAAACCGGCCCAGTTCATAATATACTTCATCATTCGTTTCATTGCTAACCTGTTCTATATATTTCAGGCCATAGAATGCAGCTTTGGGTAAATAAAAAACGCCCTTGATATCAGTATCAGAGTTTTCGGTAGCAAGACCATATGCTTTACTGCCGCTAATGCATTCAAAAAGCAGTACTCCCTGGTATTTGATATCTTTAATGGTCATATTGACGGATTGTTTTTACAAAGAACGCATCCAGCGCAGTAGCGGAGAAATCATTTCTTTCAAGTTCTTTTGAAGCAAGAGAAATGCGTTCATATTCCTCTTCGATATAAATTTTTAGATCGGCGTCTATTTGTATGATATACCCTTCATCTGCACCAGCTTTTTGAACGATCAGTTCGCTCACCAGCTGATGCAGAGACGGAGTAAGTGAATTCATCAATGGCCCGATGGTCATGGGTGCAATACTGTTTTTTTCCAGGCACCATTGGGCAGAAAGCAGGGGTCTTAGTACATAAAATAGTTTTTTAATGCTTATCTCATTGCCATTGACGATGCTGTCCATGGCGCCTCTGGCAATACCGAGATAATGATGCACATTTGAGCGCTGGCTAAAGAAAGAATGACATAAATCCCAGAGCGATTCTTTAAAACCATCTGCCTCCATGTAAATGATAGGAGACTGTAGCCATTCGAAAGGCGTAGTGTTGGACCTGCGAATGAGCTGTAACACTTTCCGGATATCCCAGCCATAAATATCAAGTTCATCATTAATCGGAAACTTCAGATCATAATCCCGGTCCGTCACTGAAAGATAGAAGTCGTATGGCCGGCAATAGATAAACCGTACATCATAGTCACTATCGGGCGAGGGGAATTGCCAGCCGCGGCTGCCGGACTCGCAGGAATAAAGAATGCTGACGCGGTTATCCCTTTGGATCTGCTGTAGTTTGTCGATAATGATTTGTTGCATGATAGGATGGCGAAGAAATTTCAAAAAGCAAGATCCCGAAAATTTTACAAGTTTTTGCGGATTTTTATGTTCTCTATGACTGAACTAGTTATTGCTACGATCTATGCTCTTTTCACAAAAATATTTTCCGGTAAGGAATTAAATACAAATTCGGTAACTCTACACAACCACATCCTGCACATAAGCTCCTCGCCTTCCCACTCACGCAAAAGATAATAACCACCACCAACAACCGGATCGCAGATTTCTATAAGTTCCAGCAAATCTGCATCGGCAAAAGGTTCGGTATGCATGAGCAAGGCTACTGAAGAAGCGCCTTTGGCCATTATCTCCAGCATAGTATCTGCTCCTTCTACCATCTGCAGATCCTCTTTGTTACCGCCCTGTTCAATAAACTCAGGCAGATGGATATACCAGCCACTTTGTTGTTTATTAAAAGTATGTGTTTGCATAAATAAAGTGTTCGAAGAGCATGCAATATAGAAAACCCGGCAAACACTTGCATATTATACATATTTCTTATACTTTAGTAGACGCAAGGGATCATTAAACCTTAACCAATATCATGAAAAGCTATTACATCCATCAGGGGGGTAGGCAACAGGGCCCCTATACAATCGATCAATTGAAGACCATGCGGATCAGTCCAGCAACACCGGTATGGACAGAAGGGTTACCCGAATGGACACCTGCCAAAAAAATCAACGAATTACAAACTGTATTGTTCCTGGTGCCTCCACCGTTTATAGCAACGCATTCTAAATCGCAACAGGGATATGCCGACACAGCTGTAGATCATGGATTGATCACTAGTTTCTGGAAAACCGGGTTGATGATTGTTGGGTTTATATTGCTCGTGTTTCTGATTCTAAAATGGCAGGGATAAACTTCTGCCAGGAGATCTGTCTGTCCTTATTTCAAAAACAGGTAAGGTTGACAGGCGTTTAGCCGTTCTGCCAGCTCCTGGTAGGACAGTGTTGTTTCCACATACCTGAAGTTTTTGCCTTTATAGTAAATAATACAATGCTCATTAAAGGAAAGCGGGATTACCTGTATGACCGACCGGGTATTAATAATGACAGGAGCTGAATTATATACGGGTATTTCTATAAAAATACTTTCTGTTTTCATAACTCAAGCCGTTTCTTTGTAAGAACAGGTGGGGTTTTAATCAATATCTCTTTCATCTTTTCAATACTATAAGATGTCATTACATGGTACTTTGACCCATCTACTGCAGCAGTAAGAGAGATTTTGCATCCATCTCCTTCAGAAGAAACAATGGTAATGATATCTGCATTGATGATCATTTTTTTATTGTGCTGATCCAACAATTCTATAAAATTGTCCATGTTTTCCGGTTGGTTTTATTTAGAGGCGAGATACGCTGGTGGTGCAAATATCCTTTGACTTAAAGATAATCAATCATACGATACCTCGTGATCTGCATATGATTTGTAGTTGGGAGAGAAACCGGGCCATGATACCCATCAGATATAGCGAACTCCTAAACAGGCCCACCACTAGTTAATTGCAGGATAAGTTTTGTTCACTACAACCCATCGGAGATCATCAGCTGCCTTTCGGTAATCGTCTTGTGATATAAATTATCACCATCATAATTTAGACCATATTACAACGCATACCATGAAACTACTCTTTTGGGTCTCTACAATTATTTTGCTCATCTCCGAATATTTTACCATCCAGGGCTTTATCAACATCTATTTTAAAAACTATAACGGCGGCCCCCAGTCTTCCTCCGGCTCCATCATCTACCCGATGATACTGGGCTTTTTTATTCTTATCGCCGGTCTTGGTTTTTATTATTATGATAAAATAAAAATAGCTACCCTGATCATGAGTCTGCCGATTGTATATGTACTGGGCTTATCGCTGATCCGTTTCCTGCCTTATCTGTTAGGTAAAAAAATGCAGTAAAGCCATCTGCTGGTCTGGTTTGCAGTCTACGCAGATTTTATAAACACGGCACTAATTTTCAATAGCCATTAACCTGCATAACTGAACACCATGCGTATCAAAATCGTACAGTTTTTACAAGGTTAGATAAAGTAATCCCCTGTACATGAACATGGTACAGTACTGGCATTTTCTTGGTTGTGCATTACCGGGATGGCATAGCTTTACGTGAGCTGACCATCTTTCATAAAATGCATACACATGTTTCGCAACTATTTTAAGATCGCCGCCCGCAATCTCTGGAGAAATAAAGTCTTTTCTACCATCAATATCTTCGGATTGGCCCTGGGTATCGCTACCTGCCTGCTCATTTTGCTATTTGTACAAAATGAATTGAGTTATGATAAGTATAACAAGAATGCGGACCGCCTGGTAAGGGTTTCATTTCGTGGGAGCATGCAGGGTGGAGTCATTAAAGAAGCTTCGGTAATGGCGCCGGTGGCAAACACACTTAAAAGAGATTATCCTGAAGTGGAGGAAGCCACCCGGATGCGGACTATCGGGCAGCAGGAACTTAGCTATGGCGGCAAGACCTTTAAAGAGAATGGCTTCCTGTTTGTCGATTCCAATTTTTTCCAGATGTTCACGTTGCCCCTGCTGCAGGGAAATGCGCGCATCGCATTGTTGCAACCGAATTCAATGGTGATCTCCAAAGCTATTGCGCAAAAATATTTTGGTAATGAAAACCCCGTCGGTAAGAGCATGGATATTACGGGTGGAAACTCCCCTCTCAGGATCACCGGGCTAATAGACGCAGTGCCCCGCAATTCGCATTTTCATGGCGATTTTTTTGTTTCCATGTCTACCATGCCCGATGCAAGAAACGAGGATTGGATGAGCTCCAACTATTACACCTATTTGCAACTGCGCAAAGGAAGTGATATAAAAAAACTGGAAGCCAAACTACCACAGGTGATCGAAAAGTATATTGGCCCGCAGCTGGAAAAAGGAATGGGTGTTACCCTGGCGCAGTTCAGGCAAAGTGGGAACCAGATCGGCCTGTACCTGCAGCCTGTTACCGATATTCATCTGCATGCAGATCTTACCAACGACCTGGAACCCTATGGCGATATCCGGTATGTGTATATTTTTAGTGCCGTAGCCATCTTTATGTTGCTGATCGCCTGCGTTAATTTTATGAATCTTTCTACGGCCAGTGCTTCCAAACGTGCGCGGGAAGTTGGTATTCGAAAAGTAATGGGTTCAGTAAAAACACAACTGATAGGCCAGTTCCTGCTTGAGTCAGTGCTGCTTACGATGATCGCAATGCTGGTATCCCTTTGTATCGTATACATGGCACTACCGGTTTTTAATCAGCTGGCGGGGCAAAACCTGTCACTTGATCTGAAGAGTAGCCCCTGGCTGCTACCCGGCCTGGCATTGTTTGGTCTTTTTACGGGATTAATGGCTGGAAGTTATCCGGCATTCTTTCTTTCTTCTTTCAACCCGATCACGGTACTTAAAGGAAAATTCAGCACTGGTAAAAAAAGTACCAACCTTCGTAACGGGCTCGTGGTGTTCCAATTCTTTGTTTCCATTTCACTGATTGTGGGTACGATCGTTGTGTATAAACAACTTTCTTTTATCCAGCATAAAAAACTCGGGTATGATACAGCACAAACAATGGTAATAGAACATACATACAGACTGGGTGATAAACAGTCTGCTTACCGCCAGCAGTTGTTGCGTGACCCGAGAATATTAAATGTAACAGCTTCTGGTTTTATACCTGCCGGCCCCAGTAATAATAATAATTTTTTTATTTACCCGGATGATCAGTCTGCACAATTGGTAAAGACATTGCGGTATGAAGTAGATGATCAATACCTGCCTACCATGGGCATACAACTTGCAGGAGGCAGAAATTTTTCACCGGCATATGGTAGTGACAGCACTGGGATTCTGATCAATGAAACGGCGGCCAGGACATTTGGCTGGAATGATCAGGCACTGGGACATACGCTTAGTCATACAGAAAAGGAAGGCAATATCATTACCTACAAAGTGATCGGTATCGTAAAGGATTTTAATTTCCGTTCATTGCACGAAGCTGTCACACCACTTGTAATGACATTGGGTACAGACTACGGTACTATGATCGCGCGTATTAAGACAAACAATATTCCTTTACTGATCAGCAACATGCAGCAACAATGGGCCGCTATGGTAAAGGGTGAGCCCCTATCTTATTCTTTCCTGGATGAACGGGTGATGAACAGTTATAAGTCGGAGCGAAATACAGGGTTGATACTGGGTGTTTTTGCAGCACTGACAATTTTTGTTGCCTGTCTTGGATTATTTGGATTAGCTACGTTTACTACCAATCAACGAACCCGTGAGATCGGCATCCGCAAGGTACTGGGCGCCGATGTGAAGGGTATCGTATCGATGCTGTCGGGTCAATTTTTAAAACTGGTGGGTATCGCATTTATTATTGCGGCACCATTGATGTGGTTGGTGATGAATAGATGGCTGGAGGATTTTGCCTATCGCATTACGATCGGTTGGCTGGTGTTTTTAGTGGCCGCAGGATTGGTAATAACCCTGACTATTATTACTGTTAGTTTCCAGGCGATCAAGGCGGCACTGGCAAACCCGGTAAAGTCATTGCGAACAGAATGAGGCTGGGTTTTGGAAAAGAGGTTGGTATTGAACAAATGTTTTTTTGGCTGACGGCAAGCGAGTTGTTATTTGAGTATTCGCGGATCATTTCGAATATTCAGTATTTTATAATGGAACACTAATCAGCCCGGGATGACGGGTTGGTTTATGATATTATTATTTGGGAGAGGTTTCGGGTCTGGCATTAGCCGCAATAATCATCCCTGCTTCATTTCTTCCAGCAGTTCAATATACTTATCCTTCCAATGGTCGGATTTTTTTCTCCAATAATCCCGCTGCCTGATGGCCTCTTCCATATTCTTGGGTTCATTGTAAGGTTCTACAGGATCGTCTGTTGAATATTTCTGCATCCCGGTAACGTCTTCTGTAAAATCATAATTCAACACTTTGCCATACTGTTCAAGCAGGTCCAGCGACAAATCAGGGTCCTCTATATGATTATAGTAAGTACCCCGGCTGATGCCCATCCGTTTTGCCAGGTTGACGATGCGGATAGATCTTTTTTTAACAGCAGCTGCTAATATTTCACCCCTGTGTATATATTTCTTCTTCGTTTTCAAGAAGGTAAAGAAATAAACAGAACTGTCAAAAAAAATGTTCATTAAAATATATACATGTACAATATTTTGTTTATTATTGTGTAAGTATGTTGATTATTTTTTCGTGAAAACATCAACATATTCCGCGTTTACCTCACAATACTATTTAAAGCATTCGCTTAGTGTCCTGTCTTACACTGTTTAACAGATAAAGTAAGACGGTGATGATAAGGTGAATACCCGTGCTGCTGCGCTGGTATTCATATTCGTTTGCTGCCGCTCGCCGGCCGCTGAAATCCACGCCAATTAATATTAAGCACAAGAATTCCGAAAGAAGTCTGTTGACAAATTCCCTATTTACCGACAAAACTTTTCCAATGAAAATGGTTTATGTTCATAAAGAACTGCACCTGCTGCAGGCGCAGTTTGCAAAGAAGCCGAAAAATCCTGTGTAGCATCGCCGCTATAGCGCGCATATTTCCTGTTAATTTTTATCATTAAACTAAACTGCAATGAAATTGAAATATTGTTTACTGGCATTGCTATGGCCGGTACTGAATGGCTATGCTCAATCTCCAAAGATGATCCCGCAACTGGGTATTGGAGATATACTCCCTGCTACTGAAATGAAAACGATGATCAACTATAAAGACCCATCGGCGAATACGGCTGATTTCAACGACCGTTTATTGATCCTGGATTTCTGGAGCACCTGGTGCAGCAGTTGTATTGCATCCTGGCCCAAGACGCAGGCATTACAAAAAGAATTTGGCGATAAGGTAAAGATATTATTGGTGAATGGCCAGGAAGGAGGAAGAAAAAAGGTCCAGGTCTTTTTGGACGAGAACAGGAATAAAAAATTTCTCCAGTATATGTTGCCTTCCGCAATTGAAGACACGGTGCTGTCGGCCTTATTCAAACATCGTGTCATGCCGCATATTGCCTGGATCGGCAAAGGAGGGAAAGTGATGGCTATATCTGATGGAGGTTATTTAACGAGCGAGAATATCCAGGCTGCATTGAGCGGTCGGTTTTCCCTGCCTTTAAAAAAAGATTCGATGAATCTCGATTTTTCCAGGCCCTTACTGGCTGGAGGAAATGGAGCAGGAGATGATTATTTCATTTATCGCTCTGTGCTATCCCGGTTTATCAGGGGTATTCCGGTAGGCATATCTAAAAGAAAAGATGAGAATGGAGACCTTGTAAAATTGACCTGCACCAATAATGATATTACAAATCTGTATAAGACAGCGTATGGCAATGAACTACCAGCGTATTTTCATAATCATAATATCGACATAAAACTGCGAGACAGTACGCGGTATAACCCTCCGAAAGATTTTATTAAAAATCAGTTATGGGTAGTTGACAATATGTTTTGTTATGAAAGTATTGTACCCAACGGGTCGGGGCGGAATAAGATTTATACTATGATGCGAAATGATCTTGACCAGTTCTTTAATATCGAATCATATATCGAAAAAAGAGAACTGCAATGCCTGGCCCTGCGCAGAAAAAAAGATCCCATGAAACCGGGCCAGCAAAACAAATCCCTTAAACCGGCCAACAAGCCTGCAACAGCCATCCGACTTAGTACACTGGTAGAAAAGATGAACATGTTGGTACAAATGCCAATCGTTGTGGACGAGCTCGGAGGCGAATACGGATCTGATCCAATAATTAATGCAAACATAAGAGACCTGCCTGCAATAAAAAAAGAACTGGAAACATATGGATTTGAGCTTGCTGAAATAAAAAAAGAGATGAAAGTGCTTGTTATCAGGGAGAAATAATAACACCACTATTTATTAACCTAACAAACTAATTGCGATGAAAATAATTTATTTGCTTTTCGTTGTTTTGCTGCCTTTGTTTGGAACTACGCGGCAATCTTTACCGCCTACACGTATTATTACCGGCAGGGTAACAACAACAGATGAACTGCCGTTGCAGGGTGCGACTGTTCAATTGAAACAGCATCGTATCGAAACGATGACCAATAAACAGGGATTTTTTTCTATCAACCTGCAAACGGCGATTGATACAATTCTTGTAACACATGCGGGTTATTCGCCAGTCCTGTTACCGGTTAGTCCCGGCCTGGGTGATTCTGTGCTGGTCGTAATGAACCTTAATGCAAAAGAACTGCTGGGTGTAGTGGTCAATACAGGATATCAGCAACTTGCAGCCGAAAGAGTGACCGGATCATTCGAATTTGTCGACAATACATTATTTAACCGCCGAGTATCCACTGATATACTCTCCCGTATTGACGGAATAGTACCCTCTGTGCTGGTAGATACAAGAGGTGGTGGAGGTAAATATAGTGTAAGAGGCAAAAGCACGATCTCTTCAAATACAGACCCGTTGATCGTGGTAGATAATTTTCCTTATGAAGGGAAGCTGAGTGATTTTAACCCGGATGATGTAGAGAATATTTCCATATTGAAAGATGCAGCAGCAGCTTCTATATGGGGTGCAAGAGCGGGCAATGGTGTTATTGTTATTACCACGAAAAAAGGAAAGTTCAACCAGCCCTTTCAGATAGAGCTTAACTCTTCTGTTACTATTTCGGAAGAACCCGATCTGTATTATATCCCCAAATTATCTTCCAGCGATTTTATAGACCTCGAGAAAAGGTTGTTTGATCAGAATTTCTATGCAGGCCGGGAAACGGCTTCAACAAAAACTCCGCTGACGCCGGTTGTAGAGATCCTTATAAAGAGACGAAGCGGTCAGCTTACTGCAGAGGAAGCAAACAGGCAGATCGATCTGCTCAAAGGGAACGATGTACGGAATGATTTTTACAAGTACCTGCTTCGTAACAGGATCGATCAGCAAAATACCCTGACGATGAAAGGTGGGTCAGGCCTGGCCAACTATTTTTTCTCTGCAGGTTTTTCCAATAGCACGAATGCTGAAACGGGCAATCACGATGAACGAATAAGCCTGCGTTCAGAAAATTCAATCAGGTTATTAAAAAGGGTCGAGTTTTCAATAGGTATTGGCCTGCTGCAGCGTAAAAACGCCGTTGTTCCTTTTTACAGGCAGATCAGGAATGGTGGATTTGAGCTATATCCCTATGCCCGGCTGGCTGATGAACAGGGTAATCACCTCAGTATTGATACCCGCAGGGGAGGTTTTGAAGATGCAGCGCCGGCGGCAGGGCTATTACCCTGGAAGTATACACCGCTGGATGAAGTGGACCTTGCAGATTACACTATCCGTAATTCCAGCGCCCGTATTAACCCGGGAATAAAATTTACGATCAGTAAGGACCTGACAATCGATATTAATTACCAGTACCAACTGGAAAGGGAGGACCAACGAAACCTGAACAGTATTGAGACCTATTATACACGTAATATGGTAAACCTGTTTACACAGGTAAATGGGAATACACTTACAAGACCGATCCCGGCAGGTGGTATACTGGATCTTTCCTATTCAACAATAACAGCACATAGCGGACGTGCAGGAATTAATTTCAATAAGAACATTAACCAGCATCGTATCCTCGCATTGGCTGGCGCCGAGATCAGGCAGATAACCCAGACATCGGGACGGACCTATGTATATGGGTATAATGATGATATCGGCACATCAAACTCAAGTTTGAACTATTCACAGGCATACCAAATGTACCAGGGTATTGCTCCGTCCGGTACGATTCTCTCACCCTCTTCATCACCCAGGTATTTATTAGACCGTTTTATTTCTTATTTCGCCAACGGTGCTTATACATTCAGGGATAAATATACTTTTTCAGCAAGCGGCAGGGTAGATGGCTCCAATTATTTTGGAGTGAAGGCAAATCAAAAAATAGTTCCATTATGGTCTTCGGGTTTGTCCTGGAATATCAGCAGTGAAAAGTTTTACCGTTTAGGATGGTTGCCTTTTTTACAATTAAAAGCCACGTATGGCTATAATGGTAATATCAATAAAAGCGTAGCAGCACTGGTAACAGCCCGATATCTAACAAATTCTATAACAGGGCTTACTTATGCGCGGGTTGAAAATGCGCCGAATGATGAACTGCGTTGGGAGCGCGTAGCTATCACCAACCTGGCATTATTGTTCGGAACGAAGAATGACCGCATCTCCGGCAAGATCGAATATTACTATAAAAAAGGAGTGGACCTGATCGGTAAGATACCTCTTGACCCTACCACGGGTGTTTTAATTCCTGCGGGTACCAGCAGTTTTATACAGGGCAATGTCGCTAATATGATCAGTAAGGGATGGGATGTGCAAGTAAATGGCAGGGTGCTTACAGGGAGTCTTAGCTGGGATGCTGTGTTTATATTCTCTACCAACAGAGATAGAGTGACAAAATACCTGTTGCCAGAAAGCGCCGCGGCTTCCTTTCTATCTTATTATGGTACCATCGCGCCTCTGGAAGGTAAACCATTGAATGGGCTCTATAGTTATTTCAATGCAGGACTTGATCCGGCTACCGGTGATCCCCGTGGACTGGTAAATGGAGTAGTGAGTAAAGATTATTCGCTACTTACCGCGGCAAAAGTGCAGGAGGTGAAATTTCACGGATCAGCAGTACCGTTAAATTTTGGCTCGTTCCGAAATACTTTTTCCTTTAAGAAATTGAGTATCTCGGCCAATATCCGGTACAAACTGGGCTATTATTTACGAAGGTCTTCAGTTAATTATTCTTTATTAAGCTCTATTAATAGTATTCACCCGGACTACCTGAGCCGCTGGCAAAAACCCGGGGATGAAGAGCGGACAGCAGTACCTTCTATGTTATCCGTGACGAATTCAACCCGGGACCTGTTTTATAATTATTCAGAAGCATTGGTCTTAAAAGGGGATCATGTCCGCTTCCAGGATGTGCAACTTAGTTATGAACTGGATAAAAGATCATTCCGGCAACTGCCTTTTTCAAAACTGCAGATATACGGGTATGTCAATAACCTGGGTATTATCTGGAAGGCAAATAAGTACGGACTTGATCCTGACGCAGGTTCAGAAATCATTCCATCAGCAAGAACCTATTCATTGGGTATGCGATTTATTTTCTAAAATTTAAAACAAACAATATGAAAAATAATAAGATACCTGCTTTTGTCATAGCTATGTTACTGCTGTGCACTGGATGTAAAAAAGGCTGGCTGGAAGCAAAATCTGACCGGTCGATGGTTGTTCCAAGTACCCTGGCAGATTTGCAGGCTATACTTGACAATGATATTTTTATGAATGGAAGCCAGCTGAATGGTGGTGCCACAGCCCCGGCATTGGGAGAAACAGGGTCGGACGGTTATTATGTGCAATATGATATTTTAAGAACACGCCCTGAAATAGAAAGAAGGGCCTATGTATGGGAATCGGAGTTGTATAATAATACGGCGGTGCTTGACTGGAATTTTCTATACAGGTGCGTGTTTCATGCCAATGTAGTACTGGATGGATTGAAAAAGATCAGCGTGAACGCAGGCAATTCCGGTGCATGGAATACTTGCCAGGGTAGTGCCCTGTTTTACAGGGCCATGGCATTTTATAACCTGGTACAAACATTTGCCAAACAATATGATCCTTCTTCAGCGGGCAGCGATCCGGGTATACCGTTAAGACTGGAGTCAAGTGTGGCTGAGAAATCGGTGCGAGCCTCAATTGCCGAAACATATGACCGGGTGATCAATGATCTAAAGGCGGCGGCTGATTTGTTGCCCCAACAACCTCTTTCTAAGACAAGACCTTCCAAGCCTGCTGTCAATGCATTGCTGGCAAGGATTTACCTGGCGATAGGTGATTATACCCTTGCGTTGCAATTTGCGGAAGCCTGTCTTGGTACTTATAATACACTGATAGATTATAATACTGTTAATGGAAGCCCGGCTTTTCCATTTCCAGCATTTAACGATGAGACGATTTATTACAACAGGATGGTGACCTATACAATTCTTAACTCACCACGATGGAAGATAGACACCATACTCTATACCAGGTATCATACAAATGATCTGCGTAAAACACTATATTTTAAAACGGAGACAGATGGTACCCGCTCATTCAGGGGAAGTTATAATGGCGGCGCTCATTTTGGCGGACTGGCGACCGATGAGATCTATCTTATCAAAGCAGAATGCCTGGCCAGGTTAAATAAAATAAATGAAGCCATGATTGCATTGAACACTTTATTGGAGAAAAGATGGGTGACTGGTTCATTTGTGCGGTATAGCGCTACGGATATGAAAACCGCGTTGGACCTGATATTACTTGAAAGGAGAAAAGAACTAATACTAAGAGGGTTACGATGGTCAGACCTGAAAAGATTGAATAAAGACCCACAGTTTGCAGTTACAATTAAGAGAATGGTAAATGGCATAGAATATACATTGCCACCCAACGATCCGAGATATGTTTTTGCCATTCCTGACGAAGTCATACAACTAACAGGAATGCAGCAAAACCAGCGATAATATTCAATTAATTTAAATAAAGAAGGCCATAATTATCGATTCGATGATTACGGCCTTCTTCAGGATTATTTTTGAGTTTGTTCTTTACGAAACTCATCCAGCCAATTGCTCTCATGATTTACCTTCACCTGGTATATCGTTGTACTTCCTTCAGCAAGTTCTACATCTGCCAATTCGTAGATCCTTCCACACAATTGCTCAGCTGACTCTGAAGGACAGCCTGAAGGGAGCTCTACATTCTTGCCTTCATAATGCAGGGTGGTACCGTCGGGGCTGCTGAAAACATAAATATCATCGTTGTTGATCTTATGATCGTCATCTGTAAACGCCGCACTTCCCAGTGCAACAACCAGGGCTATCATGCCAGTTAAATACTTTTTCATTTTTGTAATAATTGAATTCATAATTTTCGCCTACTCTGTTATACAGGTTTTCGGCTTCGCCTGCTTATTGCAATAAAGAAATTGAGATTATTGTGATAAAGTAAAATACCTGCACCAGCTAAAATGGTAAAGCATATATTGAATACCAGGTGCCCGGTCCATCCCATCTGCTGTAACACACCACCACAGGAGCAGGGGAGATTGCCGCCATGAAATAGCAGCAGGTAGGCCAGGTACAGTGTAAAAATGATCATCAGCAAGAATGAACCATAAAGTCCAGCCAGTTTCGAATAAGGAGTAATTAAAGCAATTGCTATTAATAATTCTGTAACAGGTAACACCCACGCAAACAACCTGCTATACCCTCCCAGCAGGGGTATCAGCTGCAGGTAAAGTTCAAATGATCTAAGGTCAAGCAGCTTACTAACCGCAGTGTATACAAATAACATGATCAGTAAAACACAAATGATGTCCAGTCCCAGTTTTTTACGCATAGGTCAACTATTGATTCAATGTATTGGTTGAATAGTATAGTTATGAGATACTATAACAGATCGTAGTAGCCTGATAAATGATCATCGCGCCTGCGTTGTTTTATCCGTAAACCCGCCATTGTACAGGCAATAGAATCTACCTGTAACAATCCTTTTCCGATTGTTATTATTTTTTTCATTCTCCGATCAATACTAAACAGTTTTTTGTACTTTACGGTTACTTTATCTCTCCATAAACCGGTTAATACCTGCTTCCGTATAGATAACACCGGGTAAACAAAATCAGTCCTACCCTGTAATTAAGTTTTTTCCTTCCCGAATGAACTATTCCCGTTGCTGTCTATACATTCATTAAATCAACTTATGTATGTTCAATGGCTATATCACCTATGGAAATAAATGCTGAGCTTTTTCAGAGTTTAGGTAAAGGCTCCGAAGACGCATTGAAAATTATTTATGCACGTTGTGCTTCTCAATTGATGGACTATAGCTTCGGGATCATTGCAGATAAGGACCTGGCAAGGGAAGTGGTCATGGATACTCTGCATGCCCTATGGGAAAACAGGAAGGCTGTTTCTAAAATGGATAAACCTGTCGGCTGGTTATTTAAAACGGCCTATCATAAATCATTAAACAAATTAAGAAGCGAGAAAAGAAGAAGGATTGATCCAATCGGGGATGATCTTGTACTCGCCGATGCTGTTACACATGGCCATCATCTTGAGCTTAAAGAGTTCCACCGCCAGGTAGACCAGGCTATCAATCAATTACCGGAACAGCAGCAAAAAATCATACGACTAAGCCGCGATCATGGGCTGAGCCGAAAGGAAATCGCGGCACATTGCAAGCTTTCGGAGAGCACTGTAAAAAATCATATCACTAAAGCGTATAAAAAAATGAGGAGTATACTGGGGAATAATCTGGGCATTGACTGACGCGATACCAGGATTGACAAAATAATATTAAAAGCATTCAAATGAATTATCGTCCTGAATACATAAAAGAATTGCTGCAGAAACATATGGAGCAGCAATTAACGGCTGCAGAGCAGGAAAAACTGTTATTGCTGCTTGATCTATATGATGATGAAGAGATCAGCAGCCTGTTGCAGCAAATTGAACCCACGACCGATAACATGCAGTTACAACAGAACTGGGAAATGCCACCTTATTCGGAATTGGGCGACCGTATTCATAAGCCGGTACCTGGAAAAATCAAACAATTCTTACAAAAGATACTTTACAATGTCACGAATGGTATTGTTATTATTGTATGTGCTGTTGCGATCTTCTGGCTGGTAAGTCGCCCTGGTGATATTATATATAGCTGTGGAGACCTGCCTGGTAATGCCGAAACCCCGACGAATAAATATACATGCAGGCTTGTAATGGCAAACGGCGATACCGTCCTTATAGACAGCAATGCCAGGGGTTTGACAAAACGGGACGGTAATAATGAGATCAGTATCACCGATTCGGGAGTTGTAGTGTACAAACGAATAAGCGAAACAATAATCGATGATACCGGTGGGCCGTTTTTTGGAAGCATAATTACCGGTAAAGGTTCGCAATACCGGGTAGTGTTGCCCGATGGCACCAAAGTTCGTTTGAATGCTGCTACCAGTATACGTTTTGCGACTTCACTTACAACAAACGAACGAATAGTTGAAATGACCGGTGAGGCGTACTTCGATATTGCCTATGATGAACACCGCCCTTTTTTAATAAATACAGGCAAAGTACAAACCCGTTCAACAGCCGGACGGCTGAACATCCGTGCTTATTCACCCGCTGTTGTCGCTACACTTATTGAGGGCGACCTGGCATTAACAGATAGCGCGGGAAATATACTGTTGAAGCCAGGCCGGAAAGCGATGGTCGGAAAAGACAATTCCATAAAACAGGCAAAGGCAGATACCATACAGGCTATATCATGGAAAAATGCGTGGCGCATTTATCCAAAGCTATCTATGAAGGAGTTTGTACAGGATATGGCAAGATGGTACGATCTCGAGATCGTCAATATGGGTTGCGTCAGGGGGGGCATATCGGTTGGCTTATGTTATGATACGCCATTAGAGGAAGTACTAAAAATATTCAGAGAGGCAGGTTTGCGTTTTAAAAGAGTGGGAAAGCAGGTTATTTTTTGTAAATAAAAGATGGTAGCTAACTGAATTTTATAGGAATCATAGGTAATTTTTTACCAATTACAGGCAAGCGGGTAACATTTATCCTTGTTTCTGTTTTTTAGTTTTATACAATCATTATCGCTCTCATTTTACGATTGCTGGAACTAAATAATAATTGCCTTATGAGCATCTGTAGTTGCAATAACCTGCTTAAAAGCGGGCAAAGCGTATTTTCGTTTCTTTTCCTGATTATTATATTCTGCGGATGTGCAGGAGAAGATCAAAAAGAAAATAAAGACCAGCAAACACACGCATCTGCTCTTCAGCGATTCAGGGAGCTTAAATATGGCGCATTTATTCACTGGACACCTGCTACACAGATTGGAAAAGAAGTGAGCTTCTCCCGCAATGTGGCTATTCCCGCTTCAGCATACGATAGTTTGTATACAACATTTAATCCTGTAGGCTTTAACGCGGAGGAATGGGTAAAGACGCTGAAGGAAGCCGGCTTCCGGTATGTGGTCTTTGTACCCAAACATCATGACGGGTTTAATATGTGGGATACAAAACTCTCTGCTTACAATATCATGCATTCGCCCTTTAATCGGGATGTGATAAAAGAATTTGCGGCAGCGTGTAAAAAATATGAACTACCTCTCTGTTTATATTATTCTATTGTGGATTATTATCAACCGGATTGCATTCCCTATGATATGCGATTTGTAGGTGACTACGGAGGCCCCGGTTATAAACTGCCTGCAGGACAGACACCCGATTATGAAAGGTATGTACAATACATGAAGGGTCAACTAAAAGAGCTGACGGAGAACTATGGCCCTTTTTTGGGTTGGTGGTTTGATGGTGGCTGGCAACGATCATGGACGAAAGAACATGGCACTGATCTATTCAATTACATGCGAGATTTACAACCGGATGTGCTCATGAGTCACCGGGTAGGCACCGCGTATAACGATAGTGTGTATTTACCAACCTGGTTTCCCGATGAAAAAAATCGTGTGGGAGACTATGCGGTGCTGGAAGCAGATATGCCCCGTTTCAATCGCGATATCCCCTGGGAATATACCAGGCCGGCGAATGGCCGTTCTTATAGCTGGACACCGGGTGAATATACTTCTATACAGGTCTGGATAGACGATCTCGTCAAATCAGCATGCGGCGATGGAAATTTTATATTGGGAGTAAGCGGAACTCCAGAAGGCAGATTTGAACCGAAGCTGATCGACCGGTTTCGTGAAATGGGCGCATGGTTGAAACAGTATGGTGAAAGTATTTTCGAAACCCGGGGCGGTCCTTTTATCAGGAACAGTTTGTACGGCAGTACCTGTAAGAAGAATAAGATCTATCTGCATGTATTTAAAAAAGACACGAGTATTATTCTCCCTCCACTCAATAAAAAAATAATTAAAAGCCGGATGCTCAACGGTGGCGTAGTAAAAATTAAGCAAACCGATACAGGAATAACTGTTGTTATTGGGGAAAATGATATTGAAAGTCCTGTTACCATAGTAGAAATTGAACTGGATGGATCTGCAGAAGATATAAAACCACTGGGGGAAATACCAGTGAACAGGAGTGTAATAGTTACCACTTCGGCTTCCGGACAAACAACTGCGACACTTAGTGCAGATGGTGATATGTCCACCGCATGGAAAGCAGATGGAAAAGAACGGCAACCGTGGATCACATATGACCTGGGTAAAGAACAATCGATTTCAAGAGCTATTTTATTCGAAGGTAGCGAGGAAGGACAATACAACCATATACGAGCGGCGCGAATACAGGCGATGATAAATGGAGAATGGAAAACAATTAAAGAGATTGCTGCATGGGGGAATGGGTCTCCGCAATTTAGCGAATGGCCTTTATCTGTTTCTTTCCCGGAGATAAGATTTGACCCGGTTACTACACGTTACGTGCGGCTGCAGATCATGCAGGCAAACGGCGCGCCGGTGGTACATGAGTTTGAGGTGTACCGGTTTTGAGACGGGAAATGGTTGTTCGATACCGGGGCAGCTGAGAAAAGCAACTAAAGAATACTAATAACTATTTGACCGTTTCTATAAATCGAAGGGTAATAGGCAGTAACGACACTATTTACATCTATATAGAAAGCAGGTTTGATTGTAATCTTTCCTGGCTTCTTTTCTCTTCAGTGCGAAGCCCGCTTTGAATATATTGAACTCTCTATAATAAAAACGGAAGACTTTTCATCGGATGCCTAAACTCATTATTTACATGCAACACTACCAACTACTAAAACCAGTTAAAATAATATTGTTGCTGTTGATCAGCATCTTTTTTTATCAATGCTCGGATCATCCCCGGAAGACCGTAACAGATTCAGAAGATCCTGCGACCAGTGAAAGAATAGCCGCACTAAAAAAATTCCGGGATCTCAAATACGGGGCGTTGGTCTCTTTTTCACCCGCAACCCTGGTAGGAAAAGAATTCAGCTTTTCCAGAAACATGACTGTCCCGGTGGGGATATACGATTCATTGTACAGGAACTTCAACCCCACAGAGTTTGATGCGGAAGAATGGGTGCGCATGTTCAAAGACGTAGGTTTCCGGTACATTGTATTTGTTACCAAACACCACGACGGGTTTTCTTTATGGGATACAAAGGTCTCCGATTACAATATCATGCATTCACCGTTTGCGAGAGATATTGTTAAGGAAATTACCACCGCATGTAAAAAGCTGGACATGCCCCTGGTACTCTACTACTCTATAGCCGATTTTTATCAACCAGATTGTGAGCCCTATCCTTATGATTTGTTTGGTGGAAACTATGGCGGACCTGGTTATCTTTTACCGGAAGGAAAGAAACCGGATTATAATCGTTACATAGACTATATGAAAAGCCAGCTGAAAGAACTTACCAATAACTACGGGCCTGTGCTGGGCTGGTGGTTTGACGGAGGCTGGCAATCTACCTGGACAACGGAAAGAGGAAAAGACCTCGTTAATTATATGCACGAACTGCAACCCGATGCGCTGTTGAACCAACGTATAGAGGCCGCCTATAACGACAGCGTATATATTCCTACCTGGTTTACTTCGGACAAAAAAAGGCTAACAGATTTTGCTGTACTGGAATTGGATATGCCGCGTTTCAATAGAGATATTGCCTGGGAATATACACAGCCTGCCAATGGGAGATCTTATAGCTGGACGCCTGGTGCTTATGCGGAGATCAACAACTGGATCAGCTATATTGTTAAATCTGCATGCGGGGATGGTAATTTCATACTCGGCATAAGCCCGCCATCCAACGGCCGTTTTGAGCCAATGCTGGTAGATAAGATGAAGCAAATGAATACCTGGCTAAAACAATATGGAGAAAGTATTTTCGAAACGCGTGGCGGACCTTATAAAAGAACCGATCTGTATGGAAGCACCTGCAAAGACAAAACCATCTATCTGCATGTTTTCAAAACAGATACAGGGCGTATTGTTATTCCACCACTACCACATAAGATAGCAAACTACAGCCTGCTCAATGGAGGCAGGATCGACCTCGAACAAACGGACAAAACAATCAGTTTTAAAATAGGCCGGTATGACTTTCAAACGCCGACCACTATCGTTAAGCTTGAACTGGACGGTAACGCTGAAGAAATACAACCGATCGGAGAAATGCCGGTAAACAGGAATGCCGTTATCAGTTCATCCAATAAAGAACAGGCTGGTGCCAGGAACACAGCAGATGGTAACATGTCTACTTATTGGAAAGCAGAAGGCAATAATCAACAACCCTGGATAGAATATGACCTGGGCAAAGAATACCCCATCTCAAGAGCTATTCTTTTTGAAGGTGAGTATGAAGCACAATATTCAAATATCCGCAGTTTTTCCATACAGGTCAAAACAGGCGGAGTATGGAAAACAATAAAGGAAGTAAAATCCTGGGGGCCGGGAACAAACGTGTTCAATGCATGGCCTATATCCATATTCCACCCGGAAATAAGGTTTGATACTATTACCGCACGGTACGTACGCCTGCTGGTAACCGGTTATACAGGTGATCCTGTCATTCATGAAGTGGAGATATATGAAAGATAATGCCACCAGGTAAAATCAATCTTTCAAAATGTTGATACAGGATATAAGCTATTGTTTAAACTATAATCTTCAAATAAAGGCAATCTTAAGGGGTTAAGTAAACTAAGTATGAGACTATTTATCTGTATAGTTGGTCGTATTATTTTTTTATTGTCACCTGTTGCTGCACAACAAAAAACTGTTAATGGGGCCAGGCCTAATACTCTTTTTTTATTCGCTCAGTGTTAGTCCAGTTGCTGCAGGGAAAACCGAATCAACTGGATCGCTTCTTTTTTCCTGGAGATTATTATATACATATCACCATTGTATATTACTGTATTTGGATAGCCATATTCATTGCCCTTCCAGCTACCGTATGCCGGATGAGGGTAAGCCTCATCAGCAATAATATAACTTTTAGTGAAATAACGGCCATCTGCTGAAAGTGAAAGCACAAGCGGTGTACGGGCATATGGATGTAATGTATCAGGTGTGCCTGCATAATAGTATTGTTGATCGAGCAATTTTCCAAAATGAAATTTTGTGTCGTTATCAGTAAAAGCTGTTTCCCTGGGCATGCCCCAGCTTTTACCTGCATCTTTACTTTCTGTCAGCCATAAATTTCCCCTCCATCCCGCACCGGCCACACGCAGCAGCATATGCAGTGTGCTATCGGCGGTTTGGAAAAATGAACCTTCACATACTGGTGCTATACCGTGTTTGGCAGCAAGCCCGGCAAAAAGGATTCCGTTGTCTTCTGTATAGGTCTCCCGTGGATAAAAACTGCTCAGCACCCACCCGCTGAGACCGCGGTAATCATCAGTATAAGGAAAACAATAATTACCGCTGATCACCAATCTGCCATTCATTAATTTCTGCGGACCATGATTGGGTATTACCGGCACATGCAGATCTATTGCTTCTCCCCAATGTTCGCCATCCGTGCTTAGCCTCGCCCAAAGCCTTGTATTTTTATAAAAAGGAGAGTATTCCCCATAATAGACTACCAGTGTGTCATTGTATTGGTGAAAACCCGCCGCTGTTAATATATTCAATGAATCACTGCGATAAACTGACGGGCTCGCCAATACCGCTGGTGTCGACCAATGATAAAAATCATCGGAACTTGCTACCAATACCCGTTGCCCGGGTTTATCCTCGTAACTGTAACCATTGCTCCAACACGCCACGAGTTTATTCTTAAAAATGGTTATGGAAGGGTGATGAGAATAAAACCAGCTTTTTCCCGGCACATGTAACAATACATTTTCTACTTTGAGTTTCGGGTGATATGGTTCCTCCATGTAAGTATTTGTTACCTGTTGCGCGGATATTTTGCCGGAAAATAAGCCTGCCAGAATCACCCAGCCATATGACATGATCAGTGATTTCATTTATACGGGTTATTATTCTAAGGTAAGAATGTAGATAAATTAAAATATGTACTGCTGACCCTGATTTATAATGATCTTACCCTGCCCACCCCGGATGATATATTGAACCAAAAAGGATAATAACTGGCGATAAGGGGTTAATTCCATGATATTTTGCTGTAATGGGCCGGGTTACTTTTATCATAGATTGCTAAATCTTAAACTTTCTGCTGTATGAAATTGAAAAAACTATTTTTAAGCCTGGTCACTACCGTTTGCTTTATTGTCGCTCATGCGCAAAGCCCCGTGACGGTTACTGGTGCTGTTAAGGATGAAAAAGGAGATCCTGTTTCGGATGTATCCGTCAAAGAAGTGGCTACCAATAAAATTGTTGTTACTGACCGCAAAGGAGCGTTCACCATCACAGTGAATTCCAAAGAAGCCTCACTGGAGTTTACACATATCGGCTATCAACCGCTGGTACTTGCTGTAGATGGCCAGGAGACTTTAGCCGTTGTTTTAAAGGAAGATGCACAAAGCCTTGGTGATGTAGTAGTGGTAGGTTATGGCCGTCAGAAGAAAGCGAGCCTCACAGGCTCCGTATCTACTGTAAAAGGAGCGGACCTTGTCAGAAGCCAGGCAGTGAATTTATCCAATGCGCTCACCGGCCGTATACCTGGCTATTTCTCCAAACAGGAAACCGGTAAACCAGGTGGCGATGCGGCGGGTTTCTCCATACGAGGTACCAATACGGTAGGTAATAATAGCCCGCTTACACTGGTGGACGGTGTACAGCGTGATATCAACGCTATCGATCCGAATGACATTGAAACAGTAACTGTACTCAAAGACGCATCTGCTGCTGCAATCTTCGGCGTTCGCGGATCCAATGGAGTTATACTGATTACTACCAAAAGAGGAAAGGAAGGTAAACCAAGTATAAACTACAATGGGAATTATGGCTTTCAGAATGTATCGCGGCCATTCAAATGGCTGACTGCACCGCAATTTGCCCGTGCAGTCAATGCATTTAACCTGGCTATAGGCGGGGAGGCTATTTATACGGAAAACGATATTGATATTATCACCAACCGGCCCGACAACCTGAACAGGAATGCAAAAGGTTGGGGTCTTGCCAATACCAACTGGTTTGATGCTTTATACCAGGGCAATGCACCACAAACACAGCATAATATATCCATCAGTGGCGGCGCACAGAAATTAAAATATTTTGTATCGCTGGGATATCTTCATCAAAATGGATTCTTCAATACAGTAGATTATAAAAGATACAATCTTCGGTCAAACGTGGACGGACAGATCACCAATGAGCTTAGTTTCAAATTGGATGTGAGTGCGAGGTTTGAAGAAAGATCGGATATTCCTTCCGGAGCTGAATTGTACTGGCCGCTTTACCAGGCCAAGCCAACAGATCCTATTCGTTTCCCCAATGGACTGATCACCGCTACTACTGGTGGTTTCCAGCCTTTGTCACAGGCCGACTCCATGGGCTATTCGAGAAACGATTATAACCTGTTTCAGAGTATGTTGACTTTTGAATATAAACCAAAGTATGTAAAAGGACTTTCTCTTCGCCAGGTATTATCTGCCGACAAAGGATTTTCAAAGTCAAAAGAATTTATTTATCCTTATGACTACTATACGTATCAAAGCGCTACGCAAACCTATACCAAAGTGCGTCGCCCCGGTAGTACCGATCTGACGGAAACGGCATCCGAAGCACCTTCATTTACTACGCAAACCATTCTTGAATATGGTAAAGAGATCGGTAAACATGGGTTCAATGCAGTGCTTGTGTATGAAGCGGCTAAACAAACCTCATCTACCATGCAGGCCCGGAGAATTAATTATATTACCAATGGTATAGATGAACTTTTTGCAGGACCAACAACCGGAAATACTAATAATGGTTTTGCTACACAATATGCGCGGGTAGGACAGGCAGGCCGCCTGGACTATACCTATGATGGAAAGTATATTGTGAACTTTTCATTTCGAAGAGATGGTTCGGTTAACTTTTCGCCAAATAAACGATATGGCTTTTTCCCTGGTGTATCTGTAGGCTGGAACTTATCAAAAGAAAAATTCATCAGCGAAAATCTTGGATTCATCAATAACCTGAAGATAAGAGCCTCATACGGACAACTGGGTAATGACCGGATTGTGGTAAGACGAAATGACGCTTATGGATTTAACTTCACTAATAACAACCCCTATAATTCCAGCTATAGTAATGTTGATTTTCCTTACCTGAATCTTTATGGATATGGCAGCCCTTATATCGTAAACGGATCCGGAGCATTAACGCTATTCTCTTCAGGTGTTCCCAATCCGGACCTTACCTGGGAAACATGTACAACAAAGGAGCTTGGTCTTGAACTTGCGGCATTCAATAACCGGCTTACGTTTGAAGCAAGTTTTTTTGAAAAACGAACAAAAGACATGCTGAATGTGAAGAATGATGTGCCTGCTACATTTGGTACTGCTTCTTCTTATGAGAATGCCGGTGAATCAAGAGTGCGTGGCTTTGAATTAAGTGCAAAATACGCAGGAAGAGCAGGCGCCGTCAATTATTTTATCAGCCCCAGCTATTCGCACGCCAGAGGTATATTATTGAAATGGCCTGATCCTGCCGGCACGCCTGAATACCTGAAAAGACAAGGCAATATACTTTTCCCTTTCACCGGACTTATTGCCGACGGTATGTATCGTACACCTGCAGACCTCAGCAACGCATTGCCACAGTACAGGGCGCTTCAATTGGGTGATGTACGTTATGTGGACATGAATAAGGATGGTGTGATCAACGATAATGACAAGGCGGTGGTAAATAAATCCCTGGTGCCTGAAACTTTTTTTGGCGCAGAAATGGGGGTGAGCTATAAAAATTTTGACCTGACAATGTTATGGCAGGGAGCTACAGACTTCTATTACTCTCCTATTCTTGCAATGCAGTCATTGCTGTTTGGCGGACAAACCAACTCTCCTCAATACCTGCTGGACTATTATTCCGCAGATAATATAGAGGCAAGATTCCCACGGCTTACTGCGGGGCTTGATCCGAATAATCATGTTACATCTACATACTGGACCTGGGATGTGACCTATGTAAAACTGCGGAACGTACAGTTTGGTTATACATTGCCAAAACGCGTATTGGCTAAAACAGGTATTCAAAACCTGCGGTTCACATTTACTGCTACCAACCTGCTCATGTTTTCTAACTTGAAAGAACTGGACAGAATGGATCCAGAAACACTATCGTACGCATGGAATAATGGTAATAACAACTATCCATTGACGAAAGTATTCACTTTCGGATTGAACCTGGGCTTTTAATAACAACCGGTAAGCAGGCGATATA
>CAZGSG010000037.1:0-27940 GCA_964528095.1 uncultured Terrimonas sp.
TAATGTATCACGTGAGCCGGTAGTAAAAAGATACCAGGAATAATCATGCCTGGGCAAACCCGTACGATGCGTCATCAAATCACGCACAGTGATAGTATTATTCATGTTATCATTGAAGAAACGAAGTGAAGGCAGGTATTCCGTCGCCCTTTTATCAAGGGAGATCTTTCCTTCTTTATCAAGCATGCCCAGCAGCGAGGAAGTAAAGGCCTTGGTACAGGAGCCTATGGCAAATAGTGTATTGGCTGTAGCAGGTTTTTTCTTTTCATAATCGCTATACCCAAATCCACTGCTATACACCAGCTTGTTTTTTTCAACAACAGCTACCGCAAAACCGGCGAGATCCCATTCTTTCAGCAATTTGTTCAACGCGGTATCAATCCCCACGAGGCGCTTGTCAGTTATGGTTGTCTTTTTCTGGGCTGAAAGGCTTATGACAAGGAGCATAAGCGGCAGCAGAGCGATTAGTTTTTTCATGTTTGGTTGCTTGATGCAAAGCTAAGAGTTAAAGGAGAAAAAGAAAAGTAAGAGAAGCATCTTATTATAAGCGGTTATTTTTTTTCTTAGCAGAAATAAATTGAAAATGCTCCTTAGCTCAACCCTGCGCAAATAGCTAAGTTCTTCCTTCGCTCATTTTCTCTGTTAGCTTTTGAAATCACTATCGAAATACATGAGCTACAAATTTATTGGAACTTATCTCAAAAGTATTTCTTTAAATAAAACCCTTTTCTCTTTTTTCTTTTGTTTCTTAGGCCAGGGATTGAGACAGGTCGGCAAGTATATCCTGTATATTTTCAATACCCGTATTCATTCTTATTAATCCGTCGGTAATTCCATATTTTTCTCTTTGTTCTTTTGGTACGCTATAATGCGTCATGGATGCAGGATGTGAGAGCAATGTATCGCAGGTACCTAATGAAACAGTTCTTATACACATTTGCAATTTATTCATGAAAGCGATACCACCCTGCAGCCCTTTTTTTAATTCAAAGCTCAGCATGGCGCCGGGGTGACGCATTTGTTTTGCCGCGGTATAATAATCCGGATGATCTGGTAGCCCGGTATAGTTTACTTTGCTGACCGCGGGATGTTTTTCAAGAAAATGCGCTACTTCCATCGCATTATGACAATGTCGCTCCATCCTCAACTCGAGCGTTTTTATGCCATTGATCAGCAGGAATGCATCAAAGGGATTAGCATTGCCGCCCAATGTTTTGGCTGTAACAAATGCTTTATTTTTCATGAATTCCACATCACGGCCCAATAATATACCGCCAATAGCAGTACCATGCCCATTCAGGAATTTGGTAGTTGAGTGAATGATAAAATCAATGCCGTATTTAAAAGGTTGCTGAAGAAAAGGAGTAGCAAAAGTATTATCGCAAGCTGTTAATAAATTGTATTGTTTGGCCAGCGCACTCAATGCTTCTATGTCCACACACTGGATAGTAGGATTGGCCGGTGTTTCAATATAAAGCATCTTAATGGCCGGGTCCTTTTTTATAGACTCTTCGGCAATGCTAAGATCACGCAGATCGGCAATAACAGCTGTTACACCGAAGGAGGGCAATAGCCGGCTGATCATCTCTTCTGTACCGCCATACAACGAATAATGGGTAAGTATCTTATCGCCTGCTTTCAGGGTAGATAATAATAAGGTGGTTAATGCGGCCATACCGGAAGCATGTAACAGGCCTTTTACCTGGAGTGGCGAGCCGTTTTCATGAAGACCGAATGTTTCAAGAGCGGCAATTTTAATTTCCGCTTCAGAGAATGTGGGGTTTCCCCAGCGGGAATAGATGTATCCTTCTTCCTGTCCGCTAAAACGACGCATACCCTGTTCGGCATCGTCATATACGAATGTGCTGCTGGCATAGATAGGTACCAGGTGCGCGTAATTGGGGTCTTTTTTATGACCGCCATGAACGGCTACAGAACTAAAGCCGGATAATTCTTTTTTGTCAATGGACATGATTGATCTGCGTTTGATTGAGTGAAGAAGAGTGCAAATATCCCTTTAATCTTTTATAAATGTGTAATCAATGAATTTTTTATGGAGATACCCATGATCTGTATATCTTCAGAGTAATTTTACCGTACTGCCTGTATATCTATTCGCCTGTATCTATATTATTGATTAATGATCATCCGTATGAACAAAGGATTTCTCCTCTTTTTATTTTTACTACTTATCGGTTGCATCCGGGCAGAAGCCCAGGACAAACTGGTTATAAGTCCATCCTTCCCGCAACGGGGTGAGCGGTTGACCATTCAGTATTACCCCGGCAAACCCGGAACGTCAATTGCAGATACCGCAAGCGAAGTGGCGCTGATCTTCACGTATTCTAACCTCTACGAAATTGCGGGTAAGATCAGTATGCAAAAAACCGGCGACCATTGGGAGACCTCCTTTGTATTACCCCGCTATGCTACTTATGCTACCTTTTATTTGCAAAGTGGTAACCAGCGTGAACTGGCTGATAGCGGAAGACATTTTGCAATAACTGTTTACAAGGATAAAAAAAGAATAGAAAATAGCTACCTGTACGAAGGGTATAGTCTGCCTGCACAGATGGGTAAGGCGCCGGGTCTTGCTGAAAAACAAGCAGCATTGTACAGGCAGGAATTGAATTTTTATCCTACTAACTATGAGGCAAAACTCCGGTTGCTAAAACACAAAATGGCAACAGCACCGGTCAGCGATGCAATAAGTTACCGAAAGGAGGCGCAGAGTATTATCGCGGCCAAATTTTATGAAGACCCTGGCAATATGGGGCTGATGAATAAAACAACAATGGGTTACCTGATCATCGGAGAAAACAGTCGCGTGGATTCGATCCGTGAAGTGATACGGAAAAAATATCCTGATACGGAGGCCGGGTACGAATTGCGTATAGATAAAATAAGCGAAGAAAAAGATTCGATAAAAATGATCATCGATCTGCTCGGGATGCTTAAGAAAGCGCCTCCAAAACCGGAGTATGTAAATGATGCTCATCGGATACTATTTGAATATTATGCTTCACATAAGCAACCCGAAAAAGTACTGTATCATTTACATAAAATGGTCAAAGACACCAGCCCTTATGCTCCGCTGGTATTAAAAAAACAGGCGGCAATATTGCTTGATGCAGGCATACTCCCTGATGAAGCATTGAGTCGCGCAGAACAGGCCCTTGCCATGGCGGATTCATTTCCTGCCAGCCTGATCCGCTATTTCCCGGAAACAGGTTATATACCCGCGTATGTAAGCCCGGAAGCCAGAACAGCTACCACTGCAATTGCGAAAGGAAATATGTTGTCTATAATTGCCCTGCTGCAAATGAAACAGGGTCGTTTAGCAATTGCCAGCGAAACAATGGCAGCTGCTTTACGCAGTTCTGCTGATGCGGAAACACTACAGCATGCCGGTGAGTTTTATGAGCGGATCGCTGTTCCCGAAAAAGCGTTTGATGCATTTAAACAGATCGTTTATTCCGTACCGGAGGATACATTGGCATTGCAACGTATGAAAGCCAATTTTTTTGCATGGAAAAATAATTCGACCGCCTGGGAGAAGGAAGTCGCTGCGGTAGAGGCCTACTGGCAAAAGGAATTACTCATTAAACTAAAACAGGAAATGATCTTACAGGCATCACCTGAATTTCTTGGCGGACTGGTAGATTTGAAAGGAGCGTCTGTAGCGAAGGATATGCTAAAAGACAAGATCGTAATTATCGATTTTTGGGCTACCTGGTGTGTGCCTTGTATACAGGAAATGCCTTACCTGCAGAAAGTATATGATAAGTATAAAAATGATCCGGGTGTTGTATTTATGGTGATCAATAGCGGATCGGATAACACACTTGCGGATGCGCAGGGCTGGTGGGGCAACAAACGATTTAGTTTTCCGGTTTATTACAATAATGACCGGACTATCGGCGATAAATTCAAGTTCAACCTGATCCCCGCTACTTATATCCTGGACGATAAAGGAAATATCCGGTTTAAGTCGATTGGATTTGAAGGCGCCGTGATAGAGAGAAAGTTTGATGTAGCGATACAGTTATTAAAAGAATTCAAAAGTCAAAATTAAAAAACAGCTCACTACTTTAGGAACACGTTTTTTAATTTTGACTTTTGAATTTAATACGCCCAGTTTACGAGAGTAGCTCCCCAGGTAAACCCGCCACCAAATGCGGCAAGAACGATCTTATCTCCTTTATTTAATTTGTTTTCCCAATCCCAGAGACAAAGGGGTATTGTACCCGCTGTGGTATTGCCATACTTCTGGATATTGATCATCACTTTTTCTTTTGGAAGACCAATGCGATTGGCCGTGGCGTCAATGATGCGAAGATTGGCCTGGTGTGGTACCAGCCAGGCAATATCATCGCCGGTAAGATTATTCCTTTCCAATAGTTCAGCGCTAACATCTGCCATGCCTTTTACCGCGAATTTGAAAACGGCCTGGCCTTCCTGGTAGATATAATGTTGCTTTGCTGTAACAGTTTCGATTGTAGAAGGGCGTAAAGAGCCGCCCGCTTTCATATGCAGGTAATTACATCCGCTGCCGTCGCTTTTTAAGATGCTGTCTTTTATTCCGTATCCTTCTTCATTTGCTTCTAACAATACAGCACCGGCACCATCCCCAAAGATGATACAGGTAGCCCGGTCGCTATAATCTACAATAGCACTCATTTTATCACCGCCCGCTACAACTACTTTTTTATAACGCCCGCTTTCAATAAGTGACGCTCCCAGTGTAAGTGCATATAAAAAACCGGAACAAGCGGCGCTTACATCAAAACCAAATGCGTTTTTGGCGCCTATTTTATCACCAACAATATTCGCGGTAGCTGGGAAAAACATATCGGGGGTAACTGTGGCCACGATCAGGCAATCGATCTCCATTGGGTCAATTCCTCTTTTTTCACAAATCTGCAAAACCGCCGGCGCTATAAGGTCGGATGTTGCTTTTCCTTCACCTCTCAATATCCGCCTTTCTTCAATGCCTGTTCTTGATCTTATCCATTCATCATTGGTGTCTACCATTTTCTCGAGATCGAAATTGGTGATCTTGTCTTCGGGCACAAAACCTCCAACAGCAGTAATGGCAGCACTTAATTTATTTATCATGAAGCGTATATGTTTGACTGTTGTTTATAAAAGAGGGCAAAGTTAAGATACAAAGTTCGAATTTTTTTTTCCCGGTTTCAGGTTTGAAACCGGCTAATAGACGGTCGAATTTTGAGATCAGACAATGCTCGCCCATCCAAAAGCGATGTCCTGGTTTGTCAAGATAAAGAATGATCAATAGGACGGGCCTGTCATCTTTATGAACATGTTAATAGTACAATTGGCGAAGCAGTTCCGGTCAATCACCTGTATCGAAACCTAAACGCCGGAACGTCGAAATAGTTATTTTCGCAAAATGATAGCTTACCTGAAAGGAGATTTTGTAAATAAGACACCCTCATCTGTATATGTAGACGTTAATGGTGTGGGGTATGAGGTACAGATTAGCTTAAACACTTATACGAAAATCCAGGGCCTGGATAAAGGTATTTTGCAAACCCTGCTGATCATCCGCGAAGACGCGCATATCCTCTATGGCTTTTTTGAGCTGGCTGAAAAGGAAATTTTCCAGCTCCTGATCAGTGTTTCGGGCATTGGTTCTTCCACTGCCCGGGTCATGCTTTCTTATATGAAACCCGACGAACTGGCAAGGGCCATCGTGCAATCAGATGTCCGTACACTGGAGGGGATTAAGGGTATCGGGAAAAAGACCGCTGAAAGACTTGTACTGGAACTCAAGGATAAACTGGCAAAGCACCCGCTCGATTCAAATATTTCACCTATGAAAAACAATACTTTGCAACAGGATGCGTTAAATGCACTGACGGCTTTGGGGATCAACAGGATGGCTGCCGAACAGGCGGTTAAAAAGACACTGGCAACAGAGCCAGATCTGGTGGTTGAAGAGCTGATCAAAAAATCACTTCGTATCCTCTGAATTCCAAAAATTATCTGAACTAATTGATTAGCGGGAAACCTTGAACCTACAGACTGCTCATATCTTCCGTACAGTGACGGCTGTTGCCTTCCTTTTTGCCTTTGCCAGCAAAGCAAAAGCAGATTATTTCCCTATTGGCTCCGCCCGTTTTTTCCAGGATACCACCGGCAGGGATACCATGCGCTACCCGATCTATGATCGGTACGGAGATCCTTATACCAACCGCAATCGTAATCCTTTTGACCTGAAGGACACCGCTTTTGTCAAAAAAACGGTGGAGTATGACCCCATCACCAAACAGTATTTTGTTGTTGAAAAGATAGGTACCCAGTATTACCGTACGCCAGCTACTTTTAGCCAGGAAGAATTTTTGCGGCTGCAAGGCAGAAATGCCGAGGCAGATTATTTCCGCAGAAGGGCCGACATGCTGGCCGATATGAACCGCCGGCTTTTTAAACCAAAGTTTAACGCTAAGAATGACTGGTTCAACCGGATCGTTGGTACGGGCAAGATCGACATCAAACCTTCTGGTTACGTAGACATCCTGGCGGGTTACCAGGGACAAAATATCAAAAACCCCACCATACCGGAAAGAGCGAGAAAGAATGGCGGTCTTGATTTCAACATGAACGCGCAGTTACAGGTAGATGCTAATATCGGTGACAAACTCAAGCTGCCGATCAATTATAATACGCTTGCCAATTTTGAATATGAGAACCAGCTGAACCTGAATTTCCAGGGAAAAGATGATGAGATCATCAAACAATTCCAGTTGGGAAATGTAAGTTTTACCTCCAAAGGAACCCTGATCCCCGGTGCCACTTCTTTATTTGGTATCAAAACACAGGCGCAGTTTGGGAAATTATACCTGACCGGCGTACTGGCCAACCAGCGGGCGCAGCGGCAACAACTTGATCTGACCGGCGGGACGGCCACCCAAAACTTTTCATTGAAGGCGGATGAATATGAAGAGAACCGGCACTTTCTGTTATCCCAATATTTCAACAGGAACTTTAACAAGGCCATGAGCCAGTTACCAGTCGTAAACTCAGCTGTACAGATACAGCGAATGGAGGTATGGGTAACCAATCGCACAGGTGCAACCACAGAAACCCGGGACGTTGTCGCATTAATGGACCTTGGTGAGGGACAACCTTATAAAGCTTCCCTGGGTGGCACCGGTGACCCGGCTTCATTACCTAACAATACGATCAATAGTTTATATACATTTCTTACAAATAACCCTGCCAACAGGAGTTCCAGTACAATTCAGAGTTTCCTGACAGGCAACGGCTTTGCTCCCGTACAGGAATATGAAAAGACCTTTGCCCGGAAATTGCAACCTTCCGATTATTATTATAACCCCCAGATCGGTTTCCTTTCATTGAATCAGCCATTGCAGCCGGATGAAGTACTGGGCGTGGCTTTCCAGTATACATATAACGGAAGGGTATACCAGGTGGGTGAATTTTCGCAGGATATACCCCCGGATAGCACAGGCACCACACAAAAAGTACTGTTCCTTAAATTATTGAAAGCAACGTCACAGCGTACCAATCTTCCTATCTGGGACCTGATGATGAAAAACGTTTATTCTGTAGGGTACGGACAACTGGAAAGGGCCGATTTCAAACTGGATCTTTTATATGAAGAGCCGAGCCTGGGAGAAAAAAGATATTTACCGCCTACTGATGTACAGCCCCAGTATGAAGGACAGCCTATTATTTCCCTGGTAAACCTTGACCGGCTCAATAACCAGAATGACCCGCAACCCGATGGGGTATTCGATTTCATAGAAGGGTTTACCGTCATCTCCTCCATGAGCAGGATCATCTTCCCGGTACTGCAACCCTTTGGTCACGACCTGGATTATGTATATGCAACACAGCCGCTGCGGGATAAATATTTGTATTACCCCCTGTATGATACGATAAAAGCCATAGCCCAAACCTATGCCAACCTGAACCGGTTCAAGATCACCGGTCGTTCAAAAACCTCTTCGCAGGGTAATGGCGACTATCAAATAGGTTTTAATGTACCACGTGGTTCGGTGACAGTTACAGCCGGCGGACAAACGCTGCAGGAGAATATCGACTATGAAGTTAATTATGATCTTGGTACGCTTCGGATCATCAACCAGGCAATTATTAATTCAGGAATACCTGTTACTGTAAACTCAGAGAACCAGGCCACATTTGGTATACAGCAACGAAATTTCATGGGATTGAGGGCAGATTATTTTGCCAGTAAAAAATTAACCCTGGGCGCTACCCTGGTGAAATTGGGAGAAAGACCATTCTTTATCAAACAGGGATATGGTGACGACCCGATCCGTAATAAAATGTATGGAGCCGATCTTGATTATCGCAGCGATCTTCCGGGACTGACCAAATTATTGGATAAGCTGCCGTTTTATTCCACTAAACAAATGTCTTCTATCTCGGCATATGCAGAGGGTGCTATATTGGATCCCGGGCATGCGCCGCAGATCGGGAAAGGAAATGCTGCTGAGATCTATGTGGATGATTTTGAAGGGACCCGTTCTTCCATCGATCTCCGGTTCCCGCTTACGAACTGGAATATGTCTTCGGTGCCGCAATTATTTCCCGAATCTTCTTTGCAGAATAACCTGGCAAGCGGCTACAACCGTGCAAAAATTGCCTGGTATAATATAGAGCCGGTATTACAGGAAAAAAGCAATCCGAATAATCCATTACGCTCTTTACCTAATTTTCTTGATGAGATCTCCAAGCCGCAAACGCGGCAGGTATTGAACCGTGAAATATTTCCCCAACGTACCAATGATTTTGGACAGGGACTGCTGACTACATTCGACCTGGCTTATTATCCAAGAGATAAAGGGCCTTACAACTTTGAAGCCCGTGCCGGCAGGATCAATGGCAATGGTCAATTGGCCAACCCTAAACAGGCATGGGGCGGTATCATGCGAAATATTGATCAAACGGATTTTGAAACAAGCAATATTGAATACATCGAGTTCTGGATGCAGGACCCCTACATCGGCAATACGGGAAGTACCGGGGGTAAATTATATTTTAACCTGGGAAGTATATCAGAGGACATTTTAAAAGATGGCAAACGGCAATATGAAAACGGTTTGCCAACGCCAACGAATAACGCAATAGTTGATGATAATACTGTCTGGGGTAAAGTACCTTCCAATCCATTGCAGGTAACCAATGCATTCAGCAATGAACCGAATGACAGGCAGTACCAGGATGTGGGCTTTGATGGATTGACTGATGATGAAGAAAAAGTAAAATTTGGAAGTTACCTGACCCAGTTGCAACTGGTAGCTCCGGCAGCAGCACAACGTGCAGCGGCTGATCCATCAGCAGATAATTTCAAACCATACAGGGATGAGAGTTATGACCAGGGCGGCGTAGGTATATTAGGCCGGTATAAGGACATTAATAACCCGCATGGTAATTCGCCGGTATCCAATAATAACAGCCAGTTCATCAATGCATTTACACAATACCCCGATGCAGAAGAACTGAACCGTGATAATACATTGAATGAAGTAGAAGAATATTTCGAGTATGAAGTAGATATTAAACCCGGTATGCTTTCAGGCACCAATTATATTACCGATGTAAGAAGGCAAACCATTTCGCTGGCAAACGGCCAGGCCCGTGATGAAACATGGTACCTGTTCCGAATACCTATTGCTGACTATAAAAACAAAGTAGGCAATATTCCTGATTTCAAGTCTATCCGGTTTATCCGTATGTTCATGACAGATTTTGACCAGGAGGTTGTACTGCGTTTTGGTAAGCTGGAACTGGTAAGAAATCAATGGCGCCAGTTTAAAAGTAATATTGATCAAACCGGGCAATATACAAACCTTCCGGCTAATGATCCAGTAGAGTTTAATACACTTGCCGTAAACCTGGAAGAGAATGATCAGCGGCAGCCTGTTAACTATGTAATACCTCCAGGTGTTGCAAGGCAACAACAGTTAAGTAATAATAATGTGCAGTTGTTCCTGAATGAACAATCGCTCAGCGTACAGCTTTGTAACCTGGATATCAAACAAAGCCGCGGTGTGTTCAAAACCATGAACCTGGATATGCGCCAGTATGGACGGTTGAAAATGTTCATTCATGCGGAAGGAAGAGGAAGCGATAATGCAATACAGGATAATTCGCTTACAGCAATAGTAAGGCTTGGTAATGATTTCCAGGGAAATTATTACGAGGTAAGGATACCATTAAAGAAAACGCGGTGGAATGAACGGGATAGTTTATTGATCTGGCCGGAACTGAATAATCTTGATTTCGATCTGCAGGAATTGACACGTATGAAATTAAGACGTGACAACTCCAGTACTCCACCTTCACAATATTATAAAGAAGACCAGCCGGATGGTCGTTCATTTGCAGTGATCGGTAATCCCAATCTTGGTGAAGTACGGGGGATGTTGCTTGCCGTAGAAAACACCAACCTGGAAAAAGCATGCGCAGAAGTCTGGTTCAACGAACTCCGTTTTTCCAACCTCGATGAAAAAGGCGGCTGGGCGGCGTTGGCAAGGGTGGATCTGAAGTTGGCTGATCTTGGTGGTATCTCCTTGTCAGGATCCGCAAAGAGCCAGGGTTTTGGTACGCTGGAACAACGGGTGAATGAGCGAAGCCGTGAAGACCTGTATACATTCGATGTATCAGCTAATATTGATGCAGGAAAATTACTGCCAAGAAAAGTAGGTTTGCAAATACCTGTACTTGCAGGGATCAGCCGTGTTATCAGCACACCTGAGTACGATCCTTATGCATTGGATATCCGTTTAAAAGAAAAAGTGAATAATGCAAGCGGCAAAGACCAGAAAGATTCTATAAGAGCTGTGGCGCAGGATATCACAACTATTAAGACATTGAACTTTACCAATGTCAAAAAATTGAAGATCGATAATAAGAAGCCCAAGGTATGGAGCTTATCGAATTTTGAGTTTAACTATTCTTTCCTGCAGACTACCCAGCATAATCCGTTGATCGAGAATTACGAAATGCGGCGCACAAGAGGTACGATCGCCTATAATTACCTGGCTGAGCCTAAATACCTGGAACCATTCAAACGACTGATCAAGTCAAAATCGAAATGGCTGACTTTTATTAAGGACATCAATTTCAACTATGTTCCCAACCGGTTGTCCCTTAAGGCTGATGTCTTCAGGCAATTTGGATCTATGCGTCCGAGAAATATAGGCGGAGGTCCATATAAAATTCCGGAGACCTATGATAAGTACTTTACGTTCGATCGTTTCTATGTATTACAATGGTCGCTTACAAAATCGATCACCCTGGATTACCAGGCAACAAATAATGCGCGGATAGATGAACCTTTTGGGCGACTTGATACAAAAGAGAAAAAGGAAACTGTCAAACAAAATTTATTTAAAGGCGGACGTAATACGCAGTTTAACCAGCAGGCTTCATTGAGCTATACGGTGCCTACACAAAAGATACCGCTGCTTGACTGGACAACATTGCGTGGTACTTATTCTACGCAATACAATTGGCTGGCTTCGTCTTTATTACCTGAATCGAGGCTACTTGGTAATGTATTGTCCAACTCACAAACAAGATCGGTTATTTCTGAATTGAACTTTGATCAGTTGTATATGAAATCGCGGTTCCTGCGTGCGGTCGGTACCAGCACACCAGGCGGTAAAACCGCGCAGGACAAACAGGCGAATGATAAAACGGCTGCAGATAATAAAACAGTTACTGCAAAACCAACGCTCAATATCCCGGATTCCGTTTGGGCAAAAATGAGCCCGAAAGAAAAACGCAAGGCGAAAAAAGAATTGCGGAAAAAGATACGTGAAGAAAGAAGAAAATTAAGGGCGGAAAAAAGGAATATGCCGCTTGAACTAAATGGAGGGGTAAAATTTGCGCTCGGTCTTGCTACTTCACTAAAACGAATTGGCATCCAGTATAATGAAGATTTTGGAACAACCTTGCCGGGCTATATGGATAGTACGAGAACCTTTGGTTCCAATTACAAAAGCGGGCAGCCTGGCTATGGTTTCATATTTGGATACCAGCCCGATACCAGTTGGATCAACCGGTTTGGTGCCAAAGGACTACTGTCAAGGGATTCGCTCGTGTCTGCGATGATACAACAGCGGTATAACCAGAAACTCAATCTTACTGCACAGATAAGTCCGCTGCGTGATCTGACCATTGATCTTAATCTTGATAAGACCTTTAGTAAACAATATTCAGAATTGTACAAGGATACTACCGGTACCGCAGGGCTTACCAGGCTAAACCCGTATGCAATGGGAAGCTTCAGCGTGACCTATATTTCTTACCAAACGCTTTTTGAAAAATTTGATCCGAATATCGTTTCTCAAACATTTAAGACCTTTGAATCAAACAGGTTATTGTTATCACAAAGACTGGGACCAAAAAATCCATATCAAAGTGGTAATGTGGACGCCGATGGTTATTATGAAGGATATGGCCGGTATGCGCAGGATGTGGTGATCCCGGCATTTCTTGCAGCGTACACTAAAAAAGATCCAACGACCATCAATCTGATTAAGAATAATAATCCGAAGATAAATTCCAATCCATTCTCAGGCATTATGCCGAAACCAAACTGGTCACTTACCTATAATGGACTGTCAAAGCTACCGGGACTGGAAAAATTATTCACTAATGTAACGATCCGTCATGGCTATCACAGTACCCTTAGCATGAACAGTTTCAATACGGCACTGTTGTTCCAGGATCCATCGCATTTTAGTATGCCTGCATTTAGAAATGCGGAGGGTGATTTCATTCCTTTCTTCCTTGTGCCTAATATTTCTGTGGAAGAAAGATTTGATCCGCTGGTTGGCGTTGATATGACTTTTACCAATCAATTAGGCGTGCGATTCGAATTTGCTAAATCAAGAACGCTTAGCCTCAGCCTGATCGATTACCAGCTTGCGGAAGATCGTACAACCGAAGTGACTTTTGGATTTAACTTCCGTAAAAAAGGACTTCCGATCTTAAAGAACCTGAAGATTGGTAAGAAGGGCACTAAACTGGATAATGATGTAACGTTCCGTTTTGATTTTTCACTGCGTGATAATGCTACCGCTAATAGCAAACTGGACCAGGGGCAGTCATTTGGTACCTATGGACAAAAAGCGATCACGATATCACCTTCGATAGATTATGTATTGAATAACCGGGTGAATCTGAAATTCTATTTCGAGCAGAACCGTACCATACCCAAGATCAGTAATGCATTCCCGATCACGAATACGAAGGCTGGATTACAGGTGAGGATTTCACTGGCGCAATAGGGGGAGTGTTAGCTGTTGTGGCTGCACTATTTTTTCTCAAAAAAAATTCTTCATTAAATGATCAGTCGTACTGTGGGTTTCCGAAATAAAATTCGCAGCTCCTATATTTCGATAGGGATTTCAAAGGAGCTAACAGAGAAATGAGCAAAGGAAGAACTTAGCTATTTGCGCAGGATTTGAGCTAAGGAGTATTTTCACTGCGTGAAAATAGCCAGCTACTAATCAGAAACACATGCTACGGTAGGTGACTCTAGTAACAAACTGTGATGACTAATCAAACAGATATGCTTCGGTTGGCGAATTGAATAGATGATTGCGATGTCAAATCAAACAAACATACTGTGGTTTGTGATACGAGCAACAAATTAGAAAGATAGATCGAACAACAAGCTGTCATCCCGGGCCGCTTTTAATAATTTTTCAAGAGTAAGAAAAATAAGACCCGGGAACTTTTCCTTGTTCCGCGCGGTTTTATTTGACAATCGGCAGTATAGAACGAAAGAGAAACGCAATACCAGATTGGAAGATTGTACGGTAAGCATCAATCAATCAGGACACATTATGGAAGGTATTTCTTATAAATACATATAGTGGAAGATTCCGGGTCTTATATTTAATAAAGTTGAGGATTCAATAAGATCGGCCCGGGATTACATTGAGTTTTTTTTCTGATAGCCTTCAGTATCTATGGCAATCTCAGGATTGCAGCTTTTGATTTAACAATTGTGCTAAAAACCTACCTCGACGCAGTATCCACCGATGGGGTCTTCTTAAAAAGCATTACATACCCACAAAGATTTTTCTTTTTCTGTTTGTTGATCTGCACAGGTTTCATCATGTGAAACTCGGAGAATTTCGGGATATAGGAGTAAGAGATAATGTTCCCGTCAATATCACCCCATTTTTTTTGTTGAAAGATCACCTGGCGTTCATTCCAGTCAAACATTCTTACTTCATACAATCTTGAAGTATAATCACCAATAAAAATGAACTGGTACCAGCTTCCCTGTGTAAGTGGAACGATCACTGGCATTTCATATTCGCTTTCCATGGTGACGGAAGCTTCTTTTAATAAAATAAAACCATCTTTTGAATACATCGACTTAAGACTGTCAACCTGCTTGCTGATCATTTCGTTGGTACAAGCCTGGATGCGGATATCCTGGCTGTTTGAAGCAGAATATATGAGTAGAAAAAAAGAAAAAAGAGACAGGATTTTTTTCATAACGGTCTTTAGGGGATTGGATCAACTACCGTATAAATATAGGATTCATTTCACGGAGTTTCATAATTTTCAAGCAGTTCTGCACCGGTTGATGCTGCAGAAAGGATATTTGCTACGTAAAAGCACGGCAACTACCAGGCCGGTCGAAATCGAACCTGCTAATGCAATCTCAAACGCGTCCCCCCATTACATTAGCAAACCTAAACAAGATTGATGCGGATCAAGCCTGCTGGCGATTAAAGTAGATGGCGTCTGCCTGTTGGGTACAGGTGATGACCAGGTCATTAATACAAACATGCGCAGGAAGACTGGTACAATAGTAGACCACATCTGCTACATCTTCGGCCGATAATGGTTTTATACCGTTATACACTGTTTTCGCAGTGGCTTTGTCGCCTTTAAAACGAACGGTGGCAAATTCAGTTTCTGCTGCACCCGGATGTATGCCTGTGACCCGTATATTATGCCGAAGGAGATCGATACGCATCGCCTGGTTCAATGCATCTACAGCAAATTTGGTAGCGCAGTAAACATTGCCTTTTTCATATACCTGCTTGCCAGCCACTGAACCCATATTAACAATATGCCCACCTTCTCCGTTTTTCGCCATTAACTGGGATACAGCTTTTGCTACATACATAAACCCTTTTATGTTGGTATCCACCATCGTATTCCAGTCACTAAGATCGGCTTCTTCAAAATAGTCGCGACCAAGTGCAAGACCTGCATTGTTGAACAGGATACTGATCTTTTTCCAATTGTCCGGCAGCGAATCTATTGCGGCAAAAACCGCTTTTTCGTTTTGTACATCAAAGGGTAATGTAAGTATGGATGCGCTATATTTTTTCTGAAGAGTGCTGGCTATCTCCTGTAAGCGGTCAGCCCTTCTTCCATTGAGAATAAGATCATATCCATTAGCAGCAAATTTCTCTGCAGCTGCTTTTCCAAATCCTGAAGTGGCGCCGGTAATTAAGATGATTTTAGACATAGAAGGGTAATTCAAAATTCAAAATTAAAAATTTAAAAAGGATTTCATTAAAGTAAATGATCATTTTGCCGCAGCAGTCGATACATAAATACTGGAAGCTAGCTCAAAACTTTAATATGGTTATAAGAAGGGACAGCAGGATAGCGAAAACCATTTTCACGCAGTGAAAATCCTCCTTAACTCAATCCTGCGCAAATAGCCAGGTTCTTCCTTCGCTCATTTTCTCTGTTAGCTCCTTTGAAATCCCTATCGAAATATAGGAGTTACCAATTTTATTTTGGAAACCCGCTGCTAAGACTGATCATTTAATGAAGAAATACTTTTAAGATAAGCTCTGGGACTGAACTGGTCGCAGGGCATATTGTTAGTAAAGGTACAGTAGTGAATGAAGGACAGAGCATTCAGGGTTCTACAGAATTTATCTGATCAAAGTGACAGTTCCCTTTAGAAAGATCGACTTACCTGTATAATCAACCGCACTTACCATCCATACAAAAACATTACTGGCCTGCGGTGTACCTGCGATCTTTCCATCCCAGCCATGCCCGTTTTGTGTTGTGGTGAAAAGCAATTGTCCCCAGCGATTATAGATCTGGAAGTAATTGATTTTTTGTACCCCTACGGCTATCGGGCTGATCCGGTCATTGAGCCCGTCTCCATTGGGAGTAAAGGCAGATGGAACAAACACATATGGATTTGTCTTAAACACTTTTACCGAAACAAAAGCGGAGTCATAACAACCTGCCGCATTATATACCTGTACCGTATATCTCACACTATCGATCTCAGCCGGGTAAATACCGATCGGGTTCTTTATGTTCGGATTGTTCAGCCCCGTTGGCGGTATCCATACATAACTTACACCACCTTCTGCATTTAATTGTAATGGTTGCCCCACTACCACCAACGTATCATTGCCTGCGAAAGGACGGATCTTTGGCAGCAACGTTACCAATACCGTATCCCTTCCGGGTTTGGGGCATCCCTTGTTATCAAGCGATGTAAGAATATACTGCTGCGTTCGTGCCGGGTAAGCGGTAGGAGTAAGGGTAGTTGGATTGATCAGCGAAGCTACCGGCGACCATGAAAAAGAGCTTCCATCATGTGAGCCATTTAAAAACGCGGGCGTATTATAACAGATCGTCGTATCAGGTCCCGCATTCGCAACCGGATAAGGGATGGCGGTGACATTGATATTTTTTGAAGCACTGCAATTACCGATAAAAGCAGTTACACGATAGGTAGTTGTACTGCCGGCTGTTGCTATCGGGTTTTGTGCCGCAGGATTATTTACTGAAGTAGCAGGAGTCCACTGGTATTTTAATCCATCACTGTTAACGATCAGTTGTACAGGATCTGTACGGCAAATAATCGTATCCTGCATTACATTTAGCGTAACAAAAGATACTACACGCACTTTTACTGAATCATTATTGATACAACCCTGCTCATCCAACTGAACATAGTAGGTGGTAGTGGAAGTGGGGTTTACAGTTGGCGTAGCCGTATTGGCATTGACCATATTTATTGCCGGCGACCAGCTAAAATTACCGGTGCCGCTTGCCTGCAATTGAACCGCGTCAGGCACACAGATCAGGGTATCTTTGAACGCAAGTGTGATCGGAGGTTTATCTATGATCTCGATAGTGTCTTTTATTGTTTTTATACATCCCTTGCTGTTTGTAACAGTCAGTATGATCTCTTTCGGGCCAGTCGAACTATAGGTCCAGGCAGCTGTTGGTTGTGTAGATATGTCAGCGGCAGAATTAATGTCGCCAAAGTCCCATTTCCAGCTATCAACAACACCAAAATTGGTGGTGGTATTGTCCGTAAAGCTGACGGGGTTTTTTAGACATATACCTGCAGTACTAAAGGCCGGGAAGAAACCGGGATATACTTTTACAATTGCTGTAGTAGAATCTGAACAATCCTGTCCGCGGTTAGTAACAAGTTTGATCGAATAATCACCGGCAGCGGAAAAAGTATGCGCAGGTGTCGGGCTGGAAGAGTTATTGTTTGCTCCCGTAGAAGGATCACCAAACTCCCAGTAGTAGGAATTGATCAGCGGGCTGTTTATTTTGTTTGCAAAATTGACTGTAAATCCATCACAGGACATGTACACAGGGTCAAGCTGGGCCTTGGCGATATCACAACCGCCGGCTTTTATTTGCAGGTCTTTGCGTTGTGTAGCGATGACCACGCCATTCCGGATCTCGTTTACGCAAACAGTCACCACATAGATTCCTTCAGGCGGCGATGTACCGCTTATAAGACCGGTGCTGGGATTGATCGTAACATTGGTGCCAAGTGGTGCCGTAGCAGTATATCCGAAACCATAAGATACGGAGGCGTAGGGTGGACTAGCGGGGGGATTTGGCATTGCAGCACCACCTGATCCACTTGATCCGCCCAGGTAGCCTTCACAAAATGAATAAACCAAACGATCACCTGCATCCGGATCAACAGCTCCGAAACTGTAGCTGAAGGGATAGCCCCCGCAAACGATCACTGTATCCACACCGGTAAACCTGGCGCTGTTATTTTCCGGCGCATCCATGCGTATTGCATTACCAGGTATTTGTGCGGTATATGTTGCACCCTGGTTGCCGGAATTTACTAAATTATTGATGCCCTGTATCCGGCAGCAACGCTGATAAGAAATTGTATAACCATTTGCTGAAGCAGGCAGTACGGCATCAAATTCATAATAGCCAACTTCATAACAAACCGAGGGAGCATTGGTGACACAGGCTCCGGGAGAAGAAAGAAGAAGTGTCTCCTTCCTGGTCATCGAAACCTGGTAAGCCGTCGGCCCTACCATTACATTGGTCGTATTGTTGAAAATACCGATGGCCGCAACAGGGTCAAGCGCTGCACCGTTCGATCCGCAGTTCCGGAATAATTTTAGTGTAACCCGGTATTGATAATTGCCACCGGACATACCGGTGAAAGTATAAAATATCTCACCACCCGTAATGTGTT
Organism: uncultured Terrimonas sp.; assembly: GCA_964528095.1. Classification (GTDB taxonomy): domain Bacteria; phylum Bacteroidota; class Bacteroidia; order Chitinophagales; family Chitinophagaceae; genus CAZGSG01. The sequence continues at coordinate 18,509 of CAZGSG010000037.1, forward strand.
CGGCCAGTAGTGCTGTAGATGAAAAAAAAGAAAATAGTATCAGTAAAAACTTCTTCATTACGGATCAGAAATCATATTTCAGTTAAAAATCTTTCCAGGAGTTGGTTGCTTTTTTCAGTTTCTTCCAACATGCCCATATGGCCCGACTGGTGAAGGACATCAATATACGCTTTTCCCGGCAAGTGACATAGCTTCAGCCCATCTTCAATTGGAATAGCGGTATCGTATTTTCCCAATGCAAAAAGGACAGGAACTTCGGTGGCTTTCAGCACATTACTGCGGTCAGGGCGTTTTATCATGGCTTCGTAGTAATAAACGAGACTTTCAGGAGAAAAGTTGTTTAGGGACTGAATAAATTGAGCGATCGTATCCGGCATTTTAGCCTTGGAAATATCAGAAAAAAGTTTAGGTGACGCGTTTTTTAGAAATTCAAAGGCTCCGTGCTGCCGGATAAAATCGATTCCTTTTCTGCGTGTAGTTATCTTTTCTTCACTATCGGCAAAGGCGGAAGAATGGAAAAGTCCAAAAGCAGACAGCCTGTCGGCGTATTTCTCCGCAAAAGCAAGCGTTATATAACCTCCCATACTGTGGCCAATCAGCACCGGGGCTGCTGCCTCTTCTTTGTCAAGGATCAGTTTGATGACTTCAGCCATCCCTTCCAGGCTCATTTCATCTGCCAGTTCAGATCCACCGCTACCGGGAAGATCGGGGACGATGAGGCTGAACTTATCCTGCAGGTAAGCTACCTGGTTGTTCCATACCGTGCCCGTTTCCCCAAAGCCATGTACCAGCATCACTGTCTTTCCATGACCCTGCACCTGGTATGCTATTTTTTTTCCTGATAGTATTAATTCCTTATTCATAGCAATGGGTTTATGAGCTGTGCTGATTATAAATTTCGGACGTTCATTACCAAAAAAACGGCAATAATGAACCACCAGCGTTTTTAAGCGGTTAAACTGTTGAAGTTTTATTCTTAGCTGTTCTTCTTTTGATGATTAGAAATATAGTTGCAAGGATCAGCAGGATGGAAACAATTGTCACCGCTCTTGATAAAATATCGCCGTGTTTTACAAAAAAGGTCTGCCTGTTATCAACGGGTATCGCAAGCCTGATTGCAGCCTGTGTGTCCCAGGGTTGCGGATTGATGACTGTTCCAAGCGGGTCGATAAAACAACTGATGCCGGTATTTGCGCTGCGCGCCACCCATTTTCGTGTTTCAATAGCACGCAGGCGTGCATAGTTCATATGCTGCCTGTAGCCGGGAGTGTTGCCCCACCAACCATCATTGGTGATGATGGTAAGAATATTGGCCCCCTTGCGAACGTATTCGGTTATGTAATCGCTATAAATACTTTCATAACAAATAATGGGAGCTGCTTTAAAATGATTACCGGGTGACGTAAATACTTTTCTTTCAGAATCTCTTCCGAGTGTACCGCTGATGCCACCAAGGTCTTCAAACCACTTGCCCATAAAACTCAGAAATGAAGGAAGCGTTTCAACGCCGGGTACCAGTTTGGCCTTATGATACAGATCAACTGTGGTATCGGCATCAAAGAACGCTGCTGTATTGAATTCATCATAATAGTTGCCGCTTGATTCGTCAAATCGCGAAGTACCAGTCGCGTTTTTTTTGTTGTTGCCATAGTTCCTGGCGCTATTGATACCGGTAAGCAGGTTAATAGATGGATGCCGGTGCAGGAAAGACCAGACAGAATTATAAAAAAAATTTCCTTTGATATTATCTTCCCAGGCAGAAACAGGAATCGCTGTTTCCGGCCATATGACCAGCGAGGTGTTTGAATCGATTTGTTGTTCTGATAATGAAATAAGACGCTGTAGCTGCGATTCAACAGAGCCGCTGAATTTCTCTGTATACGGATCTACATCTGGTTGCACCACCACTACATTTTTGGTAGCACCGGGTATTGCAAGTTGAACCAGTTTTTTTTCTGTGCTTAATATTAGCTGAGAACCAAGTATCGGTAATACCAGCAACATGATCCAGCTGGCAATAGTTATATAGTAGAATTTTGTTCTGCCTCTGCCCCGGTATTCTTTCAATACCGAATAAGCCAGCACATTGCTTAACAATACCCATAAACTGCCGCCGGTAGTACCACTGTATTCATACCACTGCACCCATTCAGGATGGGTGGCGAATGAATTGCCCAGTGTAAGCCAGGGCCAGCTCAGTTCCCAGTTATGATGAATGTATTCAAAACAAAGCCAGTAAATGATCAAAGAACTATAGCCGATCCATCTGCCTAAGTTCTTTTTTGTAAAATAAAACAATAGCCAGGGTAAACACATGATCAGGCTATTGGCAAGAAAAGCACTCAATGCGCCGGCAAGACTTGCATTCCAAACCCACCAGGTCACCAGCAGATTCCAGCAAAGCATATGCAGGTAGGTGATTGCGAAAAGTTTTTTCCAGTTGGAGACATGATCTTCCACCCATAACAAAGGCAGCCAGGCAATAAAGATCAATACGGTAAATGAAGACATGGGCCAGGATGCCCAAAGCAACAAACTACCACCGATCGCAATTAAGAGACGACTGTAACGCTTCACAGTTATTATTTGTGTAAAAGTAAATTTTAGTAGTGATATTCACACTTACTGTATTTATTAATGCGACTGGCATAAACCGGGAGAATGAGTGGCATATTAACACAGATGTGTACCATGTTCCTGTTTTATGAGCTTCCTGTTTAATCAGGAAGCCAGGTGCGTAAAAAAAATCTATCCAGCTCCATGAATAGCCGCTGGTATTCTGTGTACCCAAAAGTCTCTTTAAGGTATTGCAACTGTCATTATTTCAGAAGTCGTACATTAGTTTAATGAATGAAGAGGAGAAGATACAGGAACTGCAGCGCAGGATCAATGAGCTCTCTACGGAACTGGCCGGTTCCCGTCATACACTCTATATTTTACAACAGGAGCTTGATCTCCTGCGTAAAGCCGCGATAAATACTCCATTGCCCCAGGTTAATGAACCGCTTGCCACCCCTGTAGATGCAACCGGCGGCGTGGAAAATTTTATTGGTCTTCGGCTTATCCATCTTGTGGGTATAGTGGTATTAGTTATCGGGATCTCTATTGGTGTGAAATATGCGATCGATAAAGAGCTCATATCGGAGACTATGCGCATCGTATTGGCCTATGCTGCCGGGGCAATCCTTTTATTCCTTTCTTACCGGTTGAAGAAAAAATACCAGCTATTCAGTGCCATCCTGTTTAGCGGTAGTATGGCCTCTCTTTATTTTACTACTTATGGCGCGTTCGTATATTATCATTTTTTACCAGCCCCGCTTACTTTCCTGGTGATGGTATTGCTGACCATCTATACGGTTGCCACTGCCATGAACTACGGGCGACAGGAAATAGCCATTTTTGGAATGACAGGCGCATATGGTATACCTTTTCTCATCAGTGCCAATGCCGAAAGGGTGGATCTTTTTTTCTCTTATATTTTACTGATCAATATCGGCGTGGTATATCTTTCTTTTAAACGATCATGGAAACTCATGAGCTACCTTGCTATGTTCATCACCTGGATCCTCTTCGGTGGTTGGGCGATATTTCGGTATGAACCCTTACAACAGCAGCCTATCGCTTTTATCTTCATGAGTACTTATTACCTTCTTTTTATTTTTAATGCGATTGCTTTTGCGCTTAGAAAAAAAATAGCGCTTACGGAAACAGAGATCCAGCAGGTGATCATTAATAACATTGCCCTGTACATTGCCTGTGTGCTGGTGACTGCTAATATAATGGTGCTGGCCGAAATAAGCAGCACAACTGGTTTCCTGTTCTTATTCACTGCGGTACTTGCCATAACAAGTGTATTCGTTTTTCCACGCGAGATCCTGCTGCAAAAATTATTATCCTGGAAGGCGCTACTGCTATTGGTGATTTTTATAGGTCTTCAGTGGGATGGGGTTACCGTCACATTGATCTGGCTGCTACTCTCCCTGGTATTGTTTGGATGGGGAATAATGAACAAACGATCATGGCCACGACTTGCCGCCGTATTATTGATAGGCATTACGCTGATAAAATTGCTGGCATTTGACAGCTCCAGTTTCTCTACTGTTCAAAAAATCCTCTCCTTTATCGTGATCGGTATATTGCTGCTGGTATTCTCTTTTTATTATCAACGATTTAATCTTAGAAATTCAAAAGTAAAAATTAAAAAATAGCCGCTGTATCATCGGAGGCTATTTTTAATTTTTACTTTTGAACTAACTAGCGGCGGCTATAGTTCGGCGCCTCCTTGGTGATCTCAATGTCGTGTGCATGACTTTCACGCATACCCGCATTGGTGATCTTGATAAAAGTGGCTCCTTTTAAATCATTGATATCTTTGGCTCCGCAATAACCCATGCCTGCGCGAAGACCACCGGTGTACTGGTATACTATTTCTTTTAATGTACCCTTGTATGCCACGCGGCCTTCAATACCTTCGGGTACGAATTTTTTTACATCGTCTTCTACATCCTGGAAATAACGGTCGCTGCTACCGGTAGCCATAGCACCCAGTGATCCCATGCCCCTGTATTCTTTGAACTTTCTTCCTTCATAGATGATCGTTTCGCCGGGACTTTCTTCTGTGCCTGCAAAAACACTTCCCATCATCACACAGTCTGCACCTGCGGCCAGGGCCTTCACCATATCACCGGTATAACGGATACCGCCATCTGCAATGACCGTCACATTTTTTCCTTTCAATGCGGCGTGTGCTTCCATGATCGCGGTGAGTTGAGGTACACCTGCGCCCGCTACTATACGGGTGGTACAGATAGAGCCTGGGCCAATACCAACTTTCACCGCGTCAGCACCTGCTTCCGCCAGTGCTTTCGCCCCGGCAGCAGTACCTACGTTTCCTGCGATGACATTTATATTTTTAAAATTCTTTTTTACTTCCTTTAGCGCATTGATCACGCCTTTGCTATGACCATGCGCGCTATCCAATGCTATCACATCTACACCAGTATGCTGTAAGGCTGCTACACGTTCCAGCAGATCGCCGGTGATGCCTACACCTGCCCCAACCAGCAACCTTCCGAATTTATCTTTTAGCGCATTGGGAAAACTATACAGTTGCAATATGTCCCTGTAGGTAATAAGGCCTATCAGCTTGCCGCTTTTGTTGACAACGGGTAATTTTTCGATCTTATGCTGACGAAGGATCTTTTCCGCTTTTTTAAGATCAGTTCCTTCCGGTGCAGTAATAAGACGCTCGGTTGTCATTACCTCGCTGATCTTTCTTTTTTTATCATCTTCAAAACGAAGATCACGATTGGTGAGGATGCCGGTTAGTTTACCATTTTTATCGATAATGGGAATGCCGCCGATCTTATTATCCCGCATCAGTTTCAACGCATCGCCGATCGTCGCATTTTCAAGCAGGGTGATAGGGTCGAGTATCAGGCCGCTTTCACTTCTTTTTACCTTACGTACCTGCTCGGCCTGCTGTTCGATACTCATATTTTTATGTAAAATACCGAGACCGCCTTCCCTTGCCAGCGCCATTGCCAGCGAAGCTTCTGTTACGGTGTCCATTGCCGCGGAAAGCAGGGGCACATTGAGGGTAATGTCTTTTGTGAGCCTTGAACTGATATCAACATCCCGTGGCAATACCTGGCTGTAACCGGGCATCAGCAGCACGTCATCGAAGGTCAGGCCTTCACCGAAAAATTTTTTGGAAATAGAGGTGGGGGAGAAATTTCTTGTTGCCATGTGCAAAGATAGGGCAGTAGTGAAATATAGTCCAAATGATTTTTTTAAGGAGAATTTCTACGCTGGAGTGATTAGCCTCAGTCATTTTTTTGGTAAATAATTCAGGGGATATCGGGTGAAGGATCTTTTATTTTTTGAGAATACCACTAACCGGTATAGATTATTTCAATTATATACCATTAACGTCTTAATTGCAAAATACACCGACTAAATACCAACAAACAGGGTATTGCTTCCATAAAGAAGTAAAGAGTTCTTTGTGCCATCAAATATTTAACCTTTAAAAGTAGTTTATTATGAAAGTGTTTTTCTCTTCAGTTATCATGACAATGTTGTGTGCGAGTTTGCTATTATCCTGTAAAAAAGGAGATGTAGGCCCTGCCGGTGCTACAGGCGCCGCCGGCCCTGCTGGTCCTGCCGGCCCTGCCGGAGCAGTAGGTTCTGCAAATGTGACACAATACAATTTCGCTGCATTTGCTCATTCAGGTGTGGAAGTAAGCAAGACCTTTAATCTTTCAAAAGTTGATTTTGAAAAAAGTCTTTTGTACGTATATGTAACCCCTTCGAATGGTTTCTGGTATCCGCTGCCTGGAACCACCGCTGGTGCAACAAAAGATTACAGGATTTACTTTGGTAATGCAACAGCTACCACCACCATCTATATTAACCGTGTAGCGGGTACTGGTTCAGAAAACCTGACTATGCGTATCGTTGCCATCCCGGCTGCTACCCAGGTGAATGGACGCATGAATAATAGTGTTGACATGAGCGATTACCTGGCAGTGGCAAAATATTATAATCTTCCGGTAAGATAACAGTATTGAAATAAAACCTCAGCTTATAGATAACTTCATTGCCGGAAATAATTATTGTTATTCCGGCAATGTTTTTATAAAGAAGATCAGTTGATAGAAATTATCGGATAAGCGTGGTTGTTCCCTTTTGAAATACTTTTTCACCCGTAACGATATGCGTATAACTTAAAAACCATACGAATACATCGGGTGCCTGGGGAATACCTTTGATTTTTCCATCCCATTTTTTTGTCCAGTCACGTGTCTCAAATACCAACTGTCCCCAACGATTAAATACGCGGAATTCCAGGTTATCTGCTTTCAGTGCATTGTTGGGGAAAAGGTAATCATTCAATCCATCTCCATTTGGTGTGAAAGCAGTTGGTACTGCTATGAAACAATTATTTAATACACGTATTTTTTTGGAGATGCTATCTGTACAATTGAGAGCATTGTTGACGGCTTTCAATTTAATGGTATAATATCTTTCTGTATTATCATTGGGGAATAAATAGGGCTGTGGTGTCTTTAATCCGCTGAGATTATTAATAGCAGTGCCAAAATTCCATTGCCAGCTGTCTATCAGACCGGTAGAAGTATTGGTTAACACAAGTGGATCTTCGGGACATAGTACCGGGGGCATTTCAAAACCTACTTTTACTTCATTATCCATTACAATTGTACGCGTTACCGTGTCACTGCATACTCCATTTGTAACAGCTAATTGCACTGTATTAGTACTTGATGCCGGAAATACAATTGTATGATTAGGATTATTCGAATTAATAGTTGAGTTGAAGGTCCAATGCCATTTGTTCACATCATTAGCGCCATTATGCGTAAATGACAAGGAGTTAAACCGGCAATCTAATTGGGAAGTATAAGTAAAATCTGCTGATACCGTGTCTACTGCGGTAAAGTTCCTGGAATGCACGGGTAGTTGTATACCGCATTCATCAATGACCGTACTTCCATCTGTTCCTGCTTTTAATGTAAGTGTATAAAGGCCTTTGGTATAAACAGGAGTAGTGAATTTTACAATAATAAAATCTGTTTTTCCATTTACACAATTACCAGTAGCGGATGATACACTGATAGGCGTAGGGCCCGTAACGGAAAAATCGCTTCCGTCTGCTGCGATAGTGCTGCAATCTATTTTTTTAGGAAAATAAACTTTTACTTCCTGCGGCGCGCAGTTTACTTTACCGATACTATCCGCAAATATGGGTTGGGGAATATTGTAGAAAAAAGGGATCTGCAGATTTTGAGCAATTGAATGATCACAGTTATCAAGCAGCGTTGTACCATCGCTTCCATTGTTGACGATCACATCATAGTTGCCGTTGGTCAATGGTGCAGCAAGTGTCAGTACCAATTCCTGGAAATCGAATGCGAATGAACAGCTATCGGGCGTGGCCGCAATGACTGCAGGACCTCCATTGGAAATGGAAAACTCGGATCCTGACAGGGTAAGGCTGCTGCATTTTACTCTTTTATTGAGGCGTACGGTGATTTTCTTACCGTCGCAGTCCGGTTTGGCCGATAATACTGTTGGAAGTATAGGGTCGGTGATCACAGCAGTGCCTCCTCCAAATGACAATGAATAACCGCTTTGTGAATCTGTATAATGACTGACCAGCAGGATATAAGTATGGCCGACTATAAGCGTAGGCATGATGCTGAATGTAGGACGCCCATCACTTGGCACAGAAGCGCATTGTACATTCGATGTACCTGTTGAAGACGCACCCGTAAGTCCAAAAGTGCCTGCCCAGTTCGCTATTACGAATAAACTGGCATCGGTATATACATCGTTGGGATCATGACCGGTGATATCAAAAAGTTGCCAGTCATAGTCATCACCCAGATCATTCGGGGTGATCGTAAATCCAAGTGTACCCGCCTGGTAGCAGGTAAACTTATACCAGAAGGGATTTTTATCCTGGTATTGCGCACCATCATTACAGCCCGGCACGATCATATTGGTACTACCGCAAATAGGCACATTAGTTTGTACAAAAGTGGTGGTACCGCATACGGGGAAAGCAGTGGATGGATTTTGCCCAAGCGTGGTACAGGACTGCGAGTAGCTTTTTAAGCTAAGGAATAAACAAAAAACAAGAACAATAAGCGCTCCTCGCATAAGGGAAATTAATTTTCAAAATTCGCTATAATCACCAGGAAACTCTCACTGGTACCGGGTCTGTGATCTTCATTCCTGCCGCTAATTTCCGGCTAAGATAATCGCAAAATCCTGCCGGAACGAAAAATGATCTGCCGGAAAATATTCTTTCCCGTTTGATCACCTATAAGACAACCAACCATCGCATTTCGATGCATTTCTGGCCGATTTAAGAGGCAAGACAGTATGTTTTTCCGGGAAGAGAACTGATAAGGCCTTTTAGTTCCATATGCAGAATGGCTTCAGCTACCGCACTGCTGCTCAGGCCGCTTTTCAGATTGATCTCGTCGATATGCATTGTGTTCCGGTCATTTAATATTTCCATAATAATTCGTTCGTTTGGCATTAATTCTATAAAGAGCTCTTTCTGTCTGTTTTGAACAGGTTTTTTTTCTTCCCAACCCATCAATTCGATCAATTCACCAGCATTATTCAGCAATATAGCTTTATTGGTCCTGATCAGTTTATTACAACCGGTACTTTTAAGATCCGTGACCTTGCCGGGGAATGCAAATACATCTTTATTGTAATTGTTCGCCAGTTCAGCAGTGATCATGCTTCCGCCTTTGACACCTGTTTCTACTACAATCGTTGCATCACTCATGCCCGCTACAATCCTGTTGCGCGTGGGAAAATTATGTTTATCGGGATTCGTCCTGCTACAGAATTCTGTAAGCAGTCCGCCATGCCTGATCATTTCTTTTGCCA